>JBEBTI010000028.1:0-21410 GCA_040393845.1 Nocardioides daejeonensis
CCCCCGACCGGGGGCCGCGTGGGGGGGGCGGGTCCGTGGGGTTGGGGGGGGGGGGGGGGGGCGGGCCCGCCCCCCCCCCCCGCGGCGCTGGTGCGCGATCCCGCTCCGACCGCCCCGTCCACGACCCCGTCCACCGCCGCGATGTCGCCGTACGGCGTCCACCAACCGGGAGTCGCTGCCGCGCCCGCGCAACACACCACCCTGGTCGCCCTCGACCTGCTCGCCGGGACCGACGCCGACGCGCTGGTCCGTCTGCTGAAGGTGTGGAGCACCGACGTGGTCGCCCTCACCGAGGGACGCCCGGTCCCCGGCGACCCAGCACCTGAACTCGCCGAACCGGCCGGGCTGAACGTGACCCTCGGGCTCGGTCCCGGTGCGTTCGACGGTCGCTTCGGCGACCTCCGTCCGGCCGAGCTCGCCGACGTCCCCCCGATGCGCCACGACCGGCTGGAGCGCCGCTGGTCCGGCGGTGACCTCTGCGTGCTGGTGGCCGGTGAGGACGTCACGACGGTTGCGCACGCGGTCCGCTGTCTGGTGCGCGACGCCCGACCCTTCGCCTCGGTGCGCTGGCACCAGTCGGGCGGGTGGCGCTCGACCGACCGGGCCGGTGCCCCGATCACCGGCCGCAACCATTTCGGCCAGATCGACGGCAGCGCCAACCCGCAGCCCGGCACCGACCTCTTCGACCGCACCGTGTGGATCCCCGACGGCCGATGGGCTGGCGGCACCACGCTGGTGGCACGCCGGATCCGGATGGACATGGCGACGTGGGACGAGTTGACCCGGTTCGAACAGGAGCGGTCGGTGGGACGCGACCTGCCGACCGGATCACCGCTCACCGGCGGCGACGAGTTCGACGACATCGACCTGCTGGCGGAGGACGCGAACGGCCGTGTGATCGCGGCCGATGCGCATGCTCGCCGGTCCCATCCGAGCCTCAACAACGGCGCCCGGATCTTCCGCAAGGGCGTCAACTACACCGACGGCGAGGAGCACGGGTTGTTGTTCCTCAGCTTCCAGGCCGACGTCGCGACGCAGTTCACCCCGATCCAACAGTCACTGGACACCGCTGATGCACTGAACGAGTGGACCACAGCGGTCGGTTCGGCGGCGTTCGCGGTGCTGCCGGGCATCGGCGAGGGCGACTGGTTCGGGCAGCGCGTGTTCACGTGATGCGCGGGCCCCGGGCACTGGACGCCGATGGATAGGGTGACCACGTGCCCTTGAACTCCACCGTGTTGACCGACGGAACCATCGAGTTGAGGACCGACGAGCACACTTCGGAACGACACGTGTTCACGGTCTCGCGTGAGGGCGAGCAGATCGGCACCGTCACGATCTCGCAGGCGGGCGCTGGCACCGGCGTGCTCTCGTGGGACCTCGCGGAGGCCCACCTGACCCGCAGCACGCACCCCCGCGTCGTACGTCTGGTCGTCGACTGGGCGATGACCGACGAAGGCCAGGGTGGACTGGGACTCGGGCGCACCGAAGCGCGGATCGGGACCGACGACGAGGAGTCGCTGCGGGCGGCCACCCGGGCCGGGCTGCGCCGGGAGGGCCTGACCCGTCAGGCTCCGGGGCACCGGACCGACGACGAGCAGGTGCTGTTGGCGCGTCTCGGTGACGATCCGCCGTTGAGCGACCCGTCGTCGTTCCGGTCGCTGCTCAACTCGTTCCTCCCCCGCAAACGCGCGATCGGCCAGCTGCTGGTCCGCGACACCGCCGGCCGGGTGTTGCTGTGCCATCTCACCTACAAACGCGACTGGGACCTGCCCGGCGGAGTGGTCGAGGTGTCGGAGTCGCCGCGCACAGCGGTCAGTCGCGAACTCGAGGAGGAACTGGCGCTGGACCTCCCCGCGGGCGCCCTGCTGCTCACCGACTGGTTGCCCCCCTGGGGCGGCTGGGACGACGCCGTATGCCTGGTCTTCGACGGCGGCGTCCACGATGCCTCGCTGGTGAGTCGGATCGTCCCCGAGGAGCGCGAGATCCGCACCGCGGAGTTCCTCACCCTCGAGCAGATCCACGAACGCGCAGCAGACTTCACCGCCCGGCGGATCACTGCAGCGCTGGCCGCCCTCGGCGGCGGCCCGACCTACGCGGAGTCGGGCCGCACCACCTGACCGGCGAACCGGTGGGTCAGAACAACGCCGACGCGAGGTTCTGGCGACCGCGGATCACGCGCTCGTCGGCGTTGCCCACGGCCGCGAAGAGGCCGAGCAGATGGTTGCGCGCCTTGTCGCGGTCGTCCTCGCTCGTCCGTCGTACGACGTCGATGAGTCGGTTGAATGCGTCGTCGACGTGACCACCGAGCATGTCGAGGTCTGCCACCAACGTCTGGGCGTCGATGTCGTCGGGGTTGCTGGCAGCCGCCTCGCGTGCAGCGTTGAGGTCGACGCCCTGCGTGCGCTGCAGAACCTTCGCCATCGCCAACCCGGCTGCGGCCTCGGTGTCGGCCGGATTGGCGTCGACCAGCTTCTGGTACTCCTCGACCGCGCGGTCGACATCGCCCTCGCCCAGTGCTTCCTGCGCGGCCGCGTAGCGCGGGTCGACAGCCTCCTCGTCGCCCTCCGCGGCGGCAGCCGACATCGGCTGGTGGCGGTCGACGATGCCCTGCGCGGTGAGCTGCTGGCCGAGCTGGTTGAACATCGTGCGCAGGTCGTCGATCGGCACCGCTCCGGGGATCGGCTGGGTGACCGGCCGGCCGTCGAGCAGCACCAGCATCAATGGCACCTGCGGGATCTGCATCGCCTGGGCGATCTGCGGCGTCCGGTCGATGTCGACGACACCGGCCAGGAAGCGCCCCTCGAACTCCGAGACGACCGTGACCACGTCGGCGGCGAGTGCCGAGCTCTCCGGCGACTGAGTCGGCGAGTGGAACACCAGCACGACAGGCGCGACCCGCGACTGCTCGAGCACGGACTCGAAGTTCTGCTCGTCCAGGTCGACGGCGTACGCCGAGTGGATCCGTGGGGCTGCGTTGCCGGAGGCGGCGGGGGTCGGGGCGCCCTGCGGGGCGCGTAGGCCGGACAGGTCGACGGCTCCGGGGCGCGAGAACGGCTGCTGAGTCATGGAGCACATCCTCCCCGATCGACCCGGACCACCCAAGAGCGGGCCCGACGTGGGTAAGGTCCCACCGTGACCGAGTTCTTCGCCGGACGCTTCGAACTGCTCCAGCCGATCGCCAGCGGCGGCATGGGCACCGTGTGGTGCGTGCGCGATCAGCAGGACGGGGAGATCAAGGCCGCCAAGATCTTGGGCCAGTCCGATGCCACCTCGCTGCTCCGCTTCGTCCGCGAGCAGTCGATGCGGATCGATCACCGGCACGTGGTCACACCCGAGTCCTGGGCTGGCATGGACGACCGGGTGCTGTTCACGATGCCGATGGTGCGAGGCGGCTCGGTGGCCGACCTGCTCCGGGACCACGGCCCGCTGCCGGTGCGTTGGGTCGCGGAGCTCCTCGACCAGACGCTGCAGGCACTCGAGGCCGTGCACGGTGCCGGGATCGTGCACCGTGACGTGAAGCCGGCAAACCTGCTGCTGGAACCGACCGGCACCGGGCAGCCGCACCTGCGGCTCACCGACTTCGGCATCGCGGCTCCGGTCGACCAACCCCGGATGACCCGGGCGTCGATGGCGATCGGCAGCCCCGGATACATGGCACCCGAGCAGTGGTACGGCGCCGACCCCGACCCCCGCGCAGACCTCTACTCCGCAGCAACCGTGGCCGTGGAGCTGCTCACCGGGGAGCGTCCCGTGGCCTCGCCCGAACCCGCCGAACCGCCCGTGCCGACCGACTCCGGCCCGACCGGTGCGCTCCTCACCGTGCTGACGCAAGCCCTGCACAAGGACGTGGCCGATCGGCCGGCGTCGGCCACCGAGATGCGTCAGTCGTTGGCTGCACTGCAGCTCACCGCGATTCCGCCGTCGCCCGGCGAGGCGGTCTCGGTGCCGGACCGGTTCGGCGACCTGGTGCCGGCCAACTCCGCGCCGCAGACCCGGCGGTTCACCGCACCCGCGACCGTGCTCCAGCCCTCGACCCCCCGATCAGCCGCCGGTGCACCCGGTTGGTCGGCGTACCTGCTGATCGTGCTGGGTCTGGTCTCGCTCGTGGCCGCGTTGTTCCTCGCACTCTGAGCCAGCCGCCGTCGGGCGACACCACTCAGGCAGCGCGCTGGCGCCGCAGTCGGAGACCACCTGCAGCCACGCAGATCACTCCGAAGACCCCCAGGCCGAGCGCACCGAACCGCCGGCCGGTCCAGAACTCCGCACCGGCCTCGTCCGCGCGAGGATGTCCGGAGGCGAACGCAGAACGAGTGTCGCGCCCGACGAGAAACGGGTCGACGTCGCCCTTGTAGACCGGGACACCGTCACGTTGGCCCTGGACCTCGAGGGTGAGGTCGTAGTCGGTGGCGACCGGAGGGCCCTCGTCGTTGGCGCCCAGTCCCTCCATCGAGACCACCACCCAATGGGTGCCTGGCAACGGAGCGGTTCGGTCGAAGCGCTGCAACCAGTTGACCGGTCCGAACCCGGTGGTCGCGGTCACCGCCTCCTCGGCACTCAGGGTCACCCCGGGTACGACGTCGTCGAGGCTTGCGTCGATGTCGTTGCGCATCGGGTTGAAGACCTGGACGGCCAGGTCCGGCCCGTAGAAGCTGGTCTCCTCGTCAGGAAGTTCCACCTGCGGGAGGTCGAGCCGCGCAGCAACCGTCTGACCCCAGTCGAGCTCGACGGCGAAGAAGTGGTTCTCGCCCTGAGTGATCGTGGCCCGGTAGGTGCCGGGACCCTGGTCGACGGCAGTGTCGAACCCGTCACCAGGAGTGACGACCTCGGGGTCCTTCGGGGTCGGCATCTTGAGCACCGGCGGCGTATCGGCTGGCGCAGGGAGATCGGTGTCGTCGTTCAACACGCCGTAGAGATCGTCCAGCACGGTCTCCTCGACGATCTTGACCACCACGGGCAACTGCTCGTCGGACTCGGCACTCGCCGCACGGGCAAGTTCGAAGTCGACCGTGCGTGCGTTGAGACAAGCCGAGTCGAGTGCACCGGCGACCCGGATCTGGCCACCGATCACCACGTGTGCGCCGGCGGCGTCGTAGCCTCCCGACTGGCTGGCGCTGCCACAGTCCTGTCCGGCCACGTCTGAGCGCAGCTCGAAGCCGTCCTGGATTCCTCCGACCGCCGTCACCGAGACGTGGACCGTGCTGTCGTCACTCGTCCGCTCGTAGCGGAACTGCAACGGGTCGGATGGATTTGGCGGCAGATCGGTGCGCCACAGTCCGGCCTCCAGCACGCGCGGCGCCTGCGGGTCGGTCGGGAGTTCGACGGCCTCGGCCACGCCCAGCGGGTCGGGCGCCGCTCCGTCCACGGCACCGATTGCCGACGCCGGAACCAGACACAGCAGGGCCCCGGTCAGGAACAACAGTCGCCTCGAACTCACGCGCAGCACCCTACCCAGCAGTCCGGGTCAGTAGTCGCCGGCGGCCCGACGCACCGGACGCAGCAGTTCTGAGAGTTGTTCCAACTGCGCGGCGTCCAACCCGTCGAGGGCGAACCCGGAGGCAACCAGGTCGGCGGTGGCCACTTCGACCACGGCCCGGCCGGAGGCGGTGATCTCCGCCAGCACGGCGCGTCGGTCCTCCGGGTGCGGGACCCGCACCACGTGGCCCTGGTCGACCAGACGCCCGACGATCGAGGTCACCGAAGTCGGATGCACCTGCAGCCGCTCCCCCATCTTGCCCAGCGGGAGCGAGCCGTGCTTGGTGAAGGAGAGCAGCACCAACGCCTCGTAGCGGGCGAAGGTGAGGCCGTGCGGTCGGAGCGTGGTGTCCAGGCGCGCCTGCACCAGCTGCTGCACCCGCATCAGCGAGGTCACCGCATGCATCGCCGGTACGCCGTCCCACCGCAGCGCCCACTGCCGTGCCGCCTCGTCGATCGGATCGAATGCCAGTGCCATCGGTCGCCTCAGTTCACCCTGGGGCCGCGCAGCCCGGAGCGCTGCACCACCCGCTGGATCGCGAGGTCGCGCTCACCGGGGCGACCGACGTACCGGATGTCACGCAGTCCCTGCTCCTGCGCAGCCGACTCGAAGACGAAGTGCCCGAACCCCAGCAGGCGCCCGTGCAGGGGCCGCACCACCGTGATGTCGAGGATCCGACTCAGGGGCATCGTGGCGTGCTGCTGGGAGAGCACACCGTGCACCCGGAAGACCCGCATGTTGGTGATCACGAACCGGTCGCGGTGAGCTGCCAACGCCTTCCAGCCTGCATGGAGGAGCAGGACGAGTGCCGCCAGCATCGGGAACCAGGCCAGGTCGAGGTCGGTGAACGGAACCACGACGAGGAGCACCAGAGCCAGCAGGACCTCGATCACCGGGAGCACGTAGACCACCCAGTGGTGCATCACCTCGTCGACGATGACCTCGCCCTCGTCGCGCAGCAGGTGCTTGCGGATGTTTGGGTCGGACAGGGCCGTGAGGACTCCCATCGCGACGTCAGAGTTCGTTGATGAAGCGGATCGTCGCCTCGAAGAACTTGGTGGTGATGCCCCAGCCTTCGCCTGCGGCACTGCCGGCAAGGTCGGCCAGACCGCTCGGATCCTGGAACATGTAGAAACCCAGGAACAGCACGACCACGGCAAGCACGCCCTTCTTGGCGTCCATGTCTGCTCACTCCTCGTTCGGATTCCGGTGCTCGCGCACGCTAGCAAGGACCTGCCACCCGGGGTGGGAGGCGCGCCAGCGGGTCAACCGAGCAGCGTGTCGGCGGCGCGGTAGGGGTCGAGATCGCCCGCCACGACCTCACCTGCGAGTCCGTCGAGGGCACCGCCGCGGCCGAGGTCACCCCAAGTGCTGCGCAACGCAGCCACGGCGATCGCCTCGATCTCCTCCCGGGCGCGCCGCCGGCGGCGACGGTCCAACTCACCCGACTCGACGAGTCGGGCCCAATGGTCGTCGAGGGCCGCAACGACCTCGTCGACCCCGCCACCGTCCTGGGCGGTGGTCATCAGCACCGGCGGCTGCCACGCGTCGGCAGCACGCTCGCTGAGCGCCAATGCACTGCGCAACTCACGCCGTACCCGCGTGGCGCCTTCACGGTCGGCCTTGTTGACGACATAGAGATCGCCGACCTCGAGGATGCCCGCCTTCGCCGCCTGGATGCCGTCACCCATGCCCGGCGCGAGCAGCACCACGGTGCTGTCGGCGAGACCGGCGATCTCGACCTCGCTCTGCCCCACCCCGACCGTCTCGACCAGTACGACGTCGAAACCGGCGGCGTCGAGCACCCGGATCGCTTGTGGCGTCGACCAGGACAGACCGCCGAGATGGCCACGCGACGCCATCGACCGGATGAAGACATCCGGATCGGTGGCGTGGTCGGACATCCGCACCCGGTCACCGAGCAGCGCGCCGCCCGAGAACGGGGACGACGGGTCCACTGCGAGTACGCCGACCCGCCTGCCGGCACGCCGGAGCGCGCCGACGAGCGCGTTGGTCGACGTCGATTTGCCGACCCCGGGTGCGCCGGTGATTCCGACGACCCGGGCCCGGCCGGCCAACGGCACGAGAGCAGCCATCACCTCACGCAGCGCCGGCGAGGCGTCCTCCACCAAGGAGATCAGCCGTCCGATGGAACGCGGGTCTCCCTCAGTCGCCCGAGCGACGAGGTCGGGGACCGAGGGCGCCCTGCGGCGCCCCGAGGTCACGCTCCGGGAACCCGGATGATCAGGGCGTCGCCCTGACCGCCACCGCCGCAGAGGGCAGCCGCGCCGGTGCCGCCGCCACGGCGTTGGAGCTCGAGGGCGAGGTGCAACACGATGCGAGCACCCGACATCCCGACCGGGTGGCCGATCGCGATCGCGCCGCCGTTGACGTTGACCTTGTCGGCGTCGATGCCGAGCTCGCGCGCCGACTGGATGCCGACGGCCGCGAAGGCCTCGTTGAGTTCGAACAGGTCGATGTCGGAGACCGAGATGCCCTCCTTCTCGACCGCCTTCTGGATCGCCCGCGCGGGCTGCGACTGCAGGGTCGAGTCGGGGCCGGCGACCTGGCCGGAGGCACCGATCTCGGCGAGCCAGGTCAGGCCCAGTTCCTCGGCCTTGGCCTTGCTCATCACCACGACCGCGCAGGCACCGTCGGAGATCTGCGACGACGAGCCGGCCGTGATGGTGCCGTCCTTGGCGAAGGCGGGACGCAGCCCGCCGAGGGACTCGGCAGTGGTGTCGCCCCGCACACCCTCGTCGGCGGAGACGACGACGTCGCCGCGGCGCGAGGAGATCGTGACCGGGACGATCTCGTCGTCGAAGACGCCGTTCTTCTGTGCGGCTGCGGCCAACTGGTGGCTGCGGGCGGAGAACTCGTCCTGCTCCTCGCGGGTCAGCTCCGCGCCGTTGGCGTTGTGCTGCTCGGTGAGGTTGCCCATCGCCTGCGTGGTGAACTGGTCGTAGAGGGCGTCGTAGGCCATCGAGTCGACCAGTGTCGTGTCGCCGTACTTGAAGCCCTCACGGGACTTCGGCAACAGGTGCGGGGCGTTGGTCATCGACTCCATGCCGCCGGCGACGACGATGTCGTGCTCACCGGCGCGGATCAGCTGGTCGGCCATCGCGATCGCGTTGATGCCCGAGAGGCAGACCTTGTTGATCGTCAGCGCCGGCACCTCCATCGGGATGCCACCGTTGACGGCCGCCTGGCGAGCGGTGATCTGACCGGCACCGGCCTGGATCACCTGGCCCATGATCACGTAGTCGACCTGGTCGCCGCTGACGCCGGCCTTCTCGAGCGCGCCCTTGATGGCGATGCCACCGAGGTCGGTTGCCTTCAGGTCCTTGAGCCCCCCGAGGAGGCGGCCGACGGGGGTGCGCGCACCGGCGACAATGACGGATCCGGACATGGATTTCCTCCTGCGAAGCTGCTGGACGGGGTGTGGCACAGAGGTTACCCACTGTTCACCTCGACCGGGGATGTGGATCAGGTCACAGTGTTTGGCGAGATCGGGACGCAGGCACCACGATGGCGCCATGACTACGCCTGTTTCGGTGCCCGAGCACCTGTTCATCGCCATCGACCACGTGGGCATTGCCGTGCCCGACCTCGACGAAGCGATCGCGTTCTACCGCGACAACTTCAACATGGTGGTCCACCACGAGGAGGTCAACGAGGCGCAGGGCGTGCGTGAGGCGATGGTCGGCGTGGGCGACACCGACTCCCGCATCCAACTGCTCGCTCCGCTGACTCCGGAGTCGACGATCGCGAAGTTCCTCGACCGCAGCGGTCCGGGTCTGCAGCAGCTGGCCTACCGGGTGACCGACATCGACGCGGTCTCCGAAGTGCTCCGCGGTCGCGGCCTGCGCCTGCTGTACGACGAGCCCCGCCGTGGCACCGCGAACTCCCGGATCAACTTCATCCACCCCAAGGACGCCGGTGGCGTGCTCGTCGAGCTGGTCGAGCCCGCCGCACACTGAGACGTCGCGCACATCCCCCGCGCGAATGGGTTACTGCCCGGTAGATTCCGGGCCACACCAGCGCATCCCTTCTTCGAGGAGACACCACGTGCAGCAGATTCTTGACGCGATCACCGCCGACGACGCGTCCGCCGGAGACTTCGCCAGCCTGGCGTTGCCGGAGTCCTACCGGGCCGCCTTCGTCCGCAAGGACGAGGTCGACATGTTCGAAGGGCTCGAGTCCCGCGACAAGGACCCGCGCAAGTCGATCCACGTCGACCAGGTGCCCGTGCCCGAGCTCGGCCCCGGCGAGGCACTGGTCGCCGTGATGGCCTCGGCGATCAACTACAACACCGTGTGGACCTCGATCTTCGAGCCGGTCTCCACCTTCGGATTCCTGGAGCGTTATGGCCGTGAGTCCGACCTCGGTGCGCGGCACGACCTGCCCTACCACGTGGTCGGCTCGGACCTCTCCGGCGTGGTGTTGAAGGTCGGTGCCGGCGTGACCAAGTGGAAGCCGGGCGACCGGGTCGTCGCGCACTGCCTGTCGGTCGAACTCGAGGCACCCGATGGCCACAACGACACGATGCTCGACCCGTCCCAGCGGATCTGGGGCTTCGAGACCAACTTCGGTGGACTCGCCGACGTGGCCATGGTGAAGGCCAACCAGTTGATGCCGAAGCCGGAGCATCTCACCTGGGAGGAGGCCGCCTCTCCCGGCCTGGTCAACGCGACGGCGTACCGCCAGCTGGTCTCCGCCAACGGCGGCAACATGAAGCAGGGCGACAATGTCCTGATCTGGGGCGCCTCCGGCGGCCTCGGCGGCTTCGCGACGCAGTATGTCCTCAACGGTGGCGGTACGCCGATCTGTGTCGTCTCCAACGAGGAGAAGGCCGGCATCGTCCGCAGTCTCGGCGCCGAACTGGTGATCAACCGTTCCGAGGAGGACTACAAGTTCTGGAACGAGGACGGCACCAAGCAGAACCCGAAGGAGTGGCTCCGGTTCGGCAAGAAGATCCGTGAGCTCACCGGGGGCGAGGACATCGACATCGTCTTCGAGCACCCGGGTCGCGAGACCTTCGGCGCCAGCGTGTTCGTGACCCGCAAGGGCGGCACCATCACCACCTGCGCGTCCACCTCGGGCTACATGCACGAGTACGACAACCGCTACCTGTGGATGAACCTCAAGAAGATCATCTCCAGCCACTTCGCCAACTACCGCGAGTCGTGGGAGGCCAACCGCCTGATCAGCCAGGGCAAGATCCACCCCACCCTGTCGAAGACCTACCGCCTCGAAGAGGTCGGACAGGCCGCGCTCGACGTGCACCAGAACAAGCACCAGGGCAAGATCGGCGTGCTCGCCCTCGCCCCCGAGGAAGGCCTCGGCGTACGCAATGCAGAGTTGCGCGAGAAGCACCTCGACGCGATCAACCGCTTCCGCGGCGTCTGACGCACACGCGGCACGCTGCCGCCCATGTTTCTCCGGCACCCCGGTCCATGCCCTGGCATGGACCGGGGTGTGATTCTTTCCCCCCGATCCGCCAGACTGGGGGCTGCGCGATCCCCCACCAACGAAGGAAGTCTGCTGCGATGAGTGACGACGGCCTGTCCATCTTCGACGACCGAACGGGCAAGACCCCTACCGGCGCCGACGACGCCACCCAGGTGATTCCGGCGATCAAGCCGAACCACGCAGCCCAGCCAGCCGGTCGACCGCCCGCCACCGCCCCCTCGCAGCGTGCCCAGGCCCAACCGGCGGGGCCGACACAGCAGCCTGCCGCCCCGGCAGCGGCGAGCGGTCAGTCGATGAACCTGCCGAGCCTGCCCGTCGTACGTCGTGGCGGCTATGACATCCAGGCCGTCGACGGCGTCCTGCGCCAACTGACGACCGAGAAGGCCGGCCTCGGCAAGAGCCTCGGCCTCTCCGAGCAGCGGGTGGGGGAACTCGAAGCTCAGGTTGCGGCCCTCACCGAACAGGTCAACACCTCCGAGAAGCCCACCTACGCCAGCCTGGGCGGGCGGGCCAACGAACTGCTCAGGCTCGCCGAGGAGGAGGCCCAGGACATCCGCAACCTGGCCGCCAAGGAGGCCGTCGACATCCGCAGTCAGGCGACCAAGGACGCCAAGGCGATCCGCGCCGAGGCCAGCCGGGACGCCGAGGACATGCGCACGGTCCAGCTCGCCGAACTCGAGGAGCAGCGCAGCCGGATGCTCGCCGAGGCCGAGCAGGAGATCACCGTCGCCAAGGCCCAGGCCAGTGACCTGGTCGCCGCTGCCAAGCGGGAGGCCGACCAGCTCAGGCTCGCTTCCCAGCAGGAGACCAACGACCTGCGGCTGACCACCCAGCGCGATGTCGAGAAGGCACGCGCAGGGGTCGACCGGGAGATCCAGGACGCCCGGCGCACGCTCGCCGTCGAGAAGGAGCGTCTCGCCAAGGAGGCCGCCGACTACCACGCCAGCGCCACCAGTGAGACCAAGCGCCTCGTCGACGAGGCGGAGGCCCGGGCCAATGCCGCCGAGACGCGCGCTGCGGAGGCCAACACCACGGCAGCGACCCAGCGGCAGCAGGCGCAGTCCGAGGCCGAAGCCCTCGTCTCCCGGGCGCGGCGCGAGGCCGAACAGATCGTCACCGCCGCACGCACCCAGGCCGAGAGCATCAGCACCAGCGGTCACGCCGAGGCGGAGCGTGAACTGGCCAGCGTCACCGCTGAGGTCGAGCGCATGTCGAAGCGTCGTGATGCGATTGCCGCCCAGCTCGGCGCCCTGCGCGACGTGGTCTCCGGCTTCGGTGACGAGGACTGACCCACCAGATGATCCGCGAGGTCGTGATCCGGCGCCAGGGCGAACGCTGAGCACTGCGCGGACGCCGCTGGGCCGGGTTGCCGGTTCGATCGGCAGCCTCAGCCCCGGCTACTTCGCGCTGGTGATGGCGACCGGAATCATCTCCGTCGGGCTCGATCTCGAAGGGTTCGACGCTCTCTCGACGGCGCTGCTGGCAGTCTGCGCAACGGCCTATGTGGTGCTCGTCGTCCTCACCGTGGTCAGGTTCGTCTGGTTCCGCGACGCAGTGCGGCGCGACTTCGAGGACCCACGGCGCGCCTTCGGGTTCTTCACCTTCGTCGCCGCGACCAATGTGCTCGGCGTGAGGCTCGGTCAGGACGGGACGCACACCTGGACCGCATCGCTGCTGGTGGTCTCCGGCCTGGTCTGGCTGGTCCTCGGCTACGTCGTGCCGTGGACCGCAGTGCTGGGCCACCAGGAGCGACCTCTGGTCGCCAGCGCGAACGGCACCTGGTTCATCTGGGTGGTGGCCAGCCAGTCGGTGGCCGTGGCCGCGGCCACCATCGAACCATCGTACGACGGGGTGCGCACCGAGTTGGCGATGCTCGCGGTCGTCTCGTGGTCGGTCGGGGTGTTCCTCTATGCGGCCGTCGGCATGATCGTCTCCCTGCGCCTGATGCTCTATCCGTTCGGCCCCGACGAACTCACGCCGCCGTACTGGGTGTCGATGGGTGCGCTGGCGATCACCGTGCTGGCCGGGGCCCGAATCGTGGAGATGGCCGACGCACCGATGGTCGCGGCCACCCGGGAACTGGTCGCCGGCCTCGCGGTGGTCTTCTGGGCGTTCGCGACGTGGCTGATCCCCGTGCTGGTGGCGGCGGGGTGGTGGCGCCACGTACGCCGCGGCATCCCGATCCGTTACGCCGCCACGTTGTGGAGCATGGTCTTCCCGCTGGGGATGTATGCCGTCGCCGGGATCTACCTCGGCCGCGCCGACAACCTGCCGATCGTCGAGACGATCGGTTCGGTGGAACTCTGGATCGCGGTCGCGGTCTGCATCACCGTGCTGGTGGCGATGGTGCGCCACCAGGTGCTCACCCTGCGAGGAACCGGCGCAGGATCTCGATGAAGACCTCGGGCTGCTCGGAGTGCACCCAGTGGCCGGCCCGTTTCACCGTGACCCGCCGGCTGCGCGGGAACAGGGCTTCCATCGCCGGCGCGTAGTTGTCCGAGACGTAGGGCGACCGCTCACCGGCGATCCAGACGACCGGACCGCCGTACGGCGCGAGGTCACCCACGTCCGGCCACCCGGTGACCCGGTCGAGTTCGTCACCGAGGAGCTCGAGATTCGGCATCCACTGCCACCCGTCGCCGTCCCGGCGCAGGTTCTGCATCAGGAACCCACGCACCGTCGGGTGCGGCACGGAGGCCGCGAGTGCGGCGTCGGCCTCTCCCCTGCTGGTGATCGCCTCGAGGTCCAGGGCGCGCATGCCGGCGATGTAGCCGGCGAACTCGCTTCCGGACCCGTAGGCAACCGGCGAGATGTCGACGACAGCCAGGCGCTCCACCAGGTGGGGGTGGCGGAGCGCCAGCAGCATCGCAATCTTGCCGCCCATCGAATGACCGACCAGAGCGACCGGGTCGTCGGGGTCGATCAGGCCGGCCACCAGGTCAGCGGACTCGGTCAGGTCGAGACGGTCGGTCCAGGCCGAGCGCCCGTGGTTCGGCATGTCGACCAGACTGAGCCGGTGGTCGGCTGCCAACGCCTTCGCGATCGTGGTCCAGTTCTTGCCCTGGCCGAAGAGCCCGTGGCAGAACAGCACCCGCTGACCATGCTCGCCCAGTTCGGTGACGTGGAGCGGGGGACCATCGGCGTTCGGCTGTGTGGACACGGCGCCAGTCTGACATCACCTCACGGTGCGCGGCCTCCCATGGCTCGGCGCGGTCAGCACCAGGCGCGCCGCCCGCGTGGTGTCAGGTCACGGTCGCGCAACACGATCGGCAGTCGGTCGCCGTGGCTCGCGCACGCCTTGCGGAAGTCCTTGCGGCGATATTCGACCACCAGCACGGCCGAGCCGTACGCCGTCACATAGCGGTCGCACTCGTCGTACCGACCGCACTCCTCGGCGATCGCAAAGTCGAACCCGACCCGGCGACCGTCGAAGCCGGCCCAGTTCTTCTGTCCGGCCGCGAGTCCGGCCCGATGTGCTGCTCGGGTGAGCAGACGGGCGTACTTCTTGGCGTGGGCGCGTCGGACGAGGCCCTCGCTGCGCATGAAGCTGTCGAGGTTGTCGAACTCGACGGCGTCGAACCCGTCCCGGGCGCAGCGACGGGCCCAACGGCCGACGATGCGCGCCAACCGTAGCCGCTTGTCGGCGGTGCGAATGTCGAGGATCCGCTCGCCCCACGCTTCGTCGACCACGAACTCTCCGCGGTGCTCCAGGAGCAGGGCGCGCCGCTTCCGCCAGAACGGCAGCTCGTCGGGCTGCGTCTGGAACCCGTTGACATAGCAGACGTTCCAGAGCCCGTCGGCCGGCTCCGCCTTCCGGTCCCGCACCACGATCCCGACCCGGTCGGCAGGCCGCGATGACCCCCCGAGCTGGTAGTCCAGATCGGTTCCGGGTGGCGGTCCGGCCGGGGCGAGGAGACCCATCCCCAGCCCCAGACCGGTGATCACGGCCATCAACACCTGCATCATCGCACCAGTATCACCCGGCCCGACCGGCCCGGATCAGCTGTAGTCGTGGAACCCCTTCTTGGTCTTGCGACCGAGGTGTCCGTCAGCGACGACCTTCTCCAGCAGGGCGGCCGGCGCGAGACCGGCCTCCTTGAACTCGGCGAAGAGCTCCTTCTGGATCGCCAGCGAGACATCGTTGCCGACCACGTCGAGCAGTTCGAACGGCCCCATCGGGAACTTCGCCTGCTCCTTGATCGCGGTGTCGATCACAGTCAGTTCCACACCCGACTCGTGCAGTTTGATCGCGTCGTTGAGGTAGGGGAAGAGCAAGCAGTTGACGATGAAGCCGGCGCGGTCGCCACAGGAGACCGCCACCTTGCCGACCTTCGCGCTCAGCGCGCGGACGGTCTCGTCGACCTCCGGAGCAGTCTGTGGGGTGGTGACCACCTCGACGAGCTTCATCACCGCAGCGGGGTTGAAGAAGTGCATGCCGATGACCGACTCCGGACGCGAGGTCGCCCCGGCGAGCCGAGCGATCGGGAGCGACGACGTCGTGGTGCTCAGGATGGCGCCCGGCTTGGCGATCCGGTCAAGGTCGCGAAACAGTTCGAGTTTGAGCTCGAGGTCTTCGGCGATCGCCTCGACGACGATGTCGACGTCGGCGAGCGCCTCGCGCGACGTGGCCGGGACGAGGCGACCGAGGGTCGCCTCCTTGGCCGACTCCTCCAACTTGCCGCGCTCGACGGCCTTGGTCAGGGACTTGTCGATGAAGGCACGGACACCGGCGACCTTCTCGTCCGAGCGGCCCACCACGACGACCTCGTGTCCGGCCTGGGCGAAGACCTGGGCGATGCCCGAGGCCATCGTGCCGGTCCCGACGACACCGACCTTGGTGATCTCGTGACGCAGTGCCGGTGCGTCGTCTGCGGACGGCGTCTCGTCGTCGGCCACGATCGCGCCGTCGCTCCAGGTGTAGAAGCCCCGACCCGACGCCTTGCCCGTGCGGCCTGCGGCGACGAGCTCCCCAAAGAGGTCGGCGGGCTGGTCGAGCTTGTCCCCCGAGGCGGCGTACCGCTCGGCAAGCGCGTCGCGTACGACGTCCACCCCGATCTCGTCGATCGTGGCCAGCGGGCCGACGGGATAGCCGCATCCGAACCGCATGGCCGCGTCGATGTCACCGCGCAGGGCATATTGGGTCTCGTACATGCGCACTGCGTGGTTGAGGTAGGGCAGCGTCAGGGCTGCGCTGATCTGCTCGCTCGTGATCTGGGTCATGCCGACGATGATGACACGTTTCCTACCACCGAGTAACTATGACGTGGGCCACGGTTCCGTTGTCCGGAACGTCGACAGGTAGGGTCACGGCCGTGAGACTCGTCGTCGCCCGTTGCCAGATCGACTACGCCGGCCGCCTCTCGGCACATCTGCCGATGGCGACCAGGGTGCTGATGCTCAAGGCGGACGGATCCGTGCTCGTGCACTCGGACGGCGGGTCCTACAAGCCCCTCAACTGGATGTCACCGCCGTGCACGGTGCGGGAAGGCAGCACCGACGACGGCATGATCGAGTGGACGGTGACCAGCAAGGCGCCGGCCGGCAGGACCCCGGACACGTTGCGGATCCTGCTCGCGGAGATCCTGCACGACACCGAGCACGAGCTCGGGATCGATCCGGGCCTGCAGAAGGACGGCGTCGAGAAGCACCTCCAGGAACTGCTCGCCGAGCAGCCCGGCACCCTCTCACCGGGACTCAGCCTGGTCCGCCGCGAATTTCCCACGGCGATCGGCCCGGTGGACCTGATGTGTCGCGACGGCAACGGCCAGTCCGTCGCGGTCGAGGTCAAGCGACGCGGCGAGATCGACGGTGTCGAGCAACTCACCCGCTACCTCGAACTGCTCAACCGCGACCCGCTCCTGAAGCCGGTCCGCGGGATCTTTGCCGCCCAGGAGATCAAGCCCCAGGCGCGGGTCCTCGCCACCGACCGCGGCATCCATTGCGCGGTCATTGACTACGACGCGCTCCGCGGTGTCGACAACGTCGAGGACCGACTCTTCTGATGCACCTCTTCCACGTCACCGAGCAGGCAACCTGGCGGGCCGCCACCGTCGCAGGGGCGTACGCCGTGTCCACCCGAGGCCGCACATTGGCGGACGAGGGTTTCATCCACGCTGCGCACGAGAACCAGGTCGCCGGCGTCCTTGAGCGGTTCTGGGCCGACCACCCAGGTCCACTGGTGCTGCTCACCATCGACACCGACCTGCTCACGCCCCCGTGGCGCGACGAGCAGGTCGGCACCGAGTCGTTCCCCCACATCTTCGGCGCGATCAATCCCGAGGCCGTGATCGACGTACGCCCGGCGCCCCGGGCGGTCGACGACACGCCGGCCCCACCGACCAGCACCTTCGCCCAGGTGTGGTTGGCCGAGTTCTCGTTCCGGATCATCTGCGCGGCCGCGGTGATGGCACTGGCCGTGGCGCTGGCGGTCCTGGCCGCTTGGGCGATCGACGAGAAGGCGGGCCTGGCCGGCCTCGCGGCCGGACTGGCGATCGGCCTGGCCGTCGTGGTGCCGATGGGTCGGCGGAGAGGCCGCCAGCAGTGACGCCGTCGGCTTCGGCTTGTCTTGAGCAATTCAAGAACTCCCGGCATACTGGAGACATGTCCCACGACCACGACGCTCGTCAGCAGCAGCTGCGAGAGGCCGGGCTGCGCGTGACCCGACCTCGGGTTGCCGTGCTCGCCGCCGTGGACGACCACCCGCATGCCGACACCGAATCGCTGATCGGCGCCGTGCGCACCCTCCTGCCGGACGTCTCTCACCAAGCCGTCTACGACTCACTGCACACGCTCACGTCGCACGGACTGGTCCGCCGGATCCAACCCAACGGTCTGGTCGCGCGCTACGAGTCCCGCATCGGCGACAACCACCACCACGTCGTGTGCCGCTCCTGCGGCGCGATTGCCGACGTCGACTGTGCCGTCGGCTCCGCGCCCTGCCTGGCCGCCTCCGCAGGTCACGGTTTCGTGATCGACGAGGCCGAGGTCATCTACTGGGGCACCTGCACCGACTGCCGACCGAGTACCTGAACCAGGTCTCGCAGCGGCAGCAGGCTGTCACACCAGGGTCGCCACGTCTGCCGCGGTCCCCCAGGCCAAGGTGACGCCGGCCCCGCCGTGGCCGTAGCAGTGCACGACGTCGCCGACTCGTTCCACCCGCACCGCGGGACGCACCGGCCGCAGACCGACCTTGTGCCGGAGCACCTTGGCACCTTCGAGTTCGGGCACCAGTCGGATCGCCCGGTCCAGGATCGACCGCGCCGACTGGGGTGACGGCGTGCGGCTCCAGTCGCCCTCTTCCTCAGTGCCACCGACGACGATGTCGTTGCTGCGCGGAACCACGTAGGTGGGCGCTTCGGAGTCCAACCACCATCGGTCCAGCCCGACCTGTTCGACCACGACCACCTGCCCGCGCACCGGCACCACCGAACGGTCGCCGCCGAGCAGTCGGGACCCGAGACCGGCACAGTTGACGACGACGTCGGCGCCCGTGGGCAGCGACGAGAGGTTCATCCGGGTCAGCGTGCCACCGAGTTCCTCGACGCGCGTGGTCAGCCACCGCAGGTGCACGGGCATCTCGACGACCGGCGTCCTGAACGTCCACCCGTCGACGTACCCGCTGGGCAGTGCGGTCTCGCGAGCCATCGACGGAATCGCCTCGCGCCACCACGGGTCCGGTTGCCGGCGGCGCAGCACCTCGGTGCCGGTCACCATCCGCACGCCCGTCCCGGGCTCGCCGGCCAGACCGATGAACTCGGCGTACGACGCTGCTCCCCACGTGAGCACGCGCTCGCGGGGCAACGACAGATAGGGGTACCAGAGTGCCGCGGCGACCGCGCTCGTCGTCTCCAGGGGCAGGTCTCGCGCCAGGACATCCACACGGTGCCCCGACTCCAGGAGCCGGACCGCACAAGTCAGTCCGACCACGCCGGCACCGACGACGACCACGCGTGCCATCACGCGCTCCCGTCAGGCTCCCGCGCGTCGCGGTGCGGCGGGATCGGCCTCGGTGCCACCGTGCTCGCGCGAGACGTAGTCCTCGAGGTCCTCGGGGTCGTCCTGGTTGCGGGTCGCCACGGCGAGCAGGTCGCTCATCGTGGCAACCTCCTCGACCTGCTCCTTGATGAACCACTGCATGAACTGCTCGGAGGCGTAGTCGTGCTCCTCGCGCGCCGTCCGCAGCAGTGCATGCACCTGCTCGGTGACCTGCTGCTCCTGCTCGAGGGCGAGCGCGATCGGCTCGATCAGGCCGGTGAAGCCGTGCGTGGGAGCCTCGATGCCCGGAATCACCACGGCGCAGTCGGTGTCGAGGAGGTACTGCACCATCATCATCGCGTGACCACGCTCTTCGGCGGCCTGACCGTAGAAGAAGGCCGCCATCTGCGGCATCGTCAACGTGTCGTAGTGGACCGCACAGGCGAGGTACTGGTGGTGCGCGGCGAATTCGTTGCCGATCTGGGCATTGAGTTGCTCGGCAAACCGTGCGGTAGTCACGGGTTCTCCTCCGGGTCGAGAGGCGTGACGTCACGCCTCAGGCGGCCTTGGCAAGCTTCTTCTTGGTCAGTTTGTCGACCTTGTCGATCTTCACCAACTTGCGCTTCTTGACCGTATACCCGGCAGGCAGCGTGCCTTCCTTCAACATGCGGATCGGGCAGCGCTTGCAGCGGTCCTTGGACACACAGCACTCCGACTTCGGCTTCAGCGCCTTGGCGCCCTTCGCCTTCTTCTTGCCCACGCGTCCGAGGATACGGGCTCGACGAAGGATTGCCTAACCTGAGTGTCGCGTGTCACTCGCTCGGCGTGATCTGTTGCCAGCCGTCGCCGTCGCGCTCGAGGACCACGGGCCCGGGCTGCGACCACTCGCGGACCACGAGCACCGCCTCACCGGCATGCAGGTCAGCAATCGTGTCGAGGTCGTCACCATCGGCGAAGGGCAACTCCAGCGCGAGCGCGACCTGCCGTCCGGGCGCGGCGTGGGGGCCACCGGCGTACACCCGCACCAGACGCGAGCCGGTCACGGTCCCGGCCGCCTCACGCAGCGCAGCCGGGTCACCGCACCGCTCGGGGGCGAGCACGACGATCCGGACCGGACACTGCAGATCGGACACACCGATCACTGTAGCGCCGACTCAGGCCAGGTCGTTGGCCCTGCGGATCACGTCGACGATGCCGCCCATGATCTCGGTGAGCCCGAAGTCCTTCGGCGTGTAGACCGCGGCCACGCCCTGCTCCATCAGGCGCTTGGCATCAGAGGTCGGGATGATCCCGCCGACGATCACCGGTACGTCGGCCATTCCGGCTGCCTCGAGGCCCTTGAGCACCTCGGGCACCAACTCCATGTGCGAGCCGGAGAGGATCGAGAGACCGACGCAGTGCACGTCTTCGGCAACCGCGGCAGCAACGATCTGCTCGGGGGTCAGGCGAATGCCCTGGTAGATCACCTCGAAGCCGGCGTCGCGGGCGCGCACGGCGACCTGCTCGGCGCCGTTGGAGTGGCCGTCGAGACCGGGCTTGCCGACCAGCAGACGCAGCCGGCCACCCAGTTCGTCGCCGGTGGCGGCGACTCGGTCGCGAACGGTGGTGAGTTCCGCGCCCGCCTCAGCGACACCGACGGCACCGGAGACACCGGTGGGGGCCCTGAACTCGCCGAAGACCTCACGCAGCACGCCCGCCCACTCGCCGGTCGTCGCGCCGGCCCGGGCTGCCGCCAGGGTTGCCTCCATCAGGTTGGCGTCGGTCTTGGCCTGCGCCGCAAGCTGCTCGAGAGCCTCGGAGACAGCCTGCTCGTCGCGCTGCGCCTTCCAGTCGGCCACCGAAGCAAGAGCCGACTCCTCCGCCAACGGGTCGGCGGCCATGATGGCGCCGTCGAGATCGGCGGTCAGGGGCGACTCCTCGGTCGTCTCGAACCTGTTGACTCCGACGATCACCTCGTCCCCCGCTTCGATCCGCGCGCGGCGACGGGCGTGGCTGGAGACCAGCTCCGACTTCATGTAGCCCGACTCGACCGCGGGGATGGCACCGCCGATCGCCTGCACCCGGTCCATCTCCTCCTTGGCGCCCGCGACCAGTTCGGCCACCTTGGCCTCGATCACGTGGCTGCCCTCGAAGATGTCGTCGTACTCGAGCAGGTCGGACTCGAAGGCCAGCACCTGCTGCAGACGCAGGGACCACTGCTGGTCCCAGGGCCGCGGCAGGCCGAGCGCCTCGTTCCACGCCGGGAGCTGGACCGCGCGGGCCCGGGCGTTCTTCGACAGCGTCACACCGAGCATCTCGAGCACGATCCGCTGCACGTTGTTCTCCGGCTGCGCTTCGGTCAGACCCAGCGAGTTGACCTGTACGCCGTAGCGGAAGCGGCGCATCTTCGGGTCCTTGACGCCGTAGCGCTCCTGGGTGATCTCGTCCCACAGTTCGGTGAAGGCGCGCATCTTGCACGTCTCCTCGATGAACCGCACGCCGGCGTTGA
>JBEBTI010000029.1:0-20864 GCA_040393845.1 Nocardioides daejeonensis
AGCTCGACGTACCCAACTCCCAGCTCGACGTACCCAACTCCCAGCTCGACGTACCTAACTTCCAGTTCGGCGTACCTAACTTCCAGTTCGGCGCAGGGGGAGGTGGGCGAGGGTTTCGTGGCGGGGGCGACGGCGCGGGCCCTCGCCGAGGTGTGAGGCCACGAGGGTGAGGTGGTCGACCTCCCAGTCGGTGGCGGGGAAGGCGTCGGCGATCCGGATCCAGCGGGTCAGCTCGGTGGGACGGCCGGTGCGGGCCAGGGTGAGGTGGGGGCGGAAGCGGCTGCCGTCCACCTCCGTCCCGGACGTGGTGGCCGCGGTCCGCGCGCCGGCGGCGAGTCGTTCGAGTTCGGTCCGGGCTGCCGGGTCCGCGCCCTGCACACCGGCCCAGAGCACCTTGGCCTCGGCCGGGTTCGGGAAGCCGCCACCACCTTCCACCTGCAGGCGGAACGAGGTACGACGTCCCGCGGCCGCCGCCAGACGTTCGACGAGGTCGTCGAGCAGATGGTCGGCGACCGACGGCATGAAGGCCAAGGTCAGGTGCCACTGGTCGGGCGAGGTCCATCGGAACTCACCCGACTCACGGCGTACCGACCAGAACTCGTCCAGCCGCTCGACCACGTCGATCGCCGGGACGAGCGCGGCGAAGAGCCGGTGGCCGCTCACAGTCCCAGATCGCGGCCGATGAGCTCCTTCATGATCTCGTTGGAGCCGGCCCAGATCTTCGAGACGCGGGCGTCGCGCCAGGCGCGGGCGACGCGGTACTCGTTCATGAAGCCGTAGCCGCCGTGCAGTTGCACGCAGTGGTCGAGCACGTCGTTCTGCACCTGCGAGCTCCACCACTTGGCCTTCGCCGCGTCCACGGAGTTCAGCTCGCCACGGTCGTGCGCCACGACGCACTGGTCGATGAACGCCTCGGTCACCTCGATCTGGGTGAACAACTCGGCGAGCAGGAACTTGTTGTGCTGGAAGGCACCGATGCTCTGGCCGAACGCCTTGCGGTCCTTGGTGTACTGCAGCGTCTCGACGAGGATCTGCTTGGCGTGCGCCACGTTGGAGATCGCACATCCCAAGCGCTCCTGGGGCAGCTTCTGCATCATGTGGATGAAGCCGCCGTCGAGCTCACCGATGATGTGGTCGTCGCCGAGCCGCACGTTTTCGAAGAACAGCTCCGCGGTGTCGGACTCGTCCTGGCCGACCTTGTCGAGCTTGCGGCCGCGGCTGAAGCCCTCTGCGCTGGCCGGGATCGCGAACAGGGTGATGCCGCGCGCCTTCTTCTCCGGCGAGGTGCGGACGGCGGTGATCACCAGGTCGGCCGAGTAGCCGTTGGTGATGAACGTCTTGGATCCGTTGATCACCCACTGGTCGCCGTCGCGCACGGCAGTGGTGCGCAACGCCGCGAGGTCTGACCCACCGGACGGTTCGGTCATCCCGATCGCCAGCAGGGTCTCACCGGTCGCGACACCCGGCAGCCAACGCTGCTTCTGCTCGTCGGTGCCGAGTTCGACCAGGTACGGCGCGGTGATGTCGGCGTGGATGCCCACGCAGGAGCCGAGCGCGGCGTTGACCTTGCTCAGTTCTTCGAACAACACCGCGTTGAAGCGGTAGTCGCCAGCCTCGGAGCCGCCGTACGCCTCCGGGATCTCCAGACCGAGGAAGCCCTGACGGCCGGCGGCCAGCCAGAACTCGCGCGGCAATGCCTTGGCGGCGGCGTGCTCCTCGACGTGCGGCTTCACCTCGCGATCGAGGAAGGCGACGACGGAGTCGCGGAAGGAGTCGTGGTCGGCGTCATAGATGGTCCGCTTCATGTACTCAAGGGTAACCACCACACGATCGGGCCGTCTCTGGGAGACTGAACCGGAGATCGGCCAGCCCGGTTGATGCGCTCCCCCACGATTTGAGGTCAGGTCAGTTCATGCACGCCCGGGTTCTGGTGCTCCTGCTCGGCCTCGCGCTCGCCGCACTTCTCGCCACGCCCGCCGTCGACCACGGTGCCTCCCGCGCTGCGGGAGTTGCGCGTACGGCGACCGATGCCGACGATCTGGCCGGTGACAGTGCTGACGCCGGTGTCGGCACGGATGCAGAAACGCCACCCAACCAGCCGCAGACGCCGAGCCCCGCGGCCGGCGATCCGGTCGTCCCCGGCTCCGACACGGTCGACGGTTCGACCGGCACCGGGGACTCGAGGCGCGGCGACCGGCGCCGCAAGGCACCCGACTGCGCCAAGGTGCGCTGCATGGCGTTGACCTTCGACGACGGACCCGGCCTCCCGACGCCCCGCCTGTTGCGGGTGCTGCGCCGACACCGGGTGCACGCCACCTTCTTCCTCGTCGGCGAGATGGTCGACGCCCGACCCGACGTGGCCAAGCAGATCGCCCGCGCCGGCCACGAGATCGGCGTGCACTCGTGGAACCACGCCAACCTCACCACCCTCGGACCCAAGTGGTTGACCTGGCAGTTGCGCGCCACGAAACGCAAGATCCGCCAGGTCACCGGCATACGCGCCACCCTGTCACGACCGCCATACGGCGCCACCAACGCCGCCGTGCTGCGTGCCCACCGGGACGCCGGACTGGCCGAGGTGTTGTGGAACATCGACACCAGCGACTGGAAGATCCGCAACGCGCCTTACATCCGAACCGTCGCGGTGCAGCGGGCCCAACGCAACGGGGTCGTGCTGATGCACGACATCCGACCGACCACCGTGGACGCGGTCGACGCGATGATCCGGGCGCTCAAGCGCCGCGGCTATCGCCTGGTCACCACCTCGGAGCTGATCGGCGATCCCCAGGCGGGCAGCAGCTACTTCGACTGGGCGACGCCGAAGAAGGTGCTCACCCGACAGAGTCGAGATCGAGGTAGTCGCTCGGCGCGCTGATGTCGAGCTCTTCGTTGTAGCGCGAGAAGGTGAACTCGCCCGGGTCGGCCGGGTCGAGCGAGATGATCTTGAGGATGTGGTGCGGCGCGGCGTTGGACACCATCAGCTGGCTGCCGTCGTCGGACAGCAACTCCAGGGCCTCGGTGCCGTTGACGATGCGGGTGCCCCGCACCTCGAAGTCGGCGCTGCCACCGGAGTCGAACTCGTCGAGCAGGTTGTCGAGGTCGCAGAAGGAGTCGAAGGAGTCGTCTCCGCTCTTCATCTTGACCCACCGGTCGACGAACATCGTCAGCTCGGAGGCCGACCGGCCGGAGCTCGCCACCCAGAAGTCCTCGTCGCCGCGCATGTAGGAGGAGACGCCGTCGGAGATGATCGAGGCCTGGCCTCCCTCGACCTCCATCGTGCCCTTGCACCGACCGTCGGTGTCCATCGACAGGTCCATCGCGGTGTCTTGGGCTTCGATGCGGCCGCTCATGTTGAGCGACGAGACCGATCCCATCGTCGCCATCACAGCGTCGCGGATCTCCTCGGCACTGCGGCCCTCGAGCACGTCACCGGTGTCGGGACTCGGCGAATCGCTCTCGCTGGGGCTGGTCGAGATGCTGGTCGAGGTGGTCGGGTCGTCGGCGCCCTCGGACTTGTCGTCGTCGCCGCCCGCCGTGACCGCCCACGCCACCCCAGCGCCGAGGAGCACGGCGCCGACGCCAGCAGCGACCGCGATCAACGGGGTCTTGGCGGACTTGCGCGCAGGCTGCTGCTGCGGCGGACCCCACTGTTGCGGAGGACTCATCATCGGCTGGTGCTGAGGTCCACCCGGGTGGCCGGGCCCACCCGACTGCACCGGCGAGAGGGTCGGGGGCAGCGGCGAGACCACCGGCTGCTGCCAGCCACCCATCGCGGGCGGTGCCGACGGCGCCGTGCCGCCCTCGTAGCGGCGGCGCATCGCCGTAGCGACGTCGTCAGGGACGAGGCCGAGCGCAAACCCGATCGCCGCGGTCGCCCAGCGGCAACTGTTGACGTCGGTGCTCCCACGCTGGCGGGCGAGGTAGTCGCCTGCCGCCTCGACGGCCGACGCGGGCGCGGCACCACCCTGCAAGGTGGTGCGCAGGAGTTTGATGCCGCCGAGCCGGACCGCGTCGGAGAGCAGGTTGAGGTCACCGGTCGAGGCAGCGCTCTCGTCGAGGTGGTCCTCGAGCGCAGCGCGGAGCTGAGCGGGCTGGTCCATGATCGCCGGACCGCGCTGCTGCGTCAGGCTCAGCAGCTGATGGTGCAACTCCACCGGTTCACTCCTCTTCTCCGCTTCTGGGCGGACTCACGCTATCGGGCCCGGGTGACGAGCAGGTCAGTCCCCGCTGAAGTCGACGAAATCGCCCTCGGCCGGGATCTCGACCTCGACCGCTTCGTCGAACTCCGAGAGGTCGAAGCTGCCACCCTCGCCACCCTCGCGGCGTACCTGCAGCAGATGATGCTCATCTTCCCAGCCCACCAAACCAAAACTCTTCTCGCCCTCGGCGTTGGTGGTGGTCACCTCGAGCGCCTTGCGGCCACCGTGGTCGATCACCTCACCGAGTTCGACCGAGGCACTGGTGTTCCGGTTGATCCCCTCGAGCAGGTTGTCGAGCGAGCAGATGCCGTCGAGTTGTCCTGCGAGCATGCGCGCCCACTTGCCGTCGAGTTGTTCGATCGCCTGCGCGGCGTTGGCCTCGCTGCCGGTGGTGGCAGTCCAGAACGCCTGGTCGCCGTCGAGGAAGACGTATTCACCGTCACTGCGGATCTCTGCGGCAGCACCACCGAGCGACCAGGTGCCCGTGCAGTTGCCGTCGCGGTCCATCGCGATGTCCATGCTCATCGCGTCCTCCCCGCTGGACAGGTCCCCGGTGATCCGCATCGAGGTCAGGTCGTCCATCGCGTCGATCGACGCTTCACGCACCTCCTCGCCGGTGAGCCCTTCCAGCGTCTCGACGTCTGCATCGTCGTCATCGCTGCATCCGACGAGAGTCGTCAGGGCGAGCGCCACGGCGGCGCTTCCGAGGGCAAGGCGGGCAGGGCGCATCTGGTCTGGTCTCCTGGCTGGTTCGGGTCGGTGCGGCCGAACAGCGGGTTCGGCAGGTTCACGTGCTTCCGGCGCACCAGCATCGCAGGTCGAGCGGACAGTGGACCAGCGTCGGGACGTGCGAGGCGACGTTCGTCGTACGGCGGAGCCGCCACACCGCTCGATGCATCCGGAGGTCACGGGGTTGCTGCGCGTGGAGTCGACCCACGGATCGTGGCCGGGCGAGCGGGCGATGACGACGCGAGGCGAGGACGCAACCCGCTGGCACGGCGTACCCGTCGGTCCAGCGCATCACGGACGACCTGCTCGGAACCGACGACGTTGACGCGGTGCCGAGCCCGGGTGACTGCGGTGTAGAGCAGTTCGCGGGTGAGCAGCCGGGACTCGGAGTCGGGCAGCAGCACCGTGACGACGGAGGCCTGACTGCCCTGAGCCTTGTGGATGGTCATCGCATGCATCGTCTCGAGGGCGTCGAGGCGTCCCGGCGAGAACGACCGGTGGCCGGTGGCGGTCTGGAAGACCACCCGCAGGTGCCCCTCGCCGTCGCGGACCACCACGCCGGTGTCGCCGTTGTGCAGTCCCAGCGTCGGGTCGTTGGCGGTGACCAGGACCGGCCGGCCGGCGTACCAGGTCTCCCGGAGCGGGTCGTCGGATCCCTCCGCGACCGTCGCCTCCGAGATCCACCGCTCGACCTGTCGGTTCCAGTGCGAGACGCCGAACGGCCCGTCGCGGTGGGCGCAGAGCAACCGGTGCTGCTCGAGCGCCTCCAGCGCGGCGTCGACGTCACCGGCACGCGCGGCACGGCGCAGGGCCAGCGCAGCGTCGGTCACGAGCGTCCGGAGTGCACCTGACAGCATCCCGTCGGGGGTCTCGTCGAAACCGATCTCGGACGACTCGGTGCGCAACAGCTCAACGGCACGGTCGACGGCCCCCTCGCGGATCGCGGCGCCCAACTCGACGATGTCGGCCTCGGAGCGGTGGTTGGTCAGCAACTCGGCGACCAGCGTGTCGGGCAGGCCGGCGACGAGGTCAGCCAGCACCGCTCCGGCGTCGACCGACGCGAGCTGGTTGTGGTCACCCACCAACACCAACCGGGCGTCGGGGCGGACCGCCTCGACCAACCTGGCCATCATCGTGAGCGACACCATCGAGGTCTCGTCGACGACGATCACGTCGTGCGGCAGCCGGTTGCCCCGATGGTGGCGGAACCGAGTGGCGTTGTCCGGTCGCGGGCCGAGCAGCCGGTGCAGGGTCGAGGCGGGTACGGCGGAGAGCAGGTCGCGCTCCTCGGTCAGGAAGCGGTCGTGCGCGAGCTCTTCGCGCACCGCCGCGTGCAGTCGCGCAGCCGCCTTGCCGGTCGGCGCAGCGAGAGCCACCCGCAGCGGCCGACCGTCGCGCTCCTCACGGGCCAACAATGCGATCATGCCGGCCACCGTGGTGGTCTTGCCGGTGCCCGGTCCGCCGGTCAGAACCGTGGTCCATGACGAGACCGCACGCACCGCAGCGACGCGCTGCTCGTCGTACGACGTCCCGGGGAAGAGGCGTGCCGCCGCTTGGTCGAGGTCGACGGGAAGGGCAGGTGCCGCGACACCCATCCGGTCGAGCAGGTCGACGCAGAGCTGGGTCTCCTGGCGCAGGTAGCGGTCGAAGTAGAGCAGGTCGTGCTCCCAGTGCAGCACGCCGGCCGCCATCAAGGGTGACGCCTGCACCTTGCTCACCCACGCGACCGGATCCGGCCACGGGAGCACCTCATCGGTGTCGGACTGTTCGTCGCCGACGGCAGCCAGGTCGAGGCACACCGAGCCGTTGCGCACCGCCCGGCTGGCCAGTGCCACCGCGAGCCGCACCTCCGGGTCGGACTCCTCGGCCAAACTGCCGAGCCGGGTCGCCACGTGCACGTCGCCGGCCGTGATCACCTCGGCACGGTTGAAGGTCGCGAGCAGGCCCTCGGCCCGCAACGCGAGCCGTCGGTCAACCGGATCGACCGGACGTTCGGGGTCGGGCAGCCGGACGGTGTCGGTCTCAGCCACGGTTGCCTCCCACGCCGTCCAACAGGTCACTCACGTCGCGCACCAGGTCGGTCGGCGGCCGCCATGAGAAGACGCCGGTCGGCTGCCCGTCGACCACCGGCGTCTGCGCGCCGCACATCCCGCGCAGGTAGAGGTAGAGGACACCACCCAGATGGTCCTCCGGTCGGTAGTCCGGGAGCCGCCACCGCAGGTAGCGGTGCAGCACCACGGCGTACAACAACGCCTGCAGTGGGTAGTCGGACCCGCCCATCGCTGCCGCGAGCGCCTCGGCGCGGTAGGCACCGGCGGTCAACGGCTGGTCGGTGGGGCCGAGCCAGTTGGTTTTGTAGTCGACCACGAGGTAGCGACCGTCAACGCGCAGCACCACGTCGATCGAGCCGGTGAGATAGCCCCTGAGCAGTTGCCCGCCGAGCACCGGATCGGCCAGCGTGTCGACGTACGGCAGCAACGGGTCATCGACCGACAGGTGCCGGCGCAACAGCCCGGCCAGGTCACCCAGCCGGACGTCGTCGACCGCCTGGGTCGGGTGGTCGCCGCCGGCCAGCGGCAACTCGAAGTCGAGTTCGCGCAGGCGCTCGGTCAACGGGATCTCGACCAGCGTGCAGTTGTCGGCCAACGGACCGAGCGGGCTCTCGCACACCTCCACCAACGCGTCGGCGAGCGCCTCCGGCGTCACGGCGACCGGCCACCGCACCAGCTGCTCGGCGGTGTGGGTGACCAACTCAGCACGGAAGTCCGGCGCGAGCGGGTCGGCGTGCTCGAGCACCGCGTGCACCAACGACCCGAAGGTGGCGCCGAGCGGCAGGTCGGTCATCGGCGACGGCACGTCGTCGACCAGCGGTAGTGCCGCCGGCGCCGCCTCGGCACCGTCGGGTTCGTCGGCGCGCGGCGGGTGTTCCGGCTCACTGTCGACGCTCGCCGCCAGGCCTTGGGCTGCGCTGGTGTGGGCGCTGAGTGCGGAGTACGACGTGCGTCGCCAGTCGGTGTCGACCTGACGGTCGAAGCGCCGCACCTCCAGACGTGGCCGGTCCTGTTCCGGCAGGTCGTCGGCGACCGTCACCGGTGCGGCGACCCGCCAGACCGGTCCGCCGTGGTGCTGCCAAGCGTCGAGGAAGCGGGTCACCTCGTCGTCCTCGGGCGCCTCCAGCAGGTCGGGCACCACCGATCGCCCGGGGCCCCGACCGATCAGCATCCGGTGCAGCGCAGACTGGCGGGTGTTGGAGGTCGGCGCCCACCAACACACCAACTGGCTCTGCGCTCTGGTCATCGCGACATAGAGCAGACGCAACGACTCCCCGGCGTCCTCGTCGGCGGCGATTGCCGCGTTGGCCTTCCAGCCGTCGCCACCGGCCCCGCCGACGTCGAGCGAGCGACGATGGTCGACGGGCGAGTGGAACTGCAAGAGGTCGGGCTTGGGCACCCACCGGTCGGCCACGAACGGCAGGTGCACCACGGGATACTGCAGGCCCTTGCTGCCGTGGATCGTCACCAGTTGCACGGCTGCTGCGTCGCTGTCGAGGCGACGGGTGCGCTCGGAGACTCCCTCGAACGCGTCGTCGGCCACCTGCTCACGCAACCACTGCACGAGCGCCACCACGCCGAGTCGGTCGACCAGCACCACCTGATGGAGGGCCTGGCCGACGTGGCGGAGGTCGGTCAGCAGCCGCTCCCCGTCGGCGCGCTGCAACACGCGTGCATACATCCCGCCGGCCACCGCCGCCTCCAGCACCGCGGCCACGCCCCGTTGCTTGAGCAGTCCGCTCCAGACCATCATCTGCTCGGTGAGCTGCTCGGTCAGTGCATCGTTGTGGTCGAGTCGAGTGGCGTCGTGACCGAGGAACGGGGTCAGCGCGGCAGCACGCACCCGCGCCGCACGGTGGGGCTGTTCGAGCGCCTCCAACAGCACCAGCCAGTGGTTGGCTGCCGGGGTGCGGAAGACGCTGCCACCACCCGCCAGCACCGCCGGCACGCCTGCTTCGGTCAGTGCGTCGCGCACCGCCTGCAACTGCTTGCCGGTGTGCGCGAGCACTGCCACGTCACCGGGTCGCACCCGGCGGCCTTCGAAGGTGGCGTCGGAGGCGAGCAGTTGCTTGATCTGCGCGGCGCAATCCTTCGCAATCAGCGGCCGTACCGCGGCGACCGGAAGCTTGGCGTTGCCCGAGCGACGCAACTGCGGGCGTTGCACCACTCGCACCGTGAACGGCTCCGGCTCCGGGGCACCCACCAGACGCGCGGTGGCATGGGCTGCGCTCACCGGGCGTACGACGATGCGTGGGTCGCCGAGCGCGGCGCCTTCCAGGAACGGTTGGAGCCGGTCGAGCAGGGGTTGGTCGCTGCGCCAGTTGGTGGCCAGGGTGTGTTGCACCGCCGCGGTCTCCGCAGCGGCCAGATAGGTGACCACGTCGCCGCCGCGGAAGGCATAGATCGCCTGCTTCGGATCGCCGATCAGCACCATCCGGGCGTGACCGCTGAAGGCGCGGTCGAGCACCTGCCACTGCACCGGGTCGGTGTCCTGGAACTCGTCGACCAGCACCACCTTCCACCGCTGCCGCATCCGCGCCCGGGCCGGCGCATCGGGACGTGCGAGCGCATCGGCGAGCTGGCTGAGCAGGTCGTCGTAACCGAGGATGCCGAGGCGCCGCTTGCGACGGTCGAGTTCTTCACGCACCGCACGTGCGAAGCCGGCCCGCCGGTGGGCGGCGGTCGCCGGGCCGTCCGGCGCGTGCGGCACCACCACTGCTTGCGGATCGGCAACTGCCGCCCGGGCCAGGGTCAGTGCCTGGCTGCGGGTGAACAATGGCGGACCCTCGACGTCGGCGAATCCGCGCAGGTAGAGGTCGTCGACCACCTCGACCAGCAGATCGTCGAGATCCTCGACCAGAGTTGCCTCGGCGTCGGTGTCACCGGCGACGCCAAGGCTGCGCAGCACCAGTTGGCAGAACTGGTGGGTGGTGGCGATGGTGGCTGCGTCGAACTCTGCCAACGCCTCGCGCACCCGACGCCGGCGTGCGACGCGCTCCTCAGGCGGGCAGTCGAGCAGCAGGGTGACCACCTCGTTGGGCGCTCGCTCGGCCGAGGGGTCGGCGTACGCCCGGTCGAGCTCGACCAGTTGCGAGCGCACGCGTTCGCGCAACTCCTGGCTGGCCGCCCGCCCGAAGGTGACCACCAGCATCTCCGACAGTTTGGCCTCGCCCTCGGCGACGAACCGGGCCACCAGTGCACCGATCGTCCAGGTCTTGCCGGTGCCGGCGCTGGCCTCCAACAACGTGGTGCCACGCGGGAGCGGGTCGGCGATGTCGAAGGGTGTCGGCACGTCGGTCGGCCCGGTGCCGTCGCTCGCGGGTGGCCGGTCGTCGTACCCGGTCCGGCTCGCTCGTTCGCTGCCGCTCACAGTGGCCCCACCTTTTCGTTGCCGTCGAGCAACGGTGTCCAGACCAACCGCGCCAACTGGTCGAGCCGGTGCACTGCGCCCTCCGCACACGGCTCGTCGGGACGCACCGGCCCGAGGAGTACGTCGAGGGGTGCGTCCTCGCCGTACACCACGACGTGCGCGGGGTCGTCCTGCTCGCCCGGGATCGGGTCGGTCTTGAACCGGTCGGTGAGCCAGTCGCGTTCGACCGATTCGAGCGGGTCACGCGAGTCTCCGCGCGCAACCCGCTGCTGGGCCTCGGCCCACGACAGGCCCGACCTGAGCGGCAACGGCAGTGGCTCGCACAAGCCACGGTCTCGCAGTTCGACGAGCTCGCGGAGCCAGTCGACGGCTCGGTGGTCGACCGGGCCGACCAACGACCGCGCCGGTGCCCCCTTGCCACGACCCACCACCATCGCGGTCCAGTGCTGGTCGGGGTGGCTGGCCGAGAGGGCGAGCAGGTTGACCCAGTTCTCCAGCCGTTGCCGGGCCCGGAGCTTGGAGAAGGTGATCGCCAGACGCTGGTGACCGACCACGCCGGTGACGGTGCCGGTGAGCCGGCGTCCGTTGCCGAGGTCGACGTCGACGTCCACCGCCCTCGGTTCGGCGGTGCGCAGGCCAGCGGTGCGGTCGACCAGCGCCTGCACGTCGCGTGCCACCTCCTGCAACGTGCGGGTGCCCAGCTGACCCGGCGGCAGCAGGCCGCGCAACTGCTCCGCGGTCATGCTGGCAACCGGGTCCTGACCGGCCAGCACGTCGCGGAGCAGGCGGTCGCCGACCCCCCAGACCCCGAGCGGGCCGAGCTCGATCGGGATCGCGTCGTCGCGCAGGTCGGCCGTCAGTGGCGTGCCGACCTCGAGGCGGTTCCGCAGGAACTCCCGCACCGGGTGCGTCAGGAACCGTTGGAGGTCGTCCAACGACACATCGGTCTCGACGTGCGACGGCAACGGGCCGGGCAGGAACGGCCCGCGCGGCTTGCGCTCACCCCTCGCAACCTCGGCACCAGCCAGTGCCGCCCGGTCGAAGCTGAACGGCACGGCTGCACCGGGCACCAGACCCGGGACCAGGTTGCGGGCGTCGAACGACTGCAGCGGGTGGCGCACCACGACATCGCAGTCGGGGGCAGTCTGGCGGGCCGCGTCGATGAGTTCCCCGAGTGGCACCGCAGGCGGCCGCTCGGCGCCGGAGTGTTCGTTGGCCCCGCTGTAGGTGATCACGAGTTTGTCGGTGGCGGCCAGCACCGCGTCGAGCAGCAGCTGACGGTCTTCGCTGCGAAGATCACGCTCGCCGGTCATCGGGCACCGGGCGAGCACGTCGTCGCCGTCGACCGCGCCGATGCGTGGGAAGTCACCGTCGTCGAGCCCGACGAGGCAGACCACCCGGTGCGGCACCGACCGCATCGGCACCATCGTGCACACGGTCAGGGTGCCGGTGCGGAAGTTGGCGCGTGTCGGCCTGCCGGCCAACCGGTGCTGCAACAGAGCCCGCACGTCGGTGAGCGCCAGCACCGTGCCGTCGACCGAGTCGGAGTCGGCGATTGCGGCCATCTCGCGGTCGAACTGCGCCACCTGCCAGACGTCTTGGGGCAGCGTGCGGGTCAGTCCCTGCACCGCGGTGGCCACTGCGGTGGCCCACTGCCCGGCGGTGCGGGCCACCCGCAGCGAGTCGAGCGCGGCGGCGATGCGGTCGACGTACTCGGCCAGTCGGCCGACCAGGTCGATGTCGTTGGAGGAGACGTCGTCGACCGGCAACGCATGGCCGAGGCGACCCTGTCCGTCGTCCGACATCACGACGCCGAGCAACAGCCGGTCGAGCCCGGCCCGCCACGTGTTCTGACCGAAGCGCTCGAGGCGGTACGCCGTGCGTCCGGTCGCATCCATGCCCCACCGGATGCCGGCCTCGTCGATCCACCGGGCCACGTGGCTGAGGTCGTCGGTGTCGAGTCCGAAGCGTGCCGCCACCACGGGCGTCGCCAGCAGGTCGAGCACCTCCGTCGCCGTGACCCGGCCGCCGGCCAGCTCGACGACGCGGGTGGCCACCGACAGCAGCGGGTTGGTGCTCGCCAACGAGCGGTCGGCCAGCCGCATCCGCAGGGTGTGGGCCGGGTGGGTGCCGCCAGCCACCTCGCCCAGACCGAAGCCGGCCTGGATCAGCGGCGCGTAGGTCTCGATGTCAGGACACATCACCAACACGTCGCGAGGTTCGAGGGTGGGGTCGTCGGCCAGCAGTCCGACCAGCACCTCACGAAGCACCTCGACCTGTCGGGCCGGACCGTGACAGGCATGCACCTGCAGGGAGTCGTCGCCCTCGCCGACCGGACCGGGCACCGGCGCCCGGTTGGCTCGGAGGTCAGCCTGGAGCCGGCCGAGCAGGGTCGGCGACGTCGGCGCAAGTGATTCCGCGGAATCTCCAAGCCCGACCAGACGGTCGTCGACCGGGCCGAGGGCACCGAGGGTGCGGCGCAACTCTCGGGCATCGCGACCGAGCGAGGCGAGCAGTGGGTGGGCCACGCATTCGGCGGAGTCGTCGTCGGCACGCAGCACCGGGCCCTCAGCGGCAGTGGCCGTCAGGTCGTCCCACAGTTGCGCCGACGGCTGGGGCAACCAGAGGTGTACGTCGCGCAGTTCGGCGAGTGCGCCGAGCAGCTGCACCTCGCTGCGCGGCAGCCGGGTGTGCCCGAAGAGCGAGAGTCGCGCCGGCAGGGCCAGCCCGTCGCCACCACGCCGGAGCCGATCGACCGTGTCGGCCAGCCGCACGTCAGGAGGCGGAGCGTCGACCCGGTCGAGCACCCGACGCCAGAGCTCCGCCTGCCAGAGCAGGTCGCCGTCGAGCTCGCCGCCGCACCCGTCGTGGTCGCGACCCTCTCGCCAGTCGGTGAGCAACTGGGGTCGCTGCACCGCATGCCCGGCCAGCAGCCCCGCGAGGCGCCGTGCCACCGACCAGCGACGGTTGGACCGCAGCTCCGCCTCCTCGCCGGTCATCCCGTGGCCGAGGTGCGTTGCCAAGGTGCGTGCCCACGGTTCGTCGACGGACTCGTCGATCGCCTCGAGCAGCGGCCACACCAGTCGGTCAGGGTGCCACGGGTCGTCGCGTTCACGCTCCAGCAGGGTCGCCACCAACGAGTGCGGCGTGACGAAGCGGATGCCGGCACAGACACCGTCGCCACCCCGCGGTCCGGTGCCGAGGCGGTGGGAGAGGCGTTGGCCCAGCCAGCGCTCGATCCCCCGCTGGGGTACGACGACGACCTCTTCGGCAAACGGATCGGGCAGCGGGCGGGCCAGCAGATCCGCAAGGCCGTCGGCCAAGAGGTCGGTGCGTTCGCCGCGATGCAGGTGGAGTGCCACGGCGCTACCTTTGCACGCGACTCCGACACTGTCAGCGCGGCCGACACGTGCGGCAGAGCCAGGGTGCGGCGGTGACCCAGCCCACGCAATCGCTGACCCGTCACGCAACCCGGGCCGGCGTACCCATGCGGTGGGCACAATGGGGGTCATGAGTGATCGATCCCAGTCGCGTCTCGTCGTTCGTCTCCTCGCGACAGTCGTCGCCGTGCTGTTCGCCCTGGTGGCGGCACCGGCCCAGGCACACACGGTGCTGGTCGACGCCGCTCCGGGCTCCGGCGACGAGGTGGCCGCCGGCACTGAGTTGGTGGCGCTCGAGTTCGCTGACCCGGTTGCCGTCGATGCCACCCACAAGATCGCCGTCCTCGACCAGGACGGCAACCCACTGTCTGTCAGCCCCGGCCAGGTCGGCCTCGACTCGAACACGGTCTGCGCGCGGGTCGAACCGCTCAGCCCCGGTGTGCACACGGTGCGTTATGAGATCACCGCTGAGGACGGCCACGTGCTGCGCAACAACTACGAGTTCGACGTCGTCGAGGGCGGGACGCCCCAGACCAGCGCGCTCGGCTGCGAACTCGAGGCACTCGGGGCGCCGACCGAGAAGACCAGCCTCGACGACCAGGAACAGGACGACTTCCCCGCATGGGCGATCTGGACGCTCGGCGGCGTGGCGGTGCTGACCGCAGGACTCGCGGTGGTCGCCGTGGTCCGCAGCCGACGCGACGAGGACGACGAAGAGGACGAAGAGGACGAAGAGGACGACGCCACGGAGTGATCCGGGGAAACAGCGGCCACAAATGGAGTGAACACCCGGCAGGAGTCTCGGGTCACCTGCCGGGTGCTCACCCATGATTCACCAGGGAATCCCGCGATCGTAGAAGAATGTATTGGCCCGTGGACGTTTCGGCCGAACGGTGACGAGATCGTCGGCACCGCCGTTGGTGGCTGCGCGAAATTTGGCGCGCACCATCCGGGGGTCGACGCAGGGATGCCGGCCAGCAACGGACTCGGGCCGTCAACTGCAGCGCGTCGACTTCCGGGTGCAGTCAAGCGACGGAAGATCATCAGCTTCCGGCATCGGCCTGCGGATGATCCGCTGCAGCCGTTGCAGTTCCGAACTACCGGAATGTGAGCCTGGACCACCCGCCGACCCCAAACAGGACATCGTCAACGCGACCAAGCCGTACCGCAAGGGTGACGTCTGGTACCCCGTTGACGCCACGCAGCAAGATCGCCGGTCAACGCCCAGTTCTCCTAGTGCTTCCGGCTCACGGGTCGGGGTGACAGGTCGGCGTCTCTGGACGACTCGTTGATGGTTGTCAGGCAGCAGTCTTGCGGATACGCCGTCGAAGCTCCTTCTTGACCTCCAACGGGGTCCGTCCGGCCATGTAGTCACCGTTGTTCGGACGGTGCTGGTTGTAGTCGTCCAGCCACGTCTGCAGCGACCTGTCGAGTAGGGCGATGTCCTCGACACGGCCGCGGTGGAAGTGGGGCCGATAGAACTCGTGGAGCACGGTGCCGTGGAATCTCTCGCACACCGAGTTGTGGTTCGGCGACCTCGGTGGGATCCGATGATGGTCCAACCCAAGCTCGGCTGCGCGGGCCTGGAACGGCTTTCCGATGAACTCGGGTCCGTTGTCGGTCAGGACGCCCTGCAGGGTGATGCCGTGCTTGCGTAGCGCCTTCTTGAGGTGGTCCAAGAACTTGGCCGCGACGGCTGCGGTCTTGTCGCCGACGATGAGCTGGACAGACCGCGGTCCGGGTCGCGACGTCGACCGCGGTGAGCTGCCAGACCGCACCGATGCCCTTGAGCCTGCCGACGTAGAAGGTGTCCAGGCTGACGACCTGGCCTGCGGTGGAGGCGTACATGCAGAACCCGAAGGGTCCCTCCATTGCCGCTGTGGTGACCTGTCCGGTGTCGGCTGCGGTCAACGACGCCAGCGCGGCGACTCTTTGTCGAGCGGTGCCCAGATCGTGGCGCCGTAGGACCTTCGCGACCCCGGATGCAGAGCGGTCAACGCCACGGGCTTTGAGGTGTCGCAGGAGCGACTTCGGGCCGAGGGTGGGTCGGGTGATCGCCTCAGACAAGATCACCGCGACCTCTTCCGAGGTCATCGCGTTGGGCTGGTGTGGCTTGCGCCGCTCCTTGGGCAGCAGCGCTGACAGGCCGTACTTCTCGGCCTTGTTGATCCAGTCGTAGTAGGTGTTGCGGGAGACGCCGAACACGCGGCATGCCTCGGCGATGTTGCCGATCTTGGCGGCGTACTCGATGAGTCGCACACGCCGGTCGTACACAATGTCTTCGTGGGTCACGGGATGGCCTTCCGTTCTCTGAATGTCGCAATCCAGAGACTGCCTCCCGTGACCCACACCTGCATGGAGGCTGGCGGGGCCAGGTGTCACCCCAACCCGTGATCTTCAAGTCCTAGTGCAGCGCCTGGCAATTGCTCAGTGATCAACAACTTCACAGCCCATCGTTCCGGTCCCTGAGATGGGAGTTTGAGGCCCCGGACCTCTACCGGTGGTTGACTGATCGCCATGGACTTGGATCTCACGGGACGCAGGGCGCTCGTCACCGGCGGCAACCGCGGCATCGGCCGGGCAGTTGCGGCGCGGTTGGCGGCCGAAGGCGTCCAAGTCGCACTGTTGGGGCGCGACCAGGAGTCATTGACGCAGGCTGCGGCCGAGATCGGCGCGATGGTGACGGTCAGCGCCGACACCACGGACGACGCCCAAGTGCGCGCAGCCGTCACGCACGCCGCGACCGAGCTCGGCGGCCTCGACATCGTGGTCAACTGCGCGGCGCCCCGCGCCACCACCGCGCCACCTCCGGGTCTCGACGGAGTCGATGACGAAGACTTCCTGCGCAACGTCGACACCAAGGCACTCGGCTACCTGCGCGTCGTACGTGCGGCGGCGCCGCACCTACGGAATGGCGGCGGCGCGGTGGTCAACGTGAGCGGGATGAACGCGCGGCGCTCGACCGGGTCGTACGCCGGGTCCGCCCGCAACATCGCGGTGGTGTCGATCAGCAAGAAGCTCTCCGACGAACTCGGGCCGCAGGGCGTCTCGGTCACTTGTGTGCACCCCGGGCTCACCCTCAGCGAACGCAGCGGCAACGACCCGGCGTACGTGGAGAAGGCGGCGGAGAACTCACTCGGTCATGCCGTCACCGCGGACGAGGTCGCCGACGTGATCGTCTTCCTCACCTCACCTCGCGGCCGGATCGCCAACGGCGCCGTGATCGAGCTCGACGGTGGTTACCCGGGGATCATCTGGAGTTGACCGTTCACGGGTCGATGGCGCGCCTATCGCTGTCATGTTCCGGTGTGAGGTCAGAAACATCGGACACGCGGTTGGCTTTGGCGAGCAATGCCCCGCGGCGCCCAGGTTCGATGCTCGACTTGGAGTGGAAGACAACCCGACCGCCGGCCTGCTCGCACTCGGCCGCCGTCGTGATCACGACCAACCGCGGGTCGACCTACGCCATCAACGCGGCGGATGCTTGGTCAGTCCTCGCCTCAACCTTCCCCGGACCGACATTCCCTCACCCCAATGTGCTCGCGACACCAATACCCGCGGCTGGCAGGTGGGAACGCCTTTAAGGTGGAGCACATCAGCACGTCCGACGGCGCGAGGGTCCATCCGTCTGGGTGTGGACCCCGCGATCATGGTGACCTCTGAGCCACGTCTGCCGCTCGACACCTGGGTGATAACGATCGCCCAGCCGATCATCGCCGATCACGGCCTCACGTGACGCGCTCGGACACGCGGGGGAGTGCTGCCGAAGTCGCCGGCCTCTCCCTCATCCAGCAGGATCATCAACGGCGTCATCATCGCCGCCGACGGAGGTCGGATCGGCATGATGTGGGCGCGAACCCCGGCCCCGGCGCCCGGGTCGAGCACTCAGCCCGCGCGGACCGCGAAGACCGCCTCCAGCTCCACACACGCGCCACCCGGGAGGGAGGCGACGCCGACGGCGGCTCGGGCGTGCCGGGGCGCCTCGCGAAACACATCCGCGAAGAACAGCGACGCGCCGTCAATCACGGCCGGCTGACGGTCAAACTCCGGCTCGGCGCGCACAAAACCCCGCAGGTGTACGAGCGCCTCGATGTTCTGCAGTCCGACGGCGTGATGCGCGACAGCCAGCAGGTTGATCGCGGCACCGCGCGCCTCCCGCGCTGCGAATTCGACGTCTACGTCGACTCCGACCACACCACGGTGGGCGGGACGTTCCGGCGTCCGGGAGGTATGTCCAGCGACGAAGAGCAGATCCCCTTGGCGATAAGACGATGCGTAGGCCCCGATCGCTGGCGGTGCCTCCGACAACTCGACGCCCAACTCCCTGAGCCTGACGAGCAGATCCACATTTGTCACGATGCCGAACTCTCCCGCCCCATGCCCAACCACTCCAAGATCTCCTCGGTGTGCTGCCCCAAGGTCGGCGGCGCGCTGTGCACACTCGGCGTCACACCGTCGAAGCGAAGGGGGGACGACACCTGCGGGAGGTCACCCTCGGCGGTGGCGACGCGCTGCAACGGCTCCAAGCCGAGCCGCTCCGCAAAGGCGAAGGCCTCCGCGACGTCGTTGACCGCGCCCGCAGGTACCCCGACCTCGTCGAGCGCGCGGAGCAACTCCTCGGCGCCGATGGCCGCGAACGCGGGCTTCAAGACCTCCAGGAGCGCCAGCCGATTGCCGACGCGGTCTCGGTTGCTGCTGAACCTGGGATCGTCGATAAGGGGTTCACATTGCAGGACCTTGCACAGCCCTTCGAACTGGCGGTCGGTCCCACACGCGATCGCGACCTGCTTGTCCCGCGTCTGGAACAACTCGTACGGCGTGATGCTCGGGTGCACGTTCCCCAGCCGCTGTGGAATCACCCCCGCGAGTGCGTAGGCACTGCCCTGGTTGGCCAAACTGCTCAGCAACGAGGAGAAGAGGTTGACCTCCACGTGTCGGCCCGTCCCTGTGGATTCGCGCTCGCGCAGGCCGGCCATCACGCCGATCGTGGCGTGCAGTCCGGCCAGGATGTCGACCAGCGCGACCCCCACCTTCATCGGGCTGCCGTCCGGCTCGCCGGTGATGCTCATCAGGCCACCGACGGCCTGCACGACGAAGTCGTATCCGGGTCGGTCGGCGCCCGCCCCGCTGCCAAACCCGGAGATCGAGCAATAGACCAGTCCGGGATTGAGGCGACGGGCGTCCTCGTAGCCGAGGCCCAGCTTCTCCATCGTCCCAGGCCGGAAATTCTCTACCAACACGTCGGCCCGAGCGACCAGTTCCCGCGCCGCCGCGATCCCCTCCGCACTGGTGAGGTCCAGCGCGACGCTGCGCTTGTTGCGGTTGACCGACAAGAAGTAGGTGCTCTCGTCACCGAGGAACGGGGGGCCCCAACTCCGGGTGTCATCACCGACACCAGGTCGCTCGATCTTGATCACGTCAGCGCCCAGGTCGGCCAGGAACATCGTGACCGTGGGCCCCGAGAGCACGCGGGAGAAGTCGGCGACAAGGACGTCGCCCAGGCTCTTCATCACGACTTCCAACGGGCCGAGGTCGTGCGCGGCGGCATGAAGGACCGCTGGAGCACGACCAGGGCTGGCTTCTCGGAGGCGAGACCGTCGCGCACAGCCTGCTGGAGTCGGCCGGTATCGGTCGTGACGACCGTCGGTATCCCGAAGGCCTGGCCCAGGCTCATCCAGTCAGGGCTCTGCAGATCCACGCCGACGCGCTCGTCGCCGGCGATGACCTGGTCGTAGGCAAGCATCCCGTACGCCGAATCGTCGACGACGAGCATCGTCACCGGCAACGCCTCCTGCGCAATCGTCGCGAACTCGGCCAAACCGAACATGACGCCACCGTCGCCGCAGATGCCGAGTGTCGGCGTACCCACCGAGGCCGGACCGACGGCTGCGGGCAGCGCATAGCCGAGCGTGCCCCAGCCGACGGGATACTGCAGTTGCCTAGGGCGATGGATCGTGCCATAGCCACCGAACCAATAGCCGGCGACGGCCATGTCGCAGACCACCGCGACACGCTCGTCTACGACCTCGTCGAGTGCCCGCACGAACGCCAGTCCATCGTGGTCGACCTCGTCGGTCTCCAACCGCCGGAACCCGGCCCCTGCGACGTCACCGTGGGCGTTCGGTCGCCGGTCCCGCCCGATCCGCGCGCTCAGTGCCGTGAGCACCTCGCGGGCGTCGCCCAACACAGCGACGTTGGGGATGTAGTTCTTGCGCAGGTCGGTCTGGTCGCAGTTGACGACCGCGAGCCGCTCCGGCATCGGCATCGTCCAGTTGCGGGTCATCATGCCGTCGAAGTCGGTGCCGATCGCGAGCAAGAGGTCGGCCGACGCAATGAGGTCGGCGACCTCGCGTTCATGGGGCGGTAGGGCGACATGGCTCGGGTGCCCCACCGGCACGACGCCTCGGGCGCCGTACGTCGTCACCACGGGTGCCTGGAGATCCTCAGCGAGGCGCACCAGTTCGGCCTCGGCGGACGACTGCACGACTCCGGCACCCGCCCAGATCACGACGGATCGGCTGTCGTCGAGGAGTCGGACCAGGTCGGCGAGCGCAGGGTCATCTGCAAGGAGTGTGGGACGACCCGGTGCGACGACGCGGCCCTGGGGCGCGGGAGCCGAGAGGAGGTCGGTAGGCACGTCGACGTAGACCGGGCCCCGGGGATACTCCATGCAGGTGTGGAGCGCGCCCTCCAGCGCGGTGATGGCATCCTCGGGGGTCCGCGGACGATAGACCGCCTTGGCCAACGGTTCGAAGATGGCCGCTTGGTCACGAGACTGGTGCAGGACGCCCTTGACCACCGGTTCCGCGAGGAACCTGCTGTTCACCTCACTGGCCACCAGCACCACCGGAGACCCGCAGGACGCAGCTTCGCCGAAGGCGCCTGCCGCGTTGGCTGCGCCCGGTCCGGTCGTGGTGAGGGCGACCGCCGGCCGACCTGTCGCCCGCGCCAGTCCGTCGGCCGCGTAAACCGTCGTCTGTTCGTGCCGGACGCCGATGATGGGGGGATGGGCCTCGGTCCGGTCACGCCAGAACGGAAGGTTGTGTACGCCCGGGATCCCGAAGGCGCGCTCCACTCCCACTGCCGCGAACATCTCCAGGTAGCGGCCCGCCACCGTCGTCGGCTGGTTCTCCAG
>JBEBTI010000030.1:0-20688 GCA_040393845.1 Nocardioides daejeonensis
TGGCTCGCTGGCGCCGGCAGGTCGAGCACCTCAAGCACCTCTGAAGTTGACGGGAACCAACGACGACGCCGGCCGGAGCATCCGCTCCGACCGGCGTCGTGAGGCTGGGCCCAAGGAATCAGAAAGCGTCCCTCACGGCCTGATCCCCGGCAGGCGGTCACCCCACTTCTCGATCAATTCAGCCTGATACTCCGGCGGGGGCTCGACCGTCTTCGGGAAGGTCGAGAGTCGGGTCCACGGCTTCGTCGCATCGATGACGACCCGGTTGTTGTAACGCGGGTTGTCCCGCGGGTAGGACATCGGGTCCAGAGGAGTGCTCCAAGCCCCGGTGATCGTCGTCATGTCGGTGGCCGGGTCCATGCGCGTGCTCATCGCCCAAATGACGTCGTTGTTGTTGGCTGGGTCGATGTCGTCGTCGACCACCACGACGAACCGGTTGGCATAACTGCCCGCGTGGCACTGGCTGGCGACGATCCCCACTTGTTGGGCGTGTCCTGCGAACATCTGCTCGACGGACAACGTCACCCAGAGCCGGGCGCCGCTGGCCTCGTGGACCCAGACGCCCTTGATGCCGGGCAGTCCTGCCCCCTCGACCTGATCCCAGATCATCGCCGAGCGCAGCAGGCCGCGGTAGTAGGCCGCGTCCGCGGGCGAGCGGCCGGTCAGGGCGCCGTACAGGATCGGGTCGTTGCGGTGCCTGATCGCCTTCACCCGCATGACCGGCGCTGGCTCACGCCCTCCGGCGTAATAGCCCGTCCACTCGCCGAATGGACCTTCGTCCATCATATCGTCGGGATAGAGGAACCCTTCGAGCACGATTTCGGCATGAGCGGGAATCGGGAGACCGGTCACGTCGCTGGTGATGACCTCCGTGGGCGCCCCGCGCAATCCGCCAGCAACCTCGAACTCACTGACCCCGTAGGGCACCTCGATGCCGGCCAACGTGGTCAGCAGCGGGTCCTGGCCGACAGCGACAGCCACCGGGCAGGGCTTGCCCTTGTCCCAGTAGCGCTCGCGGATCAGGCGGCCATGCTTGCCAGGCGAGATGTAAAGACCGACGGTCTTCTCGTCGTGGATCATCACGCGGTAGCAACCGAGGTTGACCCAGTCAGAGTCCGGGTCGTTCATGATGACGACACAACCGGTCCCGATGTACCGGCCGCCGTCCTCCTCATGCCAACGTGGCGTGGGGAACTTCAAGACATCGACGTCGTCACCACGCATGATGTTCTCGTTGACCGGGCCATCCTCGACGTGCTTGACCGGCATCGTCGGAAGCTTGCTGACCACGTTGCGCCAGTGCTGGACCAGCTCGACGCCCGTGGACTCGACCGGCGCGCCGAAAGTGTAGGCGATGCGGCGGTTCGACATCATCGTGTTGGTGAGCACGCGGAAGCTCGGGTCATGGTCGGGGACCTGATCGAACATCAGCGCCTCTTGCCCGAGTCGCCGCTCCTGCAGCGCAGCCAGACCACCGATCTCGCGGTCCCAATGGGCCCCGCTGACACGCGACAGCTCCCCCATCCCTTCGACTGCTTCCAGCCAGTCGCGCAAGCCACTGTACTCGATCGGCATGTGCACCATCCTGTCTTCTGATGTCGGTGGTCACGAGGACCGCGTCGGCGTCGTCGATCTTTGTTCGCGCGCCGCGGCGCATGATCACACTACATATATCTAATACAATCGTCTAGGATCGCTCGGGTCACGGTGCTGGCTGACAACTTTCTACCCCTGCCGTGGGGACGCTCAACGAAACGAGCATCGCAGCCGCGCTCAACGAAGGAGGAGCGATGGCTGGACTTGGACTGCGTCGCCCCAAACGCGGCAGCGAGCGAGCACGCATGGAGCCGGCCGTCCTCGTCGCCTGCTTCTGCGTGGCGGCAGCCCAGAGCGCATGGACGATCGTGATTCCAGTCCTGCCCGCGCTGGCCGATGATATGGGCGCCAACGCGACCGCTATCGGTCTGGCCGTCGCAGTCTTCGGACTCGGTCGTCTCCTCGTGAATGTGCCGGCCGGGATCCTGAGCGACCGCCTTGACCCTCGCTGGCTAATGTTCGCGGGGATGGGTGGCGTCACCGCATCGCAGTTCGCGATATTCTTCGCGCCGAACCTCGACGTCCTGCTGGTGCTGCGGTTTTTGGCCGGCGTAGCAGGTGGCGTCGCACTGACCTCTGGAACCGTCCTGGTCGCGACGCTCGCCGATGAGGAACGGCGGGGGCACGCACTGTCGGTGATGCAGGGGGTCCAACTCAGCGCGAGCGGACTCGGGCCCGCGATCGGTGGCCTGGTTGCGGCCCTCTTCGGCAATCGGGCACCCTTCCTGGCATGCGGGTTGTTCGCGATCGTGGTCTGCCTCCTCGGCACTCGCACGCTCCTCGCGGTGCCGAGAGGCCGACTCAACCAGAAGGCCACCGATGAGGTCCCCGATGCTCCCGCTGTTTCCACGTGGCGCCTCCTCACCGACCGCAGTTACCTCGCGGTGTGTGGGATCGGCTTCTCCATCTTCTTGCATCGCTTTGGCGGCGTTCAGTCGATCGTGCCGTTGATCGGATACACCATCGTAGGCATCTCGGTGGCGCACATGGGTGTCCTCCTGGGGCTCGTGACACTCCTCAACTTCGCCTTGCTCCCCTTCGTCGGAGGTATATCGGATCGCCGCGGACGCAAACGCATGATCGTGCCCGGGATCCTGATCGCGACCGTCACCTTCCCGCTCTACGCGGCCGACGACAGCGTGTGGCTCTTCACTCTCGTCACGCTGGTTGCGGGCGTCGCGATGTCAGTCTCTGCCCCGGTGCCCTCGGCGTACGTCGTCGACATCGCGCCACCCACGGCTCGAGGCCGCGCACTCGGCTTCTACCGGACCTGCGGCGATCTGGCCGCAGTGATCGGACCGGTCACGCTGGGTTTCCTCGTCGACCACGGCAATTACCGCGTTGCCGTCATCGCCATGGCCGCAGTGATGCTGGTGGCGGTGGCCGCGTTCGCCCTGGTCGGGCGGGAGACCCGCGGACCCCGCGCGCAAGCGTCCTGATCCGGAAGGCGGGTCCCGCCGTCGTCTGGTTGTATACTGTCTATTTTAGAAGGAATCTCACATGACCCTCATCCCTGACTCGGGGCCGTCCACCTGGGGCAGCGACGCGATGGCGCTCGCCATCCGCAAGACCGGGGTTCCCTACCTAGCGCTCACCCCGGGTGCGAGCTTCCGCGGGTTGCACGACAGTCTGGTCAACCTCCTCGGCAACAACGATCCGGAGATGCTCCTCTGCCTCCATGAGGAGCACGCGGTCGCAATCGCCCACGGCTATGCCAAGGTTGCGGGCCACCCGCTCGCAGCTGTCGTGCACAGCAACGTCGGACTGATGCACGCTTCCATGGCGGTTTTCAACGCCTATGCCGACCGCACCCCTGTGCTACTCATCGGCGCCGACGGCCCGGCGGACGCCGCCCGACGTCGCCCCTGGATTGACTGGTTGCACACCGCAGCCGACCTGGGTTCACTCATCCGCGGCTTCGTGAAGTGGGACGACCGCGCCTCGTCTCCGGCGGCAGCCGTCTCCTCGATCCTGCGCGGCTACCAACTGGCGTGCTCGGCACCCACTGCGCCGACCTTCGTCGGACTCGACGTCTCCGCTCAGGAGGTCGAGGTCGACCCTTCGACGATCACCTACCCGAGGCTGGCTCCCTACTCCGCTCCGCGCGCGGCTGCACAAGATCTCGCCGCAGTTGCGCAGGCGTTGCGAGGTGCCGCAAGCATCGTCGTATTGGCTGGTCGAGTCAGCCGCGACCGTCAGGACTGGGAGCGTCGGATCCGTCTGGTCGAGGGGCTGGGTGCGCGCATCATCACGCACCACAAGCTCGGCGCAGCGTTCCCGACCGACCATCCGGCCCACGCCGGGCTGCCCTCCTTCAAGATCAGCCCGGCCGACCAAGCGCTACTTGCCACCGCAGACGTGATCCTCAGCCTGGACTGGCTCGATCTCGGCGGCACGCTGCAGACCCTCTCGCTCGACCAGACCAAGCCGCGAACGATCGTCCATGTCAGCCTCGAGCACCTGCTGGTCAACGGCGCGAACAAACTCGACTACACACCAGCCGCGGCCGACATCACCCTGACCACTAGTCCGGACCTGGCTGTTGCCGACCTGCTGGACCTCATGGAGCTCACGGGTGCGGCTCCGACCCCACCAGCGGCACCGGCGGAACCTCGGTGGGACGGCGAACTGCCCTCGCCGATCACGAACACATACCTCCAGCACGCCCTGCGCGTGGCGATCGACAACCAACCGGTCACCCTGATCCGGGTTCCATTCGGTTGGGACTTCAGCCACTGGCCGCTGACCGACCCACTCGCTTACCTCGGCGGGGACGGCGGTGGCGGCGTCGGCGGTGGCCCGGGCATGGCTGTCGGCGCAGCGCTCGCCCTACGTGGCAGCGACCGATTGCCCGTCGCGGTGCTCGGTGACGGCGACTTCCTCATGGGCGCGACCGCGCTCTGGACCGCTGCCCACCACGACATCCCACTACTCGTCGTCGTCGGCAACAACTCCTGCTACTACAACGACGAGATCCACCAGTCCGCCGTCGCCAAGACCCGCGGACGGCCGCAGTCCAACGCCCACATCGGACTCCGAATCGACGATCCGGCGCCTGATCTCGCCGGGCTGGCCCGGGCACAGGGTTTTATCGCATTCGGTCCCCGCGCGGATCCCGCCAACCTCGCCGAGACGCTTCGGGAGGCCGTAGCGGTCGTGCGCGAAGGAGGACGAGCATTCGTCGACGTCCACGTGCAGCGCGGCTACGCCGCGACGTCCCCGAAGGCTGACTGACCATGACCGGAACGATGGAAGGCGCCCGGCATCAGCGCGCGGCCGAACTCTTCGCACGGACCTGGGAGCACCCCGTGCCCCCGGGAGTCGAGCGCCCGACCGGTCGCTACGACCTCCTCGACCCCTCAACCGGTCAGGTCACCACCAGCGCCCCCGACGGCACCGCCGCCACCGTCGACGCGGTCGTCGGCGCGGCATCGGCAGCCGCTCCGGCATGGCGGGATCTACCGATCCTGGAGCGGTCAACACTGCTTAACCGACTGGCTGAGGCCGTCGCCGATCACGCCGAGGATTTCGCGATCCTCGATGCAACGAGCAGCGGCGGGCCGTACGTCGACATGCGCCGTGACGTGGACACAGCGGTTCGGGGGTTGCGCTACTTCGCCGGTATCGGACCTACTCTCCTCGGCGAGACCATCCCGGCCAGTTCGAACCTCCACTTCACCGAACGCGTGCCCTTCGGGGTCGTGGCGAAGATCGTGGCGTTCAACCACCCGTTCCTGTTCAGCCTGGCGAAGTCGGCAGCGCCGCTGATGGCCGGAAACACCGTCGTCGTGAAGCCTCCGGAGCGAGCCCCGCTGTCGGCCCTCCTCCTGACCCAGATAGCTGCCGAGATCTTGCCGCCCGGAGTTTTCTCGCTCGTGGTCGGCGATGGCCCCGAAGTCCCACAGGCGCTCGTCAGGCACCCCGCGGTACGCCGGATCAGTTTCGTCGGCAGCGTCCGCACCGGACGGATGATCCAAGAGGATGCTGCCCGCAGCGGCGTCAAGACGGTGACCCTTGAACTTGGTGGCAAGAACGCTTTGATCGCCTTCGATGACACCGCCCCCGAGGTCATCGCCGACGCAGCGGTGCGCGGCATGAACTACTCGTGGGCGGGGCAATCTTGCGGGTCGACCAGTCGGCTGCTGGTCCCTGAAACCATCGCAGACGAGGTCTGTGCTCTGGTGGCGGCCAAGGTCGATGCCCTCACTCTCGGTCACGCGCTGGATGACGCCACCGGTCAGGGTCCCTTGATCTCTGCGGAGCAGGTGGATCTGGTCGACGAGATGGTAACGACGGCACGGGGCGAAGGCGCGCGGGTGGTGGCCGGCGGTCACCGCGCCGAGCCGACGAGTGGTGGCTTCTTCTACGCCCCGACCGTGATCGACCACGTCACCCCCGAGATGGAGATCGCACGGACCGAGGTATTCGGACCTGTGCTGAGCATCCTGCGGTGGTCGGACCCCGACGAGGCGATCGCACTCGCCAACTCCGTCGACTACGGACTGACGACAGCCGTCTTCGCCCGCGACATCCAGACCGCCTTGCGTACGGCGCGCCGACTTGACGCCGGCTTCGTGTGGGTGAACGGCGTCTCACAGCACTTCACCGGCGTTCCGTACGGCGGTATGAAGGACTCAGGGATCGGTCGCGACAACGCCGTCGAGGAGCTCCACAGCTACACCCAGACGAGGGCGACGACCGTCTATCTTTGACTGATCGACCGAAGGATCTGGAGTCGCGCTTCCGGTGGCACGGTGACGCGTTCGCTGATGGTCAGGTCATCGACACCCTCACCCCACGTTGCGGGCATCACAGGGACGCGGCAAGCGACCCGCTGGTGAAGGCCGAACCCGTCTGGGACCCCGGACAGCATCCTGGGACGTGGCGAGCAGTGTGGGCGTATCAGACGAAGCGTGTCGGGGGTGAAAAAGACCCTCACGCTGCAAGAAGAACGCGCGAAGGCCGTCGTTGCCGGCGAGAAGACCGCTTGGGCACCACGTTCGTGAAGACCCGAAACGGTGCTAGCGAACTCGACGAGACCTCCCCGACCAGAGCCCGCCAGCTCGGGGGATTGAAGGGGTACGTCACCAACATCCCCGCCGACCTCATGCCGCCCGGCGAGGCGATTGGGAACACCTGCGTTGTTGTAGGTCGAGCAGACGTTCAGGATGTCCGAGACCGACCTACGCGCCCGGCAGCACCGCCACATGTCCGCGCACCTCCGCCCCGCGGAATGCCTTCTCGGCACGCCTGACAACTGGGTTCGAGCCGGCTGCCGGTGCCCTCCTGGTCACATCGAAAAAGGATGAATGGCGCTTTGCGTCTGCCGGGTCCTGGAGGACGAGGACCACGTGGTCGATGCGGGTCGCGTGCCTGCATGCCACCAGCGGGATCGCGACAACTCGACCACGCCTCGGACGGTAGATCGAGCCTCGACTTTGCATCGACTATCCGCCTCCGCGGGACGAGCACGGTCCAGGTGACGCGCTTTCCATCGCACCTCCCGACGACAAGGGCCGCTGCCGGGGACTCTGTGCTCCCCGGCAGCGGACGCTTGACTGTTGCGAACGTCCTTCGCTCAACCCAGGCGCGAGCAGATCTCCGCGAAGGTGCGGATGGTGGGCTCGCGACTGTCGCCTGGGGAGACGAAGGGCACGATCGACACCTGGTCGATGCCGAGGTCGCGGATGTCGCGAAGCCGCTCCTCGCACTCGTCCGGCGTGCCCGCCAGGGCGAACAGGTCGACCAACTCGTCGGGCACCAGGTCGGCATGGCTTGCCTCGGTGTCCATGTGGTGGTAGTAGTCATAGGTGTCGCGGATCTTGGCGATCGCGGCCTCCAACGACGGGTCGACCGCAGCGGGCAGCGGGCGGATGCAGACCCGGGCCACGTGGGCGCGGGCGAGGTCGCGCGCCTTCACCGGGTCGTCGCCGATCGCGGTCGGCGTCCACAACACTAGGTGCAGGTCGTCGAGGGTGCGACCGGACGCCTTGGCGCCCTTCTCGATCGTCTTCAGCGCGGCCTCGATGAAAATCGGCGAGGTACCCACCAAGATGATGGTGCCGTCGGCGACTCGTCCCGACATCTCAAGGATCTTCGGCGCGGACGCGGCAATGTAGATCGGGATGTCCATCGGCTTCTGGACGTAGTTGAGGTGGAAGTCGACGCCGCTGTCGGCCTCGGCGACAGCCTCGCCCCGGAAGAGGGTCCGCAACTCGCCGATGGCTTCCTCCAACTCGGCGAGCTTAAGCGGCTTGAGGCCCATCGTCCGCAACGAGGAGTCGCCTGTGCCGATCCCGAGGGCGACGCGGCCCCCGGTGTATTCAGACAGCGTGGCCCAAGTAGACGCGAGCAGGGACCGGTGGCGGGTGACGGCGTTCGTAACACCGGTACCGAAGACGACTCGTTCGGTGCCGACTGCCGCAGCGCCCATCGTGACCGAGGATTCGCGCCAGATGTTTTGGGAGTCGCCGAACCAGACGTTGTCATACCCCAGAGACTCAGCCACCCGCGTGTAGTTCCGCATCACGTCGACCGGTTCGGTGGGGAAGAGTCCCACTCCCTTACTGAACATCTGACCTCCTGAGTATTCCAACTGACGATTCTCGGTGTATGTTGCCTACAATATACGCTAACCGTAGCACGACCCGTTCATTCGCGGAAGGAAGAATCCATGCCACGAGGAATCCTCGATCTCGACCTACTCCTCTCGCCCGACGAGCTGGCGGTCCGCGACACCGTCCGCGCGTTGGGGCAGGACAAGCTGCTGCCTGACGTGGCGACCTGGTTCGAGGAAGGAATCCTGCCCAGCGAGATCGCTCCGCTCCTAGGCAGCCATGGCTTGTTCGGCATGCACCTCCAAGGCTACGGCTGCGCCGGGATGTCAGCGGTGGACTACGGCATCGCCTGCCTCGAGCTCGAGGCTATCGACAGTGGCCTGCGCAGCCTGGTCTCCGTCCAGGGGTCGCTCGCCATGACGGCCATCCACAAGTTCGGCTCCGAGCATCAGAAGCAGGAGTGGTTGCCCCGGATGGCGACGGGCGAGGTCGTCGGCTGCTTCGGTCTCACTGAACCCGACCACGGCAGCGACCCGGCCAACATGCGCACGTACGCCCGCCGCGACGGAACGGACTGGGTGCTCAACGGCACCAAGATGTGGATCACCAACGGCGGTATCGCCGGCATCGCCGTGGTTTGGGCGCAGACGGACGTCGGCGTGCGTGGTTTCATCGTTCCGGCTGGCACGCCGGGCTTCCGGACCCAGAACATCAAGCACAAAATGTCGTTGCGGGCGTCGATCACTTCGGAGCTCATCCTTGACGACTGCCGTCTTCCCGCCGGCGCGGTCCTGCCCGACGTCACCGGTCTCCGCGGCCCGCTGAGCTGCCTCAACGAGGCGCGATACGGTATCATCTGGGGCGCGATGGGGGCCGCTCGCGCATGCTTCGAAGCGGCTCAAGAGTACGCCGGCTCCCGCATTCAATTCGGTCGACCCATCGCCGGATTCCAGCTGACTCAGAAGAAGCTCGCCGACATGTACCTCGAACTGACCAAGGGCACGTTGCTCGCCCTGCAGATCGGGCGACTGAAGGACGAGGGGAAGGCGACCCCCCAGCAAGTCAGCCTCGGCAAACTTAACAACGTGCGCGAGGCGCTCACCATCGCTCATGAGGCGCGGGGTATTCTCGGCGCCAACGGCATCACGCTCGAATACCCAATCATTCGACACGCTAACAACCTCGAGTCGGTCTACACCTACGAGGGCACGAACGAGATCCACACCCTGATCGTCGGTCAGGCTCTCACCGGCATCGCTGCGTATAGCTGACTGACTGGCGCCCCAGTATCCGTCGATCCGCCCCCTTGGACCCGGCCCCACCTGAGCCTCAGCCTGCCAGATGAATTCTCGCAGACACACCGGCCACAAATGGAGTGAACACCCGGCAGGAGTCTCGGGTCACCTGCCGGGTGCTCACCCACATGATGCACCACCCCCGGCCGAGAAATCCGAAGAAGTCCCAGGAACTGGTGCGTGGCGGCCCAAATGTGACGGAGATCCCCCCGAATCTCCCTCCACGCCGCTGCTCTCACGGTAGACAGGGGGTGTTCGGCAGGTGCATTGTTCGAGCCCGCCCAATGGCGTCGAACAATCAATCCGGCGGCGCCCGGCAGTAGATTGCCGCCATGGCCCGCCACCCGGACCCGATCGTCGACCGGACTGCGCTCTCGGCGTCCACGATCGACGTTGCCGCCCGGATCGGTTGGCTGTTGCGCTCCTGGCGGACCCGGCGCGGCGTCAATTTGGCCGCGATGGCGGAGCGACTCACCGACCTCGGCCTGCCCACCAGCGCGCCGACGCTCAGCGCGCTGGAGAAGGACGGGATCCGTGACGGTCATGTCATCGAGGCCTACGAGTCGCTCCTCGACCTGACCGGCGGCAGCCTCCTGAGCAGCGTGGCCGTGCTGTGTCGCACCTTCCCGCACGCTCCTGCCGACCGCGCACCCGCCGTTCCGCGCCTCAACGGTCTGGCCGACTTCGACGCCGTCGTCGAACCGGCGCTGGACGGTACGGCGTCCGGTGGCGACTGGTATGCGTTGGCCCGGATCCTCACCTCGTCAGACCGTTGGGCGCTGCCGAGCCGCGTGCTCGCCCCGGTCGCCGGAGACCTGGTGCGCGAACTGGTGCGGTCGGTGGGGCCGGCCTACCTGACCCGCTACGAGGCGATCGCCGTGCTCCGTGACGGCGTGTACGCCGATCTGGTCGAGGACGCGGTGCGGGTGATGGTTGACGAGCCGGGCGCGGAACCCTGCGTGCTCAACGCGATGGTCGCCATCGCCGAACAACCCACCGAACGACTGCTGGACTGGTACGGCGAGCAGTTGCGTTCGGGGTCGGCCTGGCGGGTGAGCGGCGCGGCGTACTCCCTGCAGGTGATGCGCACGATCGGCGGACTGCCACCGCGCGCCTGGGCCCGGCTGACCGAGCCGTTCGTCGAGGCGGTCGCCGACGCGGCGGTCGGGAGCGCGAACTCACGTCAGTTGACGCGGCTGTGGAAGGCGTTGCCGCCGGGCCCGCGTGCAGACATCGAGCAGCGACTACCTCGCAGCCTGGACGCCGTACCCGGGCCGGCATCGTGGCGGCCGCGGGAGGACAACCCGGACGCCGCGCTCTGCCACCGGATCGCCCAGGAGATCGTCGGCGACGCGGTTCATGACGCTCCGATGCTCGGACGGTTGCTGTTCGAGGTGATCCACGACTTCCGGTCGCCCCTGGTCGCCGCCAGTGCCCACCTGCTGTCGGTGTCTCCTCACATCGAAGCAGTCCAGTCAGCACTGCTGCGCCTGGCTGTCGAGGGCGGCAACGAATCGACCCGCACCGGCGCCGTACGCGCCCTGCACTTCTCCCAGGCAGCAGTCGGCGAGGCGGAGATCGCCGCATGGTTCGCCGGCGTCGATCCGCGCGACAACCCGGCCACACTCTTGGTGGCAGCCAATGCGGGTCTCGATATCGGAGACCGGTTCCGCCATCTGTTGTGCGAGGACGTCGATCTCGGCTTGCGGGTCGTCGAATGCCTCGGGATGGCTGCGAGCCCGACACTCGCCTCGGTGGTCGACGACCCGGCAGGGCTCGAGCCGGTCCGTGACTCCGCAGCATGGTGGCTGCGCAACGGCGGTCGCGTGACCGTGTGATCCGTTCACTGCGACAAGGGAACGTCGATGCAGCACACGACCTGGACAGCCCAGCTCAGCGACTCGGATCGAGAGCGCGGTCGGTGTTGTCGTGACCGGGGGTGAGTTCGGCGGCGTCGGAGACGCGCAACGGGGTGAACGTGCCGGCTGTTTCGGCACTGACCACGCGGGTGACCAGACAGACGTGGTCTCCTCCGTCATCGAGGATCGACAGCCGTTCGACCACCATGCGGTTCGGGCAGGCGGCCAGCAGCGGTACGTCGTTCGGACCGGTCTCGACTTCGAGGCCGGCAAACTTGTCGACGTCGTCGCCGGTGCGGGTGCCGAAGAGTTCGGCGACCACCAGGTCCTGGGCAGTGAGGAAGTGCACGACGAAGTGGGATGCGCGCAGGGCCACGCGGTAGGTGTGGTTGGCTTTCGAGAGCCACACGCAGTAGTGGTGGGGATCCATGCTGGCTTGCGACTGGAAGCCCACCACGCACCCGGCCCGCTCGCCGTCCGCTGCCGTGGTGACCACCACGAGCGCGGGGTCGACCGATCCGGTCAACGTTTCAAATGCGCCGTCACCCATGAGATCTCCTGTTTCCTTGCCGGACGCTCTGCGCGGGTCCGTTGATTGAATACCCACAATCTGCCCCGGGTACCTCTGCCACAACTGCGCAGGAGAGTGACACGTGACCGAGCCTGACATCACCGAGCGAATCCCGACCGCGAGGGACATGCCGTCCCGCGGCCGGATCGCGGTCGAGATATGGGTGCAGCGCATCGGAGTGCTGCTCCTGGTCGCCCTGGTGATCGCGGCTCTCTTCGGCGTCTTCGGTCCCGGCACGGCCACCACGTCGGCCTCCGGCGCCGGCGGCGACATCGAGGTCGAGTACTCCTCCCTGACCCGCCCCGGACTGGACTCGGAGGTCACCGTGACCTTTGAGCCCACCGAACCGCTCGACACCTACGTGCTCGCCGTGGACCAGTCGGCTTTGGCCGACCTCGGCCTCGAGCAGATCCGTCCGGAGCCTTCGGAGCAGTATGCGCGCGGTTCCCGCGTGGTGATGGAGTTCACCGGCTCGGACGCCGACACCTTCGAGGTCGTGCTCAGTGGTCGCACCCCGACCCAGCAGCCGTTGGGAATCACCCGTTGGCAGCTCGCCTGGCTCGTCGACGGCGAAGCAACGAAGCTCAGCGCGCGCACGGTGGTGATCCCCTGATGATCCTCGTGGTGCACGCCCTCGCGGTCTACCTGCTCCTGATGTTCGTGATCCGGGTGATGGGCAAGCGCGAGCTGACCGAGATGTCAGCCTTCGACCTGGTGATCCTGTTCCTGGTCGGTGACCTGATCGCCGAGGCGGTCATCTCCGAAGACACGTCGGTGACCGGTGCGGTGATCGTGGTCGGGGTCTTCGCGTTGCTCACGATCGCCTTGTCCTGGGTGTCGTTGCATTCGCGCCGCGTCGAGCACGCCCTGGACGGCGTACCCACGATCGTCGTCCGGGACGGCGAACCGGACTTCGCCGCGATGAAGCGTGAACGGGTCTCCCTCGACGACCTCAACGAAGCGGCCCGCGGACAGAGCATCCGCCGGTTGTCCGACATCGAGTTGGCGGTGCTCGAGTCCGACGGGAAGTTCTCCTTCTTCACCACCACCGAATGACCACCAGCGCTGTCGCGACCGTCGTGCTCCCGGTGTTCTCCGATCAGGCGATCGGCGCGCAGTCGTGGCCGCACCCGTCAGGGGCCACCGTCCCGTCGGCGTGGGACCTCGGCCGGTGCAGTACGCCGGAGCTCGCCTCGACGACGACATCCTCACCGTCCATCTCGGCGGTGCCGTCGACCAGCAGCGTGTAGCCATGGTGTTCGCGGGGTGGAAAGACGAGGGTGACCACCGGATTCGCCGCGATGTTGGCCAGCGTGCCGCGACCGGGACCGGCAATCCGCAGCGCGCCGTCGGCGCCCACGATCGGGTCGACAGTGACCACCTTGACCTGCGGGGACGACGTACTCACGAGGTAGCCGCTGTCGAAGTCCTTGAGTGCGTCGGCCAGTTCGGCGGGTGCGACCGGGATGCTCATGCTTCGAGACTACGACTCACCAGACGCCGACGACACCACCGCCGATCCGGATCACGAAGGCCGTCACCACCACGATGAAGAAGACGCGCACGAAACTCGCGCCACGGGAGACCGCCGTACGGGCGCCGAGATAGCCGCCGATCAGGTTGCAGGCACCCATCAAGAGGCCGACGTCCCACAGCACCGCTCCCATCGGGACGAAGAAGAGCAGCGCCCCGACGTTGGTGGCGAGGTTGGCGAGTTTGGCCTTGGCGGAGGCCTGCAGGAAGTCGTAGCCCATCAGGCCCACCAGGGCGAAGACGAAGAAGCTCCCGGTCCCCGGACCGAGGACGCCGTCGTACCCGCCGATCACGAAACCGACCGCCATCGCGGTCGCCAGATGACGCCGCCCCTCGAACCGCAGCGTCGTCTCTGTCCCGAGATCGGGACGGAACAACACGTAGGCCCCCACCGCGACCAGGGCGACGAGCACGATCGGCTCGAACGCAGCACGTGGAATCTGCTTCGCCAGCACTGCACCACCGAATGCTCCGGCAAGTGCGAGCAGCATCAATGGCCCGAACGTCTTGGGGTCCGGCCTGATCCGGCGGTAGTACGTCGCCGAGCTCATCGCGGTCCCACACACCGAGGCAATCTTGTTGGTGGCCAGGATTTGCACCGGGCTGGCTCCCGGCAGACCGAGCAGCAGTGCCGGCAGCTGAATCAGTCCCCCGCCACCGACCACCGCGTCGACGAACCCGGCCGCCAGGGCAGCCAGCCCGAGCAACGCGATCATCGTCAGGCTGAGGTCACTCACCAGTCGAGACTAGACCTCCGGCCGAACGTCGTACCCCCGGAACCGGGACCCGCCGGAACGATCCGACGGTCGGGCCAGGGGTACGACGAGCGCGAGCGAACGTGTGAAGCTCAGCCCTGTCTGATCAGGTCAGCGGCGACCCAGCCGAGTGCCATCGCGGGTGCTGCGGTGTTGCCCGAGGCCTGGAGCGGCATCACGGAGATGTCGACCACGCGCAGGCCTTCAACACCACGGACCCTCAGATCCGGGGTGACGACGTCGTCGTCGTTCGGACCGGCAGTTGCCGAGCCGACCGCGTGATAGATCGTGATGCCCGGGTTGTGCGCGAAGTCGAGCACCTCCTCCGGTGTCGACACGGCCGCGCCGGGGAACTCCTCGAACTCGATCTCCTCAGCCAGCGGCGACTGCGAGGTGAGTTCACGCAGCCGGCCGACGATCTTCGAGGTGACCTCGCGGTCCTCCTCGGTCTCGAAGTAGTTGGCCCGGATCTCCGGAGCCGAGCCGGGCAGCGAGTCCTTGATGTGGATCGAACTGGTCGTGGTGGGCCGGATCTGGTAGCCGAGCAGATACATCCCCGGCTCCTTGGACGGGTCGAGACCCTTCGAGAAGTCGAGGCCGAACGGGATGCCGACAACCTGGACGTCTGGGCGCTCGACCTCGGGCGAGGACTTGATGTGCGCCATCAGGTCATAGCCACCGGTGCCAACCGGCCCGCCGCGGGTCACGACGTACTGCGCTGCGGCGGCGGCCTGCTTCAACTTGGTGGACATGGCCAGGGTCTTGCCGATCTCGCGCTTGAAGCGGGTCTGGATGGCGACACCGTGCTGCTCGATCATCCGCTCGCCGACATTGGGGCTCTCCACCCGTACGGCGACTCCGGCGTCGGTGAGCACGTCACCGCGTCCGATGCCCGAGCGTTCGAGCAGGAGCGGGGTCTCGACGGTGCCGGCGGCCAGGATGACCTCCTTGCGCGCGGCGTACTCGACGAGGCTGTCGCCCGAACGAGCGGCCACGCCGACGACGCGCTTGTCGTCGAAGCGGAGCAGGCCGACCTCGGTGCCGGTGGCGATGGTGAGGTTCTTGCGGTTGCGAATCGGCCAGAGGAACCGGTTGGCGGTGCTCTGGCGGATGCCGCCCTTGACGGTGGAGGGGGTGAACCCGATCTGCTGCTTGTCCTGGGCGTTGAGGTCCTCGACGTACTCCCAGCCGGCGTTCTTCGCTGCAGCCAGGATCATCTGGACGGTTTCGTCGTCGCTCTCGCGCGGGATGGTCACGCCGAGCGGGCCACCGGCGCCGCGGACGGCGGAAGCGCCGAGGGAGTAGTCCTCCATGGCCTTGTACGCCGCGAGGATGTTGTCCCAGCCGAAGTGGTCGTTGCCGACGGCCTGGGCGAGGGCGGCGTAGTCAGCCTCTTGGCCGCGGACATACATCATCCCGTTGACCGATGTGGAGCCGCCGAGGCCGGTGCCTCGCTGCCAGGCTTCCGCGTGGCCGCTGGGGAAGGGCTGGGCCATATAGGTGGTTGTGAGCTTGTCGGACTTGAGCGTGAAGAAGAAGCCCTTGGGGATGTAGAGCATGGGGTTGCGGCCCTTGCCGCCGCGCTCGATCAGCAGGACCGAGGTCTGCGGGTCCTCGGAGAGTCGTTGGCCAGCACCGCCCCTGCTCCGCCGGCTCCGACGATCACATAGTCATAGGTCTCTGGACTGGGTGCCACTGCCACCATCTCCTCTGAAGTCGGGTGCATTAGTTAACGATTCAACAAATGGTGCAGCCGCGGCATTCCCGAGCGCCGGGCAGGATGGCGCCATGAACGAGGAACTCATTCGCGAGATCCAGTCCACCCGCTTCCAGATCGTGCGGTTTCGTGAGGGCTATGAGATGTCCGACGTCGACCGCTTCCTCAACGAGCTGAGCGCCAAGGTCGCGCAGGGCGTCGCCTCCCCCGCCGACATCGACGCCGCCAGGTTCCGGCCGGTCCGGCTGCGCGAGGGCTATGACATGGATTGGGTCGATGCGACGCTCGACAACCTTCGCGCCCGGCTCTCCACCACACCCAGTGCCGCTGCACCGCCCGCTGCCGCACCCGCCGTGCCGCCCAGCGCGGCAACTCCGCGCCAGGACGCCGTACCCACGCGACCACCGTCGGTCATCCAAGAGGTCGGCAGCTCCGGACTCGGGCGGCTGTGGGGTCGGTTGTTCGGCCGTTAGGCATGTCTCCCGAACGGGTGCCGTCGCGAGCGGCGTCCGGCGCGTGCTGTGGCAAGGCGGAGGAAGGAGGCGATGCGAAGCATCGTCGAGTGCGACAACGCAGTCCACGGTGCGTGTCGGGGGTCGCGCAGCAGGCAACTTCCGTTTGGGAGACATGCCTCAGGAGACGCGGTCGGCCACGCCGCTGTCCGGGGCCGTGTACTTGGCGCAGTGGGCGCAGCAATAGAAGTGTCCGTCCACCTCGACGCCGTGGCCGATCACCTTGCATTCGCAGTGCTCACAGATGGGCGCCAGCCATCGGCGCGGCAGCGCCCCCGACATACGGCGACACAAAAACCGCTCCAGGAGTCGTGGATGACCACTCAACCCTCAAGGATGGGATGACGGCAGGGATGCGGAGGCACAAATGCCAGCAGGTCAAACCCGAAACGGGTCTGACCTGCGAAGACTCTGCGCGCCCGTAGGGATTCGAACCCCAAACCTTCTGATCCGTAGTCAGATGCTCTATCCGTTGAGCTACGGGCGCTTGTCACGAGGACCAGATGAGAATAGCCGATCGAACGCGTCAGCCGAAATCGCCCCCTCCGGGGCATAATCACAGCAGGCAGACGGGGGTCTGAGTGGGAGTTGACCGTGGTTGATGTGGAGCGCGGCGCACACCGCGAGGAGTTCGAGCGCACCGCCGCGCCACTCTTCGAGGAGATCGCGAGCCGGGGCGGCGTACCCGAGGACGACCCGCTGGTCACCGCCGGCAGTGAGGCGATCGACCGACTCGCCGACCTCGGACTGGTGCGCCGCGAAGGCGGACGGTACGTCGTGGTGGACCCGCAGTCGGTGCAGACCCAGGTGGTCGCGCCGCTGAGTCAACGCGGGGCGCAACTCATCGAGGAGTCGAGCGCCTGGGCGCAACTCTTCGACGGGCTGGGACAGGCCTACCGCCGCTCGCCCTCGACCCGCAGTGGCCAGATCAGTGAACTCCGCGGGGACGAGATCGACCCGTTCCTGGCCGCCCTCGTCGGCGGGGCACAGACTGAACTGCTCACGGCGCAGCCGCAGGCCGGGCGCGACGCCAACACGCTCAAGGCAGCCGCCGAGCGGGACGCTGCTGCACTGCGTCGCGGCGTCTCGCAGCGCACCATCTACCAGCACGCGGCCCGTCGCAACCGGGCCACGCACGCCTACGTCGCGCGGGTCACCGAAGAAGGCGCCGAGGTGCGGACCCTCGACGAGTTCTTCAACCGTCTGATCGTGGTCGACCGGTCCGTCGCGGTGATCCCGCACGGCGAGAACCTCGAGATCGCCCTCGCGATCCGCGACAGCGGGCTGGTCGCCTACCTGGTGGACCTCTTCGAACGCTCGTGGGAGCGCGGGCGCCCGTTCACCAGCCGTGACAGTTCGCTGATGCAGAGCATCGCCGAGGAACAGCGTGCGATGGCGATCCGGATGCTGATGGAGGGCCACTCGGATGCCGCATGCGCCAAACGGCTCGGCGTCAGCCCCCGTACCTATGCCGGCTACATCGCGGACCTCAAGCGGGAGTACGACGCCGAGACCCGCTTCCAGCTCGGTTTCCTGATCGGTCAGGAGTACGCCCGCTCCGGCGACTCCTGACCCCGAAATGACTGCGAGGACAGCGAACGAATCGCTGCCCTCGCACTGAGACGGGCCGGGGGATGGCTCAGGGACCGAACATGTGGGGGTTGAGTTGGGTCCTCGTCTCAGGTCTTCTGTTGTCGCCGCCGAGTGGGATGCTCAGCGGAAGGTGCCGCCGATCGGTCCGGGGCGGCGCGGGCCGATGGTGTCGCCCGGCTTGATCGGCTTCATCGGCTTGTCCGGAGCAACGCTGCGACCCCAACTGGAGTCGTCGTTGATGGCGGACGACGGCGTGGCAGAGACGCCGACGAGCAACCCGGCAGCCAACAGACCGGTAGCAATGCGCGCGATGTACTTCTTCATGACTCTCCCACCCAGTTCTCGCCAGTCCCCGTGACTGACAGTCTGCCCCGTTCCCCAAGGCGGCACCACCGAAACCTCACTGCAAGATTCTGCATTGCAAGAATGTGCAGCGACGTCGGTCAATTGGGTATTGCACGAGCCTCGCCGAGTCCTACTCTGAGCGCGTGCCCCCGCCCACTGCAGGTTCGGCCCCGCCGACCTGGCTGCCTCTCGCTGCAGTGTCGACCACCCTGCTGCTGTGGGCATCGGCATTCGTCGGCATCCGCCACCTCGGCGATGACTTCGGTCCTGGCGCGATGGCTCTCGGCCGGCTGCTGGTGGGGAGCATCGCGCTCGCCCCGCTGGCACTGCGCCACCGACTGCCGAGGTTGACGGGTCGCCAGTTGGTGGCGCTGCTCGCCGTCGGCGTGCTCTGGTTCGGGATCTACAACGTCGCCCTCAATGAGGCCGAGCGACGGATCGACGCCGGCACTGCCTCGATCCTGATCCAGGTCTCCCCCGTGCTCGTCGGCCTCCTCGCGGCGGTCTTCCTCGGCGAAGCCTTCACCCGCAACCTTGCTCTCGGCTCAGCACTCGCCTTCGGGGGCGTCGTCCTGATCGGCCTCGGCGCACCGGCCGAAGGCAGCCGGGACTGGTTGGGCGTGGCACTGTGCCTGGTCGCAGCCGTTTCGTACGCCGTCAGCCTGGTCCTCCAGAAGCCCCTGGTGGCGTCGATCACCGCCGTGCAGGTGACCTGGGCGGCCTGCACCGTCGGCGCGATACTCTGCCTACCGTTCTCCGGTCAACTGGTCGACCAGGTCGGCGACGCCCCGACCTCCTCCACCCTGTGGCTGGTCTACCTCGGGGTGTTCCCGACCGCGATCGCCTTCAGCACGTTCGCGTACGCGCTGCGCCACATGCCGGCAGCCAAGCTCGCGGTCACCACCTATCTGGTGCCGCCGATCACGATCGTGCTCGGCGTACTACTGCTCGACGAGGCACCGCCAGCACTGGCCTACCTCGGCGGCGCGCTGGCGTTGCTCGGAGTCGCCCTTGCCCGCCGTACCGCCGCGCCCGCGATGCGACCCGAGGTGACGAAATGACGAACGCCCGGCCCCACCTGAGGTGGTTCCGGGCGTTCCGATCCCTGCGGGATCACGCGGCGGAGGCGGAGGGATTTGAACCCTCGATGGGGTTTTAGCCCCAAACCCGCTTAGCAGGCGGGCGCCATAGACCGGACTAGGCGACGCCTCCATGTTGCAGCGGACACTCTAACCGGCTCTCCGGCGGCATGCAGAATCGGGGTGAGAACCCGTCAGCGACCGATCAGGTGCGTGCCGACTTCACGCACGAATTCTTCGCGGTCGCCCGCGAGCACCTCCACCGGAACAGTGGTCGCCCCACCATCGCGCAGCCGCATGATCAGACACGGCGAACCCGCCACGGTGTCGGTCACGACCTCTCCCACGTCGGCCCACCGCGCCCGCCGTACGCCGGCGCCGCGGACCAGACGCACCTGGTAGCCGTCGTCGGTGAGGCGGACGACCCACGCCTTGGTGCTCAGCCACGAACCTGCCACCAACAGCGCGAGACCGCCGCCGATGACGACCACGGCAAGCAGCCAGATCGACCACGTGAACAACACGATCAGGGCGGTCGCCACCGCGACCAGCAGGCCAAGGAGGACCAGGCCGGTTCCCAACAACCGGGCAGCGACGTGGGGAGCAAGGCGATAGTCGGACGGCATGAGGTGAATTCTCCCGGACTCCCGCGGCGGCGCCAAATGAGGACTTGTCCGTCGTGGTGATGCAGGTCACACTCTAAGTTCCTACGACGGACAGGCAACCCCATGAACGACGCGTTCCAGGGCCAACTGGCTGAGTTCGCCCAACTCCTCGACACTCCCCGCCAGCAGGGCACCGCACTCGGCAACTGGCGGTGGACGGTGCGACAGCGGCTCTCCGCGCTGCGCGACAGTCTCGCCCGCGAAGCCCAGCACGGCAGCGACGGCTGGCTGGCCGCGCGCAACTCGACGCTGCTGCGCCAGCGCAACGAGCTCATGCACCGGATGGCGGCGCTCGCCCCCGCCGTACTCGAGTCCCCGGACGTCGAGAAGGTGCGTCTCGAGATGCGCCGCCTGCTCGCCGACGTGCACCATCACCGGCAACGGGTCAGCGACCTGGCCTACGACGAGGTGGCACTGGAGCTCGGCGGGTCCGAATAGGGACTCTGTGAGTCTGTTGGTGGCTGGCGGGCAGAGTCGGTCCAGTGCGTGCTGGCGCGGCGGCAAGTCGGCACCTTCCCCATCCGCGGAATCTCCGAGAACTCGGGCATCGGTAGACTGACGCCTCGTGCTCCTCGGAGCGCGAGGAGAGGTGCCGGAGTGGCCTATCGGAA
>JBEBTI010000031.1:0-20686 GCA_040393845.1 Nocardioides daejeonensis
GGGGTGCCCGCCCGCCGTGGGGACCGCATCGGCGAAGGCGACCGGTGACGACCCGGTCGGCAAGGCGATCACGTCGCCCCGCGGCGTGAAGACGTAGACCTCGGCGCGGTTGATCTCGAACCGGAGCGACTCGAGGAACTCCCCCGGGTCCTCCATCTCGTTCTGCCAGTCCAGCAACTGCCGGACCCACGCCATGTCGTCGACGTCCGCACGACGCTCGGTGTCGACACCGTTGCGACCGTTCTCCTTATACTTCCAGTGCGCGGCGACGCCGTACTCGGCCCGGCGATGCATGGAGAAAGTGCGGATCTGCATCTCGACCGGCTTGCCGGCCGGACCGATCACGGTGGTGTGCAGGGACTGATACATGTTGAACTTCGGCATCGCGACGTAGTCCTTGAAGCGGCCGAGCACCGGGTTCCACCGCGAGTGCACCACGCCGAGTGCGGTGTAGCAGTCGCGGTCCTCGTCGACGAGGATCCGGATCCCGACGAGGTCGTAGATGTCCGAGAACTCCCGACCACCGACGATCATCTTCTGGTAGATCGAGTAGTAGTGCTTGGGACGCCCGGTGACCCGAGCCTTCAGCTTGGCCAACTTCAGGTCCTGCTCGACGCGCTCGATGACCTCGGCCAGGAACTTGTCACGCGAAGGCGCGCGGTCGGCGACCATGCGCACGATCTCGTCGTAGATCTTGGGGTGCAGGGTGGCGAACGCGAGGTCCTCCAGTTCCCACTTGATCGTGTTCATGCCGAGGCGGTGCGCCAGCGGTGCATAGATGTCGAGGGTCTCGCGGGCCTTGCGCTCCTGGGTCTCCTGCTTCACGTAGCGAAGGGTGCGCATGTTGTGCAGCCGGTCGGCGAGCTTGATCACCAGCACCCGGATGTCGCGCGACATCGCCACGATCATCTTGCGGATGGTCTCGGCCTGCGCCGAGTCGCCGTACTGGACCTTGTCGAGCTTGGTGACACCGTCGACGAGCAGCGCGACCTCTTCACCGAAGTCGGTCGTCAACTGCTCCAACGTGTACGCCGTGTCCTCGACCGTGTCGTGGAGCAGCGCCGCCACCAGGGTGGGTTCGGTCATGCCGATGTCGGCAAGGATGGTGGTGACCGCGAGCGGATGCGTGATGTAGGGGTCGCCGCTCTTGCGCATCTGCGTGCCGTGCAACCGCTCCGCGGTGACATAGGCCCGTTCGAGGAGAGCCAGGTCAGCCTTGGGGTGGTTGGCCCGCACGGCTCGGAACAGCGGCTCCAACACCGCATTGCCGGGCTGCTGGCGCGCACCGATGCGCGCGAGTCGGGCACGCATGCGCCGAGCCGAGTGGGCGCCCAGCGCCTCCTGCGCGCGCGCGGACCCGGCTTCGGTGTCCGTCGGGTCTGCCATTGCCACAGTCTAGGACCAGGTGGGTTGGGTCAGTTCTGCGGGAAGAGCGGGTACTCGACACCCGAGATGTGTTGGACCACCCGGACCACCTGACACGAGTAGCCGAACTCGTTGTCGTACCAGAGGTAGACGATCGCGTTCTTGCCGTTCACGATCGTCGCGTTGGCGTCGACGATGCTGGCGTGCCGGGAGCCGACGAAGTCGGTGGAGACCGCGTCGTTGGAGGTGGTGAAGTCGATCTGGCGCTTCATCGGCGAGTGCAACGACACCTGACGCAGGTAGGTGTTGAGCTCTTCGACCGTGGTGTCCTTCTCGAGGTCGAGGTTGAGGATCGCCATCGAGACGTCAGGGGTCGGGACCCGGATCGCGGAACCGGAGATGTGCGCTTCGAGTTCGGGCAGCGCCTTGGCGATCGCCGAGGCCGCGCCGGTCTCGGTGAGCACCATGTTGAGCGGAGCCGAACGACCACGGCGGTTGCCCTTGTGGAAGTTGTCGAGCAGGTTCTGGTCGTTGGTGAAGGAGTGCACCGTCTCCACGTGTCCGCGCGCGATGCCATATTCGTCGTTGATCGCCTTCAGCGGCGGAACGATCGCGTTGGTGGTGCAGCTGGCACAGGAGATGATGTTGTCGTCGGCGGCCACCGTCTGGTGGTTGACGCCGTGGACGATGTTCTTGACATCGCCCTTGCCCGGCGCGGTGAGCACGACCTTGGCGATGCCCGGACGCAGGTGCTTGGACAGTCCCTCACGGTCGCGCCACCTACCGGTGTTGTCGATCAGGATGGCGTCCTTGATGCCGTACTCCGTGTAGTCGACCTCGGAGGGATCGTTGGAGTAGATCACCTTGATCTGGTTGCCGTTGGCGCAGATCACGTTCTCTTCGGCGTCGATGTGGATCGAGCCGTTGAACTGGCCGTGGATGGAGTCCCGGCGGAGCAACGACGCCCGCTTCATCAGGTCGTCGTCGGAGCCCTTGCGGACCACCACGGCGCGCAGCCGGAGACCGTTGCCGGAGCCCGTCTTCTCGACGAGCAGACGGGCGAGCAGGCGCCCGATTCGGCCGAAGCCGTAGAGGACGACGTCGGTGGGACCTTCACGGTCGAGCTTGTTGTCACCGGTGGCGCCGGCCACCGAGTCGGTCACGAACTGCTCGAGGCTCTTGCCCTCGTCGTCGGTCGCATAGGCGATCGCGAGCTGGCCGATGTCGATGCGCGCCGGTCCGAGGTCGAGCCCGGCAAGCACTTCGAGGATGGGGAAGGTCTCCTCGACCGTCAGCCCGCGCTCCTCGATCTGCCGCACGTAGCGGTGCGTCTTGAGGATGCTGATCACAGACTTGTTCACCAGCGAGCGGCTGTGGACCAGGATGGTCACGTCCCGCTCACGGTAGAGACGCCCGATCACGGGGATCATGGCTTCGGCCAGCGCCTCGCGACGCTGCCAGATTTCGAAGTGGTCCGACGTCACAGTGACTACTACCTCGGGTTCTCGATGGATGGGTGGATCAGACCTGCACCAGGGAATGCAGTGGAACGTCACCCACTGCGTCCCGGCCGGCCAGGGCGCTGAGTTCGATGAGGACGGCGACCGCGTGGGACACACCGCCGCAGAGCGCGACCAGTTGCTTGGTGGCGTCCACCGTGCCGCCGGTGGCCAGCACATCGTCGACGAGCAACACCCGGTCTCCGGGAGTGATCGCGTCCGCATGCATCTCGAGGGTCGACTTGCCGTATTCGAGTGCGTAGGAGATCGCATGCCGTTCGCGCGGCAGCTTGCCCGGCTTGCGGACCGGCACGAAACCCACCCCCAACGCCAGTGCGACAGGCGCTGCGAAGATGAAGCCACGCGCCTCCATGCCGACCACCTTGTCGACGACCACCTTGCCACTCGCGTCGCGACCGAAGGAGGCCAGCGCCTCGACCGCCGCAGTGAAGGCGGTGTGGTCAGCGAGGACAGGGGTGATGTCCTTGAAAAGGACGCCGGGCTCGGGGTAGTCAGGGACGTCGCGGACCAACGTCTCCCAAGGAGCGACCACCGACTACAGCTCCTTGACGCCCTGGTCGCCCGATTCGCTCTCGCCCGTCGCCGGATCGGAGTCGTCACGGAGCAGTCCTGCAACGGCGGGGCGGACCACGGTCACCACGACGCCGGGCGCGACCTCGAGGCCGACCTTGTCATCGACCAGGTGCCGCACGGTGCCGACCATGCCCGCCTGGGTCAACACCTCGTCACCGATCGAGAGATCCCGCTGAACCTGGGCCAGTGCCTTCTGGCGGCGCTGGGTCGGGCGAATGATCAGCAACCAGAAGATCAGACCAATGGCAACGATCGGGAGCAGGGAAACCAGGGTCTCACCCATGGCGGAACGACCTCTCGAAGGCACGACACACGAACAACCACCAAGTCTAGGTCATTCACCTGCCGCACCCCGATTCCGGTCACCCGTCGAAGAGGGTGGTGTCCGACACGTCCCCCACCGGCGGGGTGAGGCCCAGATGCAGCCACGCGCGTCGGGTCGCGACCCGACCCCTCGGCGTACGCACCAGGAAGCCGTTGCGCACGAGGAAGGGTTCGGCGACCTCCTCGACCGTCTCGCGCTCCTCCCCCACGGCGACCGCCAAGGTGGACAGACCGACCGGCCCGCCGCCGAAGCGCCGGCACAGCGCGTCGAGGACCCCGCGGTCGAGTCGGTCGAGTCCGGAGGCGTCCACTTCGAACAGCTGGAGCGCGCGTTGGGCGATGTCCAGCGTGACCAGGCCGTCGGCTCGCACCTGGGCGTAGTCGCGCACCCGCCGGAGCAGTCGGTTGGCGATCCGCGGGGTCCCCCGGGACCTCCCGGCGATCTCGGCAGCGCCCTCCTCGGTGAGCCGTGTCTCCAGCAGGCCAGCGCTGCGTCGCACGATCAGGTCGAGTTCGTGTGGCTCGTAGTACTCGAGGTGGGCGGTGAAGCCGAACCGGTCGCGCAACGGGCCAGGCAGCAGACCGGCTCTGGTCGTCGCTCCGACGAGGGTGAACGGCGGGATCTCCAAGGGAATCGCGGTCGCGCCCGGCCCCTTGCCGATGATCACGTCGACCCGGAAGTCCTCCATCGCCATGTAGAGCATCTCCTCGGCCGCTCGCGACATCCGATGGATCTCGTCGACGAAGAGGACATCGCCCTCGTTGAGTCCGGAGAGGATGGAGGCGAGGTCACCCGCATGGGTGATCGCGGGACCGCTGGTCAACCGCAATGGCACGGTCATCTCGGCCGCGATGATCATCGCCAGCGTGGTCTTGCCGAGGCCGGGCGGCCCGGAGAGCAGCACGTGGTCCGGCGCCCGTCCGCGTGCCTTGGCCGCGTCGAGCACGAGTCCGAGCTGTTCGCGCACCCGCTGCTGGCCGATCACCTCGTCGAGCGAACGCGGACGCAGCGCAGCTTCGACGGCGCGCTCGGCACCGTCAGCGTCCGCGCTGGTCAGGCGATCGAGGTGGGCCGCTTCTGCGGCCTCGAAACTGTCCACTGCCTCACGCCTTCCGCAACGCGGCCAGGGCGGCGCGGAGCAGCGCACCCACATCAGGAGCGTCGCCGGCGCCCGGGGCCACCTGTTCGACCGCCTTCTCCGCCTCCTTGGCCGACCAACCGAGACCGACCAGGCCCTGGTGGACCTGCTCGCGCCAGGTATGTGACGCCGGAGCGTTCGCGCCACGCGTGGTGACGGTGGCGGTGGCCGGTCCGATCCGATCCTTGAGTTCGAGGATGATGCGTTGCGCACCCTTCTGACCGATGCCCGGCACCCGCGTCAACATCTTCACGTCCTCGGCCGCCACGGCACTGCGCAACTCGTCGGGAGCGAACACCGCGAGCATCGCCTGGGCCAACTTGGGGCCGACCCCGCTGGCGGTCTGGAGCAGTTCGAAGCAGGTCTTCTCGTCGTCGTCGAGGAACCCGAAGAGAGTCAGGGACTCCTCCCTCACCACCATGCTGGTCGGGAGGACGACTGCAGCGCCCGGGCGCAGGGTCGCCAACGTGTGGGGCGTGCACTGGAGGTCGAGGCCCACTCCGCCGACTTCGAGCACTGCGCTGGACAGACCCACGGAGGCCACCGTGCCCCGGACGAAAGCGATCACTGGCTCCTCCCTCCGCGCCCGGCACGGGACGCTGAAGCAGTGAGTGCCGCCTCGATGCGGGCCTGCGCCCCGCCACGCCACACGTGCGTGATCGCCAGCGCCAGCGCATCGGCGGCGTCGGCGGGCCTGGGCGGAGTGTCGAGTCGCAGGATGCGGGTCACCATCGCCCCGACCTGAGCCTTGGTCGCACGACCGTTGCCGGAGACCGCGGCCTTCACCTCGCTCGGCGTGTGCAGTGCCACCGGCAGGCCGCGGCGCGCGGCGCAGACCATCGCAATGCCGCTGGCCTGGGCGGTGCCCATCACCGTGCTGACGTCAGAACGCGCGAAGACTCGCTCGACCGCTATCGCGTCGGGCCGGTACTCCTCGATCCAGGCGTCGATGCCCCGCTCGATGGTGACCAGACGGATCGCCACCGACTGGTCGGGAGACGTGCGGATCACGTTCACGTCGACCAGGTCGAGCGGACGTCCAACTGCGCCGTCGACGATGCCGATCCCGCACCTGGTGAGTCCCGGGTCGACTCCGAGCACCCGCATCCGCACTGCCTCCACTCCAGATCTGACCGCACGCGTCCGATCACGTGTTCGAACACACGCTATCGCGGCGGCCCGCACGGGGCGGGCACGCCACGCGGAAGGAGACGGCCTCCGGATCAGGCGTCGAGTTCGGCGAGGACGTCGTCGGGAACCTCGACGTTGGTGAAGACGTTCTGCACGTCGTCGAGGTCTTCGAGTGCGTCGACCAGTCGCATCACCTTGGTCGCCCCGTCGAGGTCGACTGGGATGTCCATCGTGGCGACGAACTGGACCTCGGCCGAGTCGTAGTCGATGTCTGCGGCCTGGAGCGCCTTGCGGACGTCGACGACATCACTCGCCTCGGTCACCACTTCGACGATCTCCCCGTGGTCGTTGACGTCTTCTGCACCTGCCTCGAGGGTCGCCTCGAGCACGTCGTCCTCGGTCACCTCACGTGCTTCCTGTGCCTTGGTGAGTTCGATGACTCCCTTGCGCTGGAACAGTCGCGTGACCGACCCGGGGTCAGCCATCGTGCCGCCGTTGCGGGTGACGGCGGTGCGGACCTCCATCGCGGCGCGGTTCTTGTTGTCGGTGAGGCACTCGACCAACAGGGCGACTCCCTGCGGCCCGTAGACCTCGTACATGATCGTCGAGTAGTCGTTTCCGCCCGCGTCAGCGCCCGAACCGCGCTTGACGGCACGGTCGATGTTGTCGTTGGGGACGGAGGACTTCTTGGCCTTCTGGATGGCGTCGTACAGCGTCGGGTTGCCGGCCGGGTCGCCGCCGCCCATCCGGGCGGCCACCTCGATGTTCTTGATGAACTTCGCGAACATCTTGCCGCGCTTGGCGTCGATCGCAGCCTTCTTGTGCTTCGTCGTCGCCCACTTGGAGTGGCCAGCCATGTGTCCTTCTTCCGTCAGTTCTGGTGCGGGCCCGGGGCCACCGTTGCCGTCACCATCTCGACGAAGAGCCGGTGCAGCCACGGATCGTCACCGATCTCGGGGTGGAAGGACGTAGCCATGAGCCGTCCCTGCCGGACCGCCACGATCCTACCCACGGCGGCCCCGTGCGCCGGGGAGGGCCCGATCCGGGCCAGCACATCCACGTGCGGACCGATCTCCTCGACCCACGGAGCACGGATGAAGACGGCCGGCACCGGAACCGGGACGTCGGTCACGTCCAGCACGGTTTCGAACGAGTCCACCTGGCGACCGAAGGCGTTGCGGCGGACCGTGATGTCCAGGCCCCCGAAGGTCTCCTGGTCACTGGTGCCGTCGACCACCTTGTCGGCAAGCATGATCATCCCGGCGCAGGTGCCGAACGCGGGCATCCCGCCGGCGATGCGCTCGCGAATCGGGCCCGCGAGCTCGAACCCGCGCGCCAGCTTCCACATCGTGGTCGACTCCCCGCCGGGAATGACGAGTCCGTCCGCGACGGCCAACTCCTCGGGACGTCGTACGGTGTGCGACTCCACCCCGAGCCGGCGCAGCGTCGCCACGTGCTCGCGCACGTCGCCCTGGAGCGCGAAGACGCCGATCCTGGTCATCGCTCGGGCCGGATCCGACGACGCCAGTGCGCCGCGACTTCGATGCGCCCCTCGTCGAAGTGCGCGTCGAGACCGTGTCGTCCGAAACAGCCGAGCACCGCCTGCAACAGGTGGTCGCCCGGCGTCGCGTTGGCGGTGGTCGAGTGCCAGAGGTTCACCTCGAGCATGCCGGCGTCGATGGCGTGCCAGACGTCCGTCTGGGTGAACCAGAGGATGCCGCGCAACGGCTGGTCCCGATGGGTGCCGCCGAGGCGCTCGAGTTCTGCCTTCGCCTGCCAGTGGTCGTCGATCCCCCGTAGCACCCGTACGCCGTGGGCTTCGCACTCGTCGAAGACGTCGGCGAGTTGGTCGTGGTCGGTGCGCGCCGGCCACTTGTCCTGCTCCGTCTGAGCAGCACGCTCGGCCGCCGTGAGCCACGCCCGGGCCAACACCTCGCCCTCCTGGTGCGGCAGCGAGATCACCACGGCCTCTGCCAGTTGCCGCAGCCTGGTCGCGGGCGTGCCGAGGCCAGAGCGGACGAGGAGCCGCGCGAGGTCGCGCAGCTCCTCCTCCTGCCGGTTGGTCACCAGCCGCGTTCGGCCAGCCGGTGCGGCTGCGGAATCTCGTCGACGTTGATGCCGACCATTGCCTCACCGAGTCCTCGCGACACCTTGGCGACCACGTCGGGGTCGTCGTGGAACGTCGTTGCCTTGACGATCGCCTCGGCACGCTGGGCGGGGTTGCCGGACTTGAAGATGCCAGAGCCCACGAAGACGCCCTCCGCGCCGAGCTGCATCATCATCGCCGCGTCGGCCGGCGTGGCAATGCCGCCGGCGGTGAAGAGCACGACCGGCAACTTGCCGGTGGTCGCGACCTCCTTGACAAGGTCATGGGGAGCCTGGAGCTCCTTGGCCGCGACATAGAGCTCGTCGGCCTCGAGCGCGGAGAGTCGGCGGATCTCACGACGGATGGTACGCATGTGGGTCACCGCGTTGGAGACGTCGCCGGTGCCGGCCTCGCCCTTGGAGCGGATCATGGCCGCACCTTCGGTGATCCGCCGCAGTGCCTCGCCGAGGTTGGTGGCCCCGCACACGAACGGAACCGCGAACTCCCACTTGTCGATGTGGTTGGCATAGTCGGCCGGTGTCAGCACTTCGGACTCGTCGATGTAGTCGACACCGAGGCTCTGCAGCACCTGGGCCTCGGCGAAGTGTCCGATCCGAGCCTTGGCCATCACCGGGATCGACACGGCGTCGATGATGCCGTCGATCATGTCGGGGTCGCTCATCCGCGACACGCCGCCCTGGGCGCGGATGTCGGCGGGAACCCGCTCGAGTGCCATCACGGCCACCGCCCCGGCATCTTCGGCAATCTTGGCCTGGTCGGGGGTGACGACGTCCATGATCACGCCGCCCTTGAGCATTTCGGCCATGCCACGCTTGACCGCAGAGGTGCCGGTCGCCGGAGCGGCCGCAGGAGTTTCGGGAGCCATGGCTCCAGCCTATTGCGCGGCGGTGGGCCACTGTGTCACTGCCCATCTGATGGGAGGTGACACCGCGTGACACCCGGTCAGGAAGGGGCGGACTCGGCGTACGCCTGCGTGCGGACCACCCAGATCCGCTGGACCACCGTCACCGTGCTGGCCACGGCGAGCGCCCACAGCGTGACCTCCATCAGAATCGGCAGGCTGAAGATGGCGCCGAGGCCGGTCATCACCAGGATCGACACCAGACGGTCCGAGCGCTCGGCGATGCCGACCTTCGCCTCATAACCCAGCCCCTCGGCGCGGGCCCGGGCGTACGACGTCACCGACCCCATCACCAAGCAGACCAGGGCCAGGGACATGTAGACGTCACTGTCGCCCGGGCCGGCGAAGTAGAGCAGGAGGCCACCGAAGATCGCGCCGTCACCGATCCGGTCGAGCGTGGAGTCGAGGAAGGCACCGAACTTGTTGGTCTTGCCCGTCAACCGGGCCATGTGGCCGTCGATCAGGTCGCTGAACACGAACGCGGTGATCACCAGGACGCCGGTCAGCAGCTTCCCCTGCGGGAAGAAGACCAGGGCGCCGGCGCACACGCCGAGCGTGCCCACGAAGGTCACCGCATCAGCACTGATGCCGAGCTTGATGAACAGGCGGGCGATGGGCGAGAGGAGGCGTGTCCAGAACGCGCGGAATCTTTCCAGCATGGCGCGAGCAGGCTACCGGATCAGTAGCCGACGGGGTCGCGCAGCAAGGGGCAGGTCATGCAGTGGCCCCCGCCCCGACCCCGCCCGAGCTCGGCGCCGACGATGGTCAACACCTCGACACCCGCGCGGCTGAGCAGGTCGTTGGTGTGCGTGTTGCGGTCGTAGGCGACCACCACACCTGGCTCGAGCGCGATCACGTTGTTTCCGGAGTCCCACTGCTGCCGCTCGCTGGCATAGACGTCTCCCCCGGTCTCGATCACCCTGATCCCGTCGACACCGAGGGCGCGGGCCACCACGTCGATGAGCGGGAGGTGCTCGGGGGTGACGTGCACGCCACCCTTGCTGGGCCGCAGCGTGAACGGAGCGATCGTGTCGAGCACGTCCCGATAGGCCGTCACCACGTCACGGTCGGCAAAGGTCAGCACCGTGTCGAGGTGCATGGTGGCGCGCATCTTCGGCATCCCCGCCACCACCACCTGCTCGGCCGCACCGGCCGCGAACAGATTGGCAGCCAACTGGGTGATCGCCTGTCGTGACGTGCGCTCGCTCATGCCGATCAGCACCACGCCGTTGCCGATCGGCATCACGTCGCCGCCCTCGAGTGTGGCCTGGCCCCACGTCTGCTCCGGGTCGCCCCACCAGACCGGGATCTCGGCGCCCGCGAAGGCCGGATGGAAGGAATAGAGCGCCTTGTAGAGGAGCGTCTCGTCGTGCCGCGCCACCCAGTGCAGCGGATTGAGCGTGACGCCGCCACCGATCCAGCACGTGGTGTCGCGGGTGTAGAGCATGTTCGGCAGCGGCGGCAGCAGGTATTCGTGCACGCCCCGGGAGCCCCGGGCGAGGGCAGCATGCGCGGTGCGGTGCTCGTCAGGAAGGTCGACCACCGCCAGCCCACCGACCAGGTAGCGGGCCAACTCGTCGAACCCCAGTCCTTCGAGGAACGCCCGGGTGTCGTCGACCAGCCCGAGACCCACCTGGTTGGGAGTCACCTTGCGGTCGAGCAACCAGTCCGTTGCGCCGGGCACTGCCAGGGTGGTGGTGAGGAGCTCGTGGAACTCGAGGACCTCGATCCCGCGTCCGGTCATCAAGGCCCTGAAGTCGGCGTGGTCACGTTGCGCGTTCTGCACCCACATCACGTCGTCGAAGAGCAGGTCGTCGCAGTTCGACGGCGTCAGCCGCGAGTGCGCGAGACCCGGCGCACACACCAGCACCCGGCGGAGGTGTCCGACCTCCGAGTGCACGCCGTACGCCGCCGTCGTCATTGCTCGCGCCCCACCCGGGCCCAACCATCGGCCAACAACGTGCGGGTGTCGGCGAGCAACTGCGGCAGGGTCTTGGTCGCGCTGGTGACCGTGATGAAGTTGGAGTCACCGGTCCAGCGGGGTACGACGTGCTGATGGAGGTGGGCAGCCAAGGACCCGCCTGCCACGCGGCCCAGGTTGAGCCCGACGTTGAACGCCTCGGGGTTGCTGACCGTCCTGATCACCCGGATCGCGGTCTGGGTCATCTCCATCAACTCGTCGGCCTCAGGCTTCGCCAGGTCCTCGAGACCGGAGACGTGCCGATAGGGCAACACCATCAGGTGGCCCGGGTTGTAGGGATGCAGGTTGAGGACCGCATAGACCTGCTGGCCCCTGGCGACGACCAGTCCCGCGTCGTCGGCTCCCGTCGGGATCGTGCAGAAGGGGCAGCCGCCGGGCTCGCCGGACTCGCGGATGTAGGCCATCCGGTGCGGGGTCCAGATCCGGTCGAGACCGTCCGGCTCCCCGGCTCCCCCCTGCCGTTGCTCCATGTCGACTCAGACCTGCTCGCGGGCGTCGACAGCCGACCGGATCCGAGCGATCGCCTCCGCCACCGGCACGCCGTTGTCCTGGCGTCCGTCGCGGTAACGGAACGACACAGCGCCCGCTTCGACGTCGTCGTCGCCGGCGATCAACATGAACGGCACCTTCTGCAGCTGCGCGTTGCGGATCTTCTTCTGCATGCGGTCGTCGGAGAGGTCGACCTCGGCGCGCAGCCCCTCGGCCTTGAGCTGGGCGACGATGCCCTTGAGATAGTCGTCGTGGCGCTCGGCGATCGGGATCCCGACCGCCTGCACCGGCGCGAGCCACGGCGGGAAGACACCGGCGTAGTGCTCGACGAGGACGCCGATGAACCGCTCGATGGAGCCGAACTTGGCCGAGTGGATCATCACCGGCTCCTGGCGTGACCCGTCGGAGGCCTGGTAGGCGAGCTCGAAGCGGTGCGGTTGGTTGAAGTCGTACTGCACGGTGCCCATCTGCCAGGTCCGACCGATCGCGTCCTTGGCCTGCACCGAGATCTTGGGGCCGTAGAAGGCGGCGCCGCCCGGGTCCGGGACCAGGTCGAGCCCGGTCTCGGCAGCGACGTCTTCGAGCACCTTGGTGGCCACGGCCCACTGCTCGTCGGAGCCGATGAACTTGTCGCTGTCAGGGTCGCGGGTGGAGAGTTCGAGGTAGAAGTCGTCGAGGCCGAAGTCACGCAGCACGCTGAGCATGAAGTTCAGCAGGTGCTTGACCTCCTCCGGCGCCTGCTCGGGAGTGCAGTAGGAGTGCGAGTCGTCCTGGGCGAAGCCACGCACGCGGGTCAGACCGTGGATCACGCCGGACTTCTCGTAGCGATACACCGATCCGAACTCGAAGAGCCGCAGTGGCAGTTCGCGGTAGGAACGACCGCGGCTGCGGTAGATCAGGTTGTGCATCGGGCAGTTCATCGCCTTGAGCTGGTAGTTCGAGCCCTCGAACTCCATCGGCGGGAACATCGTCTCGGCGTAGTGCGGGAGGTGGCCGGAGGTGTGGAACAGGCCGTCCTTCGAGATGTGCGGAGTGCCGACGTACTCGAAGCCCTCCTCGATGTGGCGTTGGCGGACGTAGTCCTCCATCACCCGCTTGAGCACTCCGCCCTTCGGATGGAAGACCGGCAGACCCGAGCCGAGTTCGTCCGGGAAGCTGAACAGGTCGAGGTCGCGACCGAGCTTGCGGTGGTCGCGACGCTCTGCCTCCTCGATCCGGTGCAGGTGCTCGTCGAGCGCTTCTTTGGTCTCCCATGCGGTGCCATAGATGCGTTGCAGCATCTTGTTCTTCTCGTCACCGCGCCAGTACGCCGCTGCCGAGCGCATCAGCTTGAACGCTGGGATCCGCTTGGTGGTGGGCAGGTGCGGTCCGCGACACAGGTCCTTCCAGGCCACCTCGCCCTTGCGGTTGATGTTGTCGTAGATGGTGAGTTCGCCGGCGCCGACCTCGGCAGAGGCTCCCTCAGCAATCTCGTTGGACGGGCCCCCGCCCTTCAGCCCGATCAGCTCGATCTTGTAGGGCTCGCCGGCGAGCTCGACCGACGCATCGGCGTCGTTGGTGACCCGTCGCTCGAAGCGTTGGTTCTCCTTGATGATCTTGCGCATCGCCGACTCGATCCTGACCAGGTCCTCCGGCACGAAAGGAGTCTCGACGTCGAAGTCGTAGTAGAAGCCGTCCTGCACGGGCGGGCCGATCCCGAGCTTGGCCTCCGGGAAGAGCTGCTGCACGGCCTGGGCGAGCACGTGGGCGGTCGAGTGCCGCAGGATGTCGCGGCCGTCAGCACTGTCAATCGCGACGGCGACGACCTCGTCGCCTGCGCTGAGCTCGTAGGAGAGGTCCTTGAGTTCGCCCGCGACCCTGGCCGCGATCACATCGGCGTCGTCGCGGAACAGCTCCCACGCCTTCGTGCCCTCGGTCACCGTGCGATGCGCCCTCTCGTCGGCGCTGGCAACGGTTACCTGGATCTCGGACACGTGTGACTCCTCTGCTGGGCTGGTCGGGCACTGCTCCCCCGATCGTATCCGCCGGGCTGCGGGAAGCGCCCGCCGGTTTGCCGCACCTCAGCGAGCGGTGCGCAGACGTGCAGCGCAGTCCGCCGGCACCTGCCGTTTGCGGACTGCGTGCACCGGTCGGTAGCGGTCGTGCAGCGAGGTGATCAGACTGATCATGGAGAGGAAGAAGAACGTGTCGACGAAGTCGATGTCTCCGCTGTTGCGCCGCAGGAGCCAGTCGGCCAGCAGCACGAGGCCGACGTTGAGCGCGAGCCGACCGACGAAGCCGGCCCACGCGCTCTCGACGGTCCACATCCGGCGCGAGGCGACGATCGTGAACAGCGCATTGATCGCCACCACGACGCCGACGCCGACGAAGAGTTGGAACTTCGAACCCTCGTAGTCGGGCAGCACGTTGGCGAAGACCACCGAGACGAGGCCGACCAGGACGATCTTCTCGACCGTTGCCACCGAACGTACTCGCGCATACTTGGCGGTCCATTCGGCACGCTCCGCGGCCGTGTCCATCTCCACCGGCACCGGGTCGGCCACCAGACGGGTCGGATGGTCGGGCCGACCGAGGTGCCGAGCGGCCAGGAGCTTCGTGGCCATCAGTGCTCCGGCCACGAGTCCGACCAGGACACCGATCGTCCACGGGGGGTCGATCAGTGTCTCGGAGAGGTCCATCTTGGCGACATGGATCCAGTACTCCTGCGGCAACTTCACCACCACCCAGATGCCCGCGGCGAGCACCACCCAGAACCGCAGGTCGCGCCGGACCACCTGCCAACGGGAGCGGATCGCTTCGTAGGCGATGAAGAAGTACTCGAAGGTGTTGGGGAAGACCAGCAGCAACGCCCGGACCTGGGTGGACTCGAAGAGCACCACACCGATCAGCCGGAAGAAGTAGAGGAACCACGCCACCTGGAAGGCCCAGTACGACGTCCAGTTGCGCAACGTCGCGATGTAGGCGATGGCGAGATAGAAGACATCCATCGCCTTGTCGTAGCTCTGGTAGCCGGGCGGGTCGTGGCCGAACCACTGGAAGATCGACTGGTCATAGCCGTCGAGCACCAGACACCCCACGATGGCCGGAAGCGGATATCTGAGGATCAGCAGCGGCAGCAGGAACCGACCCGCGACCACCGCAGTGAAGACCAGTGCCGTCGCCGTGTCCATGTGCTCCTCCTCACGAGTCCGATCCGTGGAACGCGCAGTCCCGCAGCGAGGGCAGTCCCCCGAGCGGGAGTCCGAGCGCCACGAGCAGTGCTTCGACCGTGCCGACGCGGAGATTGTCCTCCGTGTCCGGCTCGAACAGTGCCATGACTGTCGACACCAGGTGCCGCATCGGCGTGACCCAGGTGCCGCCCACGCGCTCGTCGAGGACGTCGACGGGGCCGCCGAGGGCGAGAACCGCGGCCACGAAGCCCGCCACGATGCCGGCCTCGCTCAGGGTCGAGGCGAGGATCTGAGCCGGTAGTCGTGCCTGCGCCAGGGCGCCGGTCAGGTGCGCCACCGGTGCCCCGTCGAGCAGCGGCGGGCCGTTCACCGCGAAGCGCAACGTGCCCCCTCGCCGTACCTCTTTGTGTTCGATCACGACGAGGCCGTTGGGTGCGATCACGAGCGCATCGACCTCGCGGGTGCGGTTGGAGTCGACCACCTGGAGGCCTCCCACGACCAGCCATCCTTGGGGCCAGGGCAGCCCGAGCAGCTCCTGTTCACCGTCGGTGCGCGGCGCACCGACCGTGCAGGTGAAGTGCCCGGCGTCCTGCTCCACCCACCGCACCGTGGCCGGCGGTGGCGCCATCTTGCGGGCGTGCGCCCGAGTGGCGGCCAGGCGTGCCTCGGCCCGATCGGCGCGCTTCCGCTGCCTGGCAACGTCCAGGAGCGCCCGGTCACGCTCGGCCTCGAGGGATCGGATCCGGGCGATGAGCGCCTCACGATCATCTGACATGGATCGCCTCCGATGAACGGGGAGCGGACGACGAGGCTCGAACTCGCGACCTCAACCTTGGCAAGGTTGCGCTCTACCAACTGAGCTACGTCCGCTTGCTGCACCTGGGACGCAATGCGCCTTGCGGACAACAAGGACAACTCTAGACCCCATCGGTCCGGGTGCCGCAATCGGGCCCCAGCCACCGGACAACGGGCGGTGAGGGCCAGAAATGCCGATAACCCCTTGGGAGTCCAAGGGGTTATCGGTCCTGCTGGTGGGCGATACTGGGTTTGAACCAGTGACCTCTTCCGTGTCAGGGAAGCGCGCTACCGCTGCGCCAATCGCCCCAGATCTTGATTTGTAATGGTTGGGCCCGATCATAAACCGGTGCGGCCGAGGTGGGTACGGGATTTGAACCCGTGTACACGGATTTGCAGTCCGTTGCCTCGCCTCTCGGCCAACCCACCGTGGAGGCGCTTTCAACCTCTCAGAGCGGACGACGAGGCTCGAACTCGCGACCTCAACCTTGGCAAGGTTGCGCTCTACCAACTGAGCTACGTCCGCTTGCTGTTCCCGCCCGTTTCCGGCCGGGGCAACGACGAGAACATTAGCGGAACCCAACTGGAGTGCAAAATCCGGGGTACGTCGGCGTGTTCCGTCGCTCCTCGACGCCTCTTTCGAGGCGCCTCGAGCCCCGGTGCGGCTACCTTTCCCCCATGCGCGCTTGGCTCAACGGCGAACTGCTCGCCGACCCAACCGGACCAGCCATCCCCTTGTCGGACCACGGATTCACGGTCGGCGACGGGGTGTTCGAGGCGATCAAGGTCGTCGACTCCCAGCCCTTCGCGCTGACCCGACACATCCAGCGCCTGGCCGGGTGCGCCGACGCCCTCGGGCTGCCGCGGCTCGACGAGGATGCTGTTCGCGAGGGCGTGACTGCGGTCCTCGACGGCGAACCGTTGTCGCTGGGCCGCCTGCGGGTGACCTACACCGGCGGCGATGCGCCGATGGGCTCGGGCCGCGGCACCGCCCGACCGACGCTCGCGGTGGTCGCAGCTCCCCTGACGCCGTACCCGCCGACCGCGTCGATCGCGACGGTGCCGTGGCCCCGCAACGAGCGAGGCGCCCTCGCGGGACTCAAGACCACGTCGTACGCCGAGAACGTGGTCGCGCTCTCCCACGCAGCCACCCTCGGGGTCGACGAGGCGATCTTTGCCAACACGCTTGGCAACCTGTGCGAAGGCACCGGCACCAACGTCTTCTACGTCGTGGACGGCGAGCTGCGCACCCCGACCCTCGCGAGCGGCTGCCTCGCCGGTGTCACCCGAGCATTGCTGCTGGATTGGACCGGTGCGCGCGAGATCGACGAACCCGTCTCGGTGCTCGCCCGGGCGAGTGAGATCTTCCTCGCCTCCACCACTCGTGACGTCCAAGGCGTGCACCTGTGCAACGGTCGCACTCTCGCTGCCCCGGGACCTGTCACGGCCGAGGCCGCCCGCACGTTCGCAGGGCGGGCGGCCTCAGATCTCGACCCCTGAGGCGAAGCTCAGACGGCCAGGAGCTGATCGATCAGGCGATCGACGTCGAGGTGGGCCGACTCACTCTCTCGGGGCACCAGGTCGAGTGACCTGTTGACGAACTCGGTGATGCCGCGGCTGGGGGTCTCCACCAGGAGCTCGCCGTCGGGCGAGCGGAACTCGATCATCACGCAGGCGTCATCACGCATTCCGACCGCCGGCCACACCGACACGTCGCCGTCGCCGACCGGCTCGACGAGTCCGTCCAGCAGGAGATCACGCGCGAAGGCCCAGACGATGGTGCCGTGCCGCGTGCCGAACGAGGCCGTGACCGCGTAGGGGTCGTTCTCGGAATAGCCGAGTTCGACGTCGAGCGCCACACCCTGCGCGGTGTCACCGATGCACCTCATCGTCACGCGTCGTCGCACCGACGCCGTTGTCCAGTCCCTGTCGATCATTGCCCACTCCCCTGGGTCGGATGTCGTTCAGCACTGGGACGAGTGAGTCGGGCCGGCATGACGCGATTCGGCAAGAAACCTCTCGGCGGGGCGGATTCACAGTCCCGGCCGGGCATGCGCTAAAGTTCCGGACGCAGCGCACGGGCGATTGGCGCAGTGGTAGCGCGCTTCGTTCACACCGAAGAGGTCACTGGTTCGAACCCAGTATCGCCCACCGACACCGCCCCCGGCCCACAGCCGGGGGCGGTTCTGCATCTGTCTCAGCGAGGCCCACCCTGCGCGGTCGCGCCATCGGCGTCACGCTCGATCTGGGCGGTCAGCTCATCGAGGAAGTGGTGCATTGTGCGCTCCGCGGCCTCGCAAGGCGCAGCCGACCCACCGACCATCGTGACCAGCGTGCCCGCGGCAACGTCCTCGAGCACCGCAGTCACCTTCTCCCCGACGTGGAACCCGTCGGCGGCCGTGCTGAAGGTGAAGCGCATCGTGCGCGCATTGGCGCTGGTCAGCTTCACGTGTCGCGGGTGGAGGTGCAGCACGGCAGCCATCACCGTGCGCAGCGGCACCGCGAAGCCCCGAGACGCGTTCGGTCCGTCGGTACGGTCCACGTCATCCATCGGGCTCCCCTCCCTCGTCGGGCCAAGGTAGCGCCTTTTCGCCGTCCCGTCAGGCGGGGACAGGCTCACAGGTGGCGCGCGCTGCCACGGCCCGGTCGAGGTCGCTCAGGAACAAGTGGCGCACACCGGAGCCCAGACCGGCTCGCACGGTGCCGGCGTACTCCACGCAGACCTCGGTACCGCCCGTCGTCCTGTGCATCCGCACTTCGAGTCCCTGCTCGAAGCCGGCAGCGGTCCCGCTGCTCAGCTTCAGGATCACCGTCGAAGCGTTCGCCCGGACCAGGTGGAACCGCCGCGGGCGCAGCGCCATCACTGCGGCAAGCACGTCTCGCGGCGTGCAGGGAAGTTCCACACGGGCAACTGCTTCGTGAGGACCCATTGCGATCACTGCCCCTCTGGCGTTCGACGTGGCGGTGACCACGAGCCTAGGTAAGCAGCGGGCGGGAACCGCGGCGATGTGGCCGCGCGGAGCCGATCGGCGTCGAACTGTGTCCGATCGGCTGACCGACCGTCCCGTCGAAGCCGTTTCAGTCGGCGTCGGCGGCGGTGGCCTCGTGGTGTGTGCCCGGCCGGGGTGCCCACGGCTTCTCGGCCGACGGCCGCACCACGATCAACCGGTCACCGCGGGCGAGCAGTGTGACGACCGGGTCGAAGTACCGGTAGACCTTCTCGTCGCGTACGACGGCAATCACCTGGTCGGGAAGCGTCTGCGGCTGTTTGCCGACCTCACTGACCAACAGGTCCCGCTCCGCAACCTCGAGCCCGGCCCCGTAGGTCAGGAGGTCTTCCATCACCGCGCCCAGCGTCGGAGAGAGCGAGGTCAGGCCAAGGAGTCGGCCGACCGCTTCGCTCGACGTGACGACCGAGTCGGCGCCACTCTGCTGGAGCAGCGGCACGTTGTCCTGCTCACGCACTGCAGCGACGATGTAGGCCTCGGCATTCTGCTGCCGCACGGTCAAGGTCGCCATCATCGTCGCGGCGTCGTGGTCGGTCGTGATGATCACTTGACTGGCGCGTGCCACGCCGGCTCGTCTGAGGACCTCCCGCCGAGTGCCGTCTCCGGCAATCACTGCCAGACCGTCGGCGTTGGCCTCTTCTCGTGCAGTCGGTCTCGGATCGACCACCACGAATGACGAACGATCGATGCCGTTGCGGGCCAGGGTGTCGACAGCACTACGACCCTTCGTGCCATACCCAATCACCACGACGTGGTCGTCCATGTGCTTCCTCCACCGGGCAATCCGGAACATCTCTCGGCCCTGATTGGCCAGCACCTCGAGCGTGGTTCCGATCAAGAGCACCAGGAAACCGATCCTGGCAGGGGTCACAACGAGGGCGTTGATCAGCCGAGCCTGATCGGTGTACGGCGTGATGTCGCCGTACCCGGTCGTGCTCAGCGAAACGGTCGTGTAGTAGATCGCGTCGATCAGACCGATCGGATCCGCAGGATTGCTGTTGTCCCGGTATCCCTCGCGGTCGAACCAGACCAGCACGACGATCCCGAAGAGGATCGACAGCGCCAGAAGCAGCCGGCGGCCCAACTCCCACCACGGTGACCGTTTGCGGTCCGGGAGGGACATCGTCCCGAGGGCACTGCCCGTCAGGCGCTCCCCGCTCGTCTCGTCCACGCCGCAAGCATGGCACGGCGCCGGCCTCCGCCGGCGCCTCGCCACACCGCCGTGCGCGCCGTCAGGCCAGATCGAGGCCCGGGTAGAGCGGGTGCTTGTCGAGCATCTCGGCGGATGCAGCGCGAGTGCGTTCGGCGACACCGTCCGCCAGCACGTAGGAAGCCTTGGACGCACCGCCGGCCTTGGTGGTGCCCGGCTGGGTGTCGGAGAGGACTCCCACGACCAACTCGGCCACGCGGTCGAAGTCGTCGCCACCGAAGCCACGGGTGGTGAGGGCCGGCGTGCCGAAGCGAATGCCCGAGGTGTACCACGCGCCGTTGGGGTCGGCCGGGATCGAGTTGCGGTTGGTCACGATGCCCGCGTCGAGCAGTGCCGACTCGGCCTGCCGACCGGTCAGACCGAAGCTGGTGACGTCGAGCAGGACGAGGTGGTTGTCGGTTCCCCCGGTGACCAGGCGCGCTCCGCGTTTGGTGAAGCCCTCAGCGAGCGACTTGGCGTTGTCCGCGACGTCCTGTGCATAGCCCTGGAACTCCGGCTTGCGGGCCTCGGCGAGCGCGACCGCCTTCGCTGCCATCACGTGGGACAGCGGGCCACCGAGCACCATCGGGCAACCGCGGTCCACGTCGGCCGCGAACTCCTCCTGGGCGAGCACCAGACCACCACGGGGGCCGCGAAGCGACTTGTGGGTCGTGGTGGTGGTGATGTGGGCGTAGGGAACTGGGTTCTCCTCGCCCGTGAAGACCTTGCCAGCGACCAGCCCGGCGAAGTGCGCCATGTCCACCATGAGCACCGCGCCGACCTCGTCGGCGATCTCGCGCATCTTGGCGAAGTTGACCCGGCGCGGGTAGGCCGAGTAGCCGGCGACGAGCACGAGCGGCTTGAACTCCTTCGCCTTGGCGCGCACCGCGTCATAGTCGAGGAGGCCGGTCTCGGGATCCGTGCCGTACTGCTGCTGGTGGAACATCTTGCCGCTGATGTTGGGCCGGAAGCCGTGGGTCAGGTGCCCGCCTGC
>JBEBTI010000032.1:0-20308 GCA_040393845.1 Nocardioides daejeonensis
ACCACCTCCTGACCCCGAACTGCAAGGCGCGTACCCCCAACTGCAAGGCGCGTACGCCGAACTGTGGGGTGCGTACCCCCAACTGCAAGGTGCGTACGCCGAACTGGGAGTCGAGGCCAACCGCCATTTGCTCGCGCTGGAATCCAAGGTCGGCGTACGCAACTCCAAGGTCGACGTACCTGACTTGCAGTTCGGGGTGCGCAACTCCAAGGTCGACGTACCTGACTTGCAGTTCGGGAATCGGAAAAGGGCCTCGGGGCCAGTCCGCACTGGCTCCGAGGCCCTTCTTCAATCCGTTGTGTCAGTCCCCGACGCGACTTGCCACGTCAAGGCTTACGTCACGCCGTCCGCTTCCGGCCCTGGTCAGGGCCGTCCGGGTCAGGCCCTGGTCAGGGGCGTACGCCGGTCAGGCGGGGAGGCTACCGCCGCTGGCGGCGAGGTCGCGCAGCCACTGGGTGGCGCGGAACCGGTCGCCGTACTTGGCGGCGAGCTCGTCCGCACGGGCGAGGAAGGCGTTGAGGCCGATCTCGCCGTCGGCGCCTTCGTAGCCGGTCATGAACTGGGCCGCACCACCGGTGTTGGCAGGGAAGCCGATGCCCATGATCGAGCCGATGTTGGCGTCGGCCGAGGAGGTGATCACACCCTCCTCGAAGCACTTCGCGGTCTCGAGCGCCTCGGCGAAGAGCATCCGGTCGCGGACGTCCTGGATGTCGGGCTGTTCGGCGGCGACCGGGAAGACCTCGGCCAGGCCCGACCAGATCGAGCCGCGCTTGCCGTCGGTGTAGTCGTAGAAGCCGGCACCGCGCAGACGGCCCGGGCGACCGAGCTCGAGCATCTTCTCCACGACCGCAACACCCGGGTGCTCGGGGTTGACGGTGCCGTCGCGCTCGGCGGCCTCGCGCGTCGCCTTGGCGATCTTGCCCATCAGCTCCAGATTGAGCTCGTCGGAGAGCTGCAGCACCGGGGCCGGGTAGCCGGCCGAGGTGGTGGCCCGCTCGATCGTGTACGGCGCCACGCCCTCGGCGAGCATCGCCATGCCCTCGTTGACCATGTAGCCGATCACCCGCGAGGTGTAGAAGCCGCGGCTGTCGTTGACCACGATCGGGGTCTTGCGGATCTGCTGCACCACGTCGTACGCCTTGGCGAGCGCCTCGTCGGAGGTCTCCTTGCCGCGGATGATCTCCACCAGCGGCATCTTGTCGACCGGCGAGAAGAAGTGCAGACCGATGAAGTCGGCCGGGCGGTCGATGCCACCGGCCAGCTCGGTGATCGGCAGGGTGGAGGTGTTGGAGCACAGCAGCGCGTCGGGGTTGACGTGCTCGGCGATCTCGGCGAACACCTTCTGCTTCAGCGCGACGTCCTCGAAGACGGCCTCGATGACGAGGTCACAACCCTTGAGGTCGGCCGCGTCCGTGGTCGGCAGGATCCGCCCGAGGAACTCGGCCTTCTTCTCCTCGGTGCTGCGACCCTTGGCGATCTGCTTGTCGATGATGGTGGCGCTGTAGGCCTTGCCCTTGTCGGCGCTGGCCTGCTCGACGTCCTTGAGCACGACCTCCATGCCAGCCTTCGCGCAGACGTAGGCGATGCCCGCGCCCATCATGCCGGCACCGAGCACGCCGACCTTGGCGGCCTTGTACTTGGCCGGGCCCGACGGACGCTGTGCGCCGGAGGCGATCGCCTGCATGTCGAAGAAGAACGCCTGGATCATGTCCTTCGACTGCTGGTTGACAATCAGCTTGGTCAGATAGCGCGACTCGATCCGCGACGCGGTGTCGAAGTCGACCTGGGCACCCTCGACGGCAGCCGACAGGATCGCCTTCTGCGCCGGGAACTCCGCACCCTTGAGCTGCTTGCGCAGGATCGCCGGGAAGGCAGGGAGGAACGCTGCGAGAGCCGGGGACGACGGCGTACCGCCGGGCATCTTGTAGCCCTTGCGGTCCCACGGGTTCTGGGCGGCTTCGGCGTTGTCCTTGTTGGCGGTGATCCACGCCTTCGCGGCCGGGACCAGCTCCTCGCGGGTGGCGACGAGCTCATCGATCAGACCCTTGGCCTTGGCCGTCGCCGGGCTGAATTGAGGACCCTGGAGGAGCACGTCCATCAGCGCCGACTGCAGACCGAGCAGGCGTACGACGCGGGTCACGCCGCCGCCGCCGGGCAGCAGGCCGAGCGAGGCCTCCGGGAGACCGAGCTTGACGGAGTTGTCGTCGACCGCGATGCGGTGGTTGGTGGCGAGGCAGATCTCGAAGCCGCCGCCGAGAGCCGCACCGTTGATCGCAGCCACGACCGGGCGCGGGAAGAGCTCGAGGCGGCGCAGACCCGCCTTGACGCCCTCGGCCATCTCGAAGATCGCCTGGGCTTCAGCCTTGGTGGCCTGCACCATGTTCTTGAGGTTGCCGCCGGCGAAGAAGGTCTTCTTCGCGCTGGCGATCACGACGCCGGTGACGTCGTCGGCCTCGGCATAGAGACGGTCGACTGCCGCCTCCATCGAGGACTGGTAGAGCTCGTTCATCGTGTTGGCGCTGGCGGTCGGGTCGTCCAGCGTGAGGGTGACGATGCCGTCTGCGTCGCGCTCGTAGCGGACCGCGGTCTGGTTTTCAGTCATGTCGCTTCCTTGCAGTCAAAGTCTTCGGGATGTCACGCCGGGGTACGGCGCGGGATGCGTTGCGCTGTCGCCTCACTGAGGTTTCGGCACGCGGGTCACGGCTTTGCAGGCTCAGCCGTGCCGCTTGCCCAGCCACCATCAGTTGGCCTTCGCATCGCTCAGACCAACTCAACGATCGTGGCGATGCCCATGCCGCCACCGACACACAGCGTGGCGAGGCCACGCTTGAGGTCGCGACGCTCGAGCTCGTCGATCAGCGTGCCGAGGATCATCGCGCCGGTCGCGCCGAGCGGGTGACCCATCGCGATCGCGCCACCGTTGACGTTGGTGATGTCGGCGGTGATGTCCATGTCGCGCATGAACCGCATCGCGACAGCGGCGAACGCCTCGTTGATCTCGAAGAGGTCGATGTCCTTGACCTCGAGCCCTGCCTTGGCCAACGCCTTGCGGGCGGCCGGGGCAGGACCGGTCAGCATGATCGTCGGGTCCGCGCCCGAGACCGCGGCCGACACGATCCGCGCGCGGGGGGTCAGGCCGAGGTCGGTGCCGACCTGCTCGGAGCCGATCGCCATCAGTGCCGCGCCGTCGACGATGCCCGACGAGTTGCCTGCGTGGTGCACGTGGTTGATCCGCTCGACCCAGTGGTACTTCTCGAGGGCGACGTCGTCGAAGCCGGCGTCACGGCCGATGTCGGCAAAGCTCGGCTTGAGCGACGACAGGCTCTCCACCGTGGTGCCGGGGCGGATGAACTCGTCGTGGTCGAGCACGGTCAGGCCGTTGAGGTCCTTGACCGGCACGACCGACTTGGCGAAGTAGTTGTTGGCCCAGGCCTTCGCAGCGCGTGCGTTGGACTCAGCGGCGAACGCGTCGACGTCTTCGCGGCTCCAGCCCTCGAGGGTGGCGATCAGGTCGGCGCCGATGCCTTGGGGGACGAAGCCGGTCTTGAGGGCGGTGTCGGGGTCGGAGGCCCAGGCGCCACCGTCGGAGCCCATGCCCACACGGCTCATCGACTCGACCCCACCGGCGAAGATCAGGTCCTCGAACCCACCCCGCACCCGCGATGCCGCCTGGTTGACGGCCTCGAGACCTGAAGCGCAGAAGCGGTTCAGCTGGACGCCGGCAGTGGTGTCGGGGAGACCAGCCTTGATTGCGGCGGTTTTGGCGATGTCACCGCCCTGGTCACCGATCGGGGAGACCACGCCCAGCACGACGTCGTCGACGCGCTGCGGGTCGAGACCCGGGTTGCGGACCTGGATCTCCTCCAGCAGACCGACTGCGAGGTCGATCGGCTTGATCTCGTGGAGTGAGCCGGTCTTCTTTCCCTTGCCACGAGGAGTGCGAATGTGGTCGTACACGAATGCTTCTGCCATGACCATCCCTTGAGTCGGATCGAGAAGTGCGGACGTCAGGCTACGACCGCCTCCCCACGATTGTGACACTATTGGTGTCAGCAACGTCAAGATGTGACCTGAGTCATGGAGATGAGGTGTGATGTCCGCGGACTCCACAACCGCCACGTCCGAGTCGGCCGAGGTGCCCGGGGAGCTCACCCTCGACGAGGTGTGCGCACGGGTCGGCATGAGCGTGCGCAACGTGCGCTTCTACACCACGCGTGGCCTGGTGCCACCGCCGATCAAGCGCGGTCGGCAGGGCTTCTACACCGATGTGCACGTGGCCCGGCTCGAGCTGGTGCGTGAACTCCAGTCACACGGCTTCACCCTTGCTGCGATCGAGAGGTACGTCGACCGCGTGCCGGAGGACGCCACGCCGGAGGCGATAGCACTGCACCGCACGCTGCTCGCGCCGTGGACCGCCGAACACCCCGAGACGATGACCAAGGCCCAGCTCGACGAACGAGCCGGACGCACGCTCTCGCAGCGCGAGATCGACGTACTCCTTGCCCTGGATGCCCTCGTCGCGCGGGAGGCAGGTGACTACGAGGTGACCGTCGGACACCTCGACTCATGCTTCAAGCTCATCGAGTTCAACTACCCGATCGAGGCAGCCACCGCGGCGCGCGACGTGTACGTCGAACACGCCACCGCGATCGCGGAGCGCCTCAACGAGATCTTCCACGACCTGGTCTGGCCGGCGTACCGCGCCTCCGGCGCCAGCCCCGAGGACCTGCGTCAGGCCGTCGAGGCGATCAAGCCGATCACCACCGCGGCCCTGGTGACGACCTACGAGAAGGCCGTCACCCAGGCGTTGCGGGGTCGGATCGAGCGGCTCGTCGTCGAGCCGCCCGAGGAGTGAGCGCCGTTCAGGCGCCGCCGGCGTGACGACGCGCCGCGTCGGCGATCGCCGTCACGATGTCCAGCTCCGCCTCGGTGCGCGGGCCGTAGACGAGCACGAAACCGGGGGCCTTGCGGGTGCCGGCGTGCATGTGCGGCTGGGCCCAGCCCTTGGCGATCGCGTCAGCCGCGAGGTCGACTGGCAGCACCAGGTGCAGGGAGGTGTCATAGAGCGGGTGCAGGTGGGCGAACTCGCCGTCCTTCGCGACCACGAATGCCTCTGCCGGTCCGGCGGCATCGATGAGGAAGAAGGCCCGCGAGCCCGGCACGGCAACCCGCGACTCGCCGACGGTCACGCCGTCGAATGCCTCGATCCGGGCGAAGAGCGCGTCGTGCAGATCAGCGTCGGCCTGGTCGGAGAACTGCTGCTGGGGGTAGGCCCAACTGACCAACGGGCGACCGCCCGCCCGGGTCGGCAGACCATCGGGAAGGCCCGCCCACGTGACCGAATCCGGTACGCCGACGGCAGCCCGGCCCGATGACTCGAGGTGCTGGAGACGACGCGTGATCCAGTCACCCAGTTCTTCGGCAGTGCCCGCGCTGACCTCGTGACCGCCGGGGTCACGACGCGCCAGCACCGGGGCACCGGACTCGGAGACCAGGTAGTCCCAGGTGTCGCGGGTGTACTCGGGCTTGATCACCAGGTCCTGCTCGCTCTGGGCGAGGAAGACCGGCAGCCCGGCCAGTCGACCCGGCGTGCCGAGGCCACGCGGCTCCAACGGCAACGCGCCGGACAGGACTGCAGCACCGACGTACCGCTCCGGGTGCTCCAATGCCAGCGTGCCCGCCATCGCGGCACCGGCGCTGAAGCCGGCCACGATCACCGCGCGGCCTTCGGGCGCGACCTCGTCCAGCCACGTGCTGAACCACTGCATCGCCTCGGTGAAGGAGTCCTGGTCGATTCGGCCGTCGACCTGCCGGAACCAGTTGTGTCCGCGGCCGACCTGGTAGGGCCCGCGCAGCGAGACGTACGCCGCCACGTCGGGCAGCGTCTCGGCGACCGCTTGCATGGTGGACTCGTCCTCGCCGATCCCGTGGAAGAACACCACCAGTGGCGCCTGCGGGTCGGTGGATCCAGCGGTGGTGAAAACGGGCGCGGGAAGGGACATGCGCGGCGTACCTCGGCTCTCGACTAAGACCTCGGCCGACCACACGTGAGGGGTCGGCGACAGGGGTCAGAGTACGCCGGGTGCCGCCTGAGGTGGGACACCGCTCCCCAGGCTGCGAACATGGGGTGGTGAGTGCGAAGAAGATCTCCTACCAGGGCGAGCCCGGCGCCAACTCCGACATCGCGATCCGCGACGTCTTCCCCGACTGGGAGCCGGTGCCCTGCGCGTCGTTCGAGGCGGCGCTCGCTGCCGTCCAGGACGGTACCGTCGACCTGGCGATGATCCCGATCGACAACTCGATCGCCGGCCGGGTGGCCGACATCCACCACTTCCTGCCGCGGTCGGGCCTGCACATCGTGGGCGAATACTTCCTGCCGATCCACTTCGACCTGCTCGCCGTACCGGGCGCCACGCTGGAGACGATCAAGACCGTCTACAGCCACGTGCACGCGCTGGGCCAGTGCCGCCAGATGATCGGCCGACACGGCTATGCCGCGGTCACGTCTGGTGACACCGCCGGCGCAGCACGCGAGGTCGCCGAGTGGAACGACCCGTCCCGCGCAGCGCTGGCGCCCGCCCTTGCCGGCGAGGTCTACGGGCTCGAGACGTTGCTGTCCGATGTCGAGGACGAGGCCCACAACACCACGCGTTTCGTGATCCTCGCGCGGGAGTCGCAGGTCCCCGAACCGTCGGACGAGCTGATCGTCACCACCTTCGTCTTCCGGGTGCGCAACCTCCCGGCCGCGCTCTACAAGGCGCTCGGCGGCTTTGCCACCAACGGGATCAACATGACCAAGCTCGAGTCCTACATGGTCGACGGCGAATTCACCGCCACCGTGTTCCTCGCCGACGTCGAGGGCCACCCCTCCGACCCCGCACTCGACCGCGCACTGGAGGAGTTGGGCTTCTTCACCACCGAACTCACCATCCTCGGCGTCTACCCGGCCCACCCGTTCCGCGTCGAGAGTGCCTCCTGATCGGTTGATGGCGACACGCCGTGCCGTGCGGCCACGACGTCTTCAATGTGCGCCCAGGGCTGAGATCTCGCCGTACGACGACCCTCAGCGCACATCGAGACCGTCAGGTTGGGCGGTGGTCGGCGCGTCGTCGTACGCCGCCTTGCGTCGAGCTCTGCTCAGCTGCGACGCCCAGCTCTCGAACCGGGCATCCAGGTCAGGCGGTGGGCCGCTCGGACCGTGCAACACCCACCGGGCGGGCACCTCGGACTCCTGGGCGCGGCGTACGGCGGCATGCAGGCGCGCGACGACCAGCTCCGGCCGGCGCAGCTCACCTGCGACGACCGAGACCACCTGCAGCCCGTGGTTGCGGAACCCGTCGTCGCGCGTGAGGTCGCGGCGATGCCTGCGCACGTCGAGGTGGTGGGCGCCGTTGTACTCGGCGAGCACAGCAAGCTCGGGACTGACCAGGTCGGGGCGGCCGAGGAACGCGCCGTTCTCCCCGTGCAGGTCGACGTTGCTGCGGGGTGGGGGCAACCGAGCATCGAGTTGCCAGAGCAGACGCAACGCCGTCTCCTGAGGTGATTGCGCACCCTCGACGGCCAGGCTGCAGGCGGCTCGGACCAACGGCAGGCCGGGCGTGCGCGGCACCGTGTCGAGCCACGCCCTGAACCGGGCCAAGGTGGTCAGCTCGGCAAACAACACCATGTCGATCGCGGCCACTGCCTGCCGCAGGTCGCCTCGCCGGATCACCTCGTCGAGGAGTGACCGATGCACGTTGAGGCAAGCAATCCCGTGGCGCATCACGATCTCGCCCGGCAACACCCGACGACGGTCCACGGTGATCCCGGGCGCCGTGGTCGCCCGGCGATGGGGGCCGACGCGCAGCGGCACCGGCAGTTCACCGCCGTACTCGTTGCTGCCTTCGAACCAGCGGGCGCCGGCGAGGTGCAGGCTTGCCCATCCGGTGACGACGCACGGGCGCACCATGGCGCCCGTCGCCTCAAGGATCCGTTGCGCAGGCTGGGTGAACTCGGCGTCGACGGGCACGAACAGGCCGATGCCCGTGTGTCGCCACCTCGGGCTGCGACTCGCTCCTCGGGTGGGCCCGGACTTCCCGCTCGGATCGACCGGCACCGGCCGCACGAGCGCAGGTCGCCCGAGGCGCGGCGGAGGATGCATGCGATGCCAGCCAACCCCGGGCACCAGCGATTCGGTCATGACGTGACTCTGCCGCGTGCCGGCCGGCTTCGCCTCCGCTCATCCACAGACCCTGGCAACCGCGACCCGCCGTACCCCTGCGCTCGTGACGGTTCGATGTGCGCCCTGAGCTGGAATCTCGCGGTATGACGGACCCTCGGCGCACATCGAAGCCCGCCCTTGGGCAAGGTACGGCGTGTCGCCCACCGCCGGTCCTGCTGTGCCAGACTCGGCGCCATGCCCGGCGAGTTCGTCATCGCGCGCAATCCCGACGAGGATTCCACGCTGCCCTACGTGCTGATGGTTCCGTTGCCGGACCGCTCGATCGTGCTCAAGGCGCGGGAGGCCTGGCCGCGCACCGCGAAGGTCTATTGCCACCGGGTCGAGGAGTGGCCCGAGGACGCCGAGATCCTGGAGCGACTGCTGGTGCGCTCGTGCGTACGCCGTGGTGCGGCGATCGACCTCGTGCTGGAGCGAGGACGCGAGAACCGCTCGCAGTTCGTGCTCACCAACGTGCGAGGTGGCCGCGAGGCGGTCTTCTGGCAGTCGGCGCGCACCACGAAGCAGGCCCGGCCACGCGTCTCGACACCGACAGCGAGGGCATCCGGACTCAGCGACCTCGAGATCATCATCGACAGCCACGAGCGCTATGCGTGGAAGTTCGGCGAGCAACAGGTCACCACCCGCGTCGGTCCGCTGGCGGCCGGCGACTACGCCGTCGAGCACGACGGTCGGGTGGTCGCCGCAGTCGAGCGCAAGAGCGCCGGCGACCTGGTGTCGTCGATGACGACCGGCAAGCTGAAGTACCAGCTCGCTGACCTCGCCGCACTGCCTCGCGCCGCGCTCGTCGTGGAGGAGCGCTACTCCGGCGTGCTGGCCCACGACGTGGTGCGGGCGTCGGTGATCGCTGAGGGCGTCGCCGAATGTCAAGTGAGCTTCCCTACCGTGCCGATCATCTTCTGCGACAACCGCAAGCTGGCTCAGGAGTGGGCCTTCCGCTTCCTCGGGGCCGCGGTCGCTGCTGCGCACGACGATGCTCTGGCGGATGCGCGGGTCGCGGCCTTCGCCTCGGGCGCCGACCTACCGCCCAAGGAGCCGACGCCTGCCGAGATCCGGGTATGGGCCCGCGGGACGGGCATCGAGGTCTCACCCAAGGGCAGGGTGCCGAGCGACGTCGTACGCCGCTATCGCGAAGCGCACGACCTGCCGAGGTGAGACGGTACGACGCGTGGCGGATCGGCCGCTGAGGATTTCCGACGGCTGGTGCCCCCCGAACCGGTGCCAGTGTGCGTCAGGGAGGGTGAAGGAGGTGGGCGTGCTCTCAGCTGACAAGGACGGGTTCGAGGAGTTCGTGGCGACCCGCGGTGCGGCACTGCAGCGTTCGGCGTACCTGCTCACCGGCGACCACCATCTCGCCCAGGACTTGGTGCAGACCGCACTGATGGCGGCGGCCGGCCGGTGGGAGCGGATCCACACCTCGCCCGAGGCCTACGTGCGGCGCAGCATCTTCACCGCCAACGTGTCACGCTGGCGGCGACTCCGCTTCACCGAGCAGGAGCTGAGGAACGACGTCCCTGCCGTCGCCAACGGCCCCGACTCGCGTGTCGCGCTGCGTGCTGCGCTGGACCGACTGACCGCGAAGCAGAGAGCGGTGCTCGTCCTGCGCTTCTATGAAGACCTGACCGAGGTGCAGACCGCCAAGGTGCTCGGGGTCTCGCCCGGCACGGTGAAGTCCACGACTCGCCAAGCCCTGGCACGGCTGCGCGACCGAGCACCCCACCTCGCCGAACTGATCGGGAGGACGACATGACCGACCTGCGCAACGCCCTGCATGACCTCGCCGATGCCGAACCCCTTGCACCGCTGGGATCTGACCTGTGGCAGCGGGGCCGGGCGACACGTCGTTCGGCACAGGTGCAGTGGGTCGCGGCTTCGATCGTGGTGTTGGCCGTGGTCGGTGCAATCGCCCTGCTGGGACGGGTGTGGATCCCGCCGGATCCTGCGGGGACGCCGCTCGCCCCGGAGGGTGCATTGTCGACTGTCGTCCATTCGCCCACGGGTCCGGCTGCACAATGGCACGCCGACGACGGCGCCCATGGAAGCTTGGCGCCGGACACTGGCTTCGAGCGAATCGGCCGCGTCGGCATTGTCCGATCCCGCCCTGGCTTGTTGCCGGTGGTGGTGTCGGCAGAGACGGGTCGCCACTGGCTACCGGTGTTGCCGGACGTGACAGACGACTTCGCACTCGGCGACCCGATCACTGTCAGCCCGGACGGCTGGAGGATCGCCTATCCCTGGGTCGTCAGCGGCACCACGACCTCCGAGACCCGAGCCGGAGTGGCCGTCGTCGACCTGCGCTCCGGCGCTGTCGATCGAGTGACGCTCACGGGCCGAAACCAACGCCCGATCCGGATCGAAGAGCTCAGTTGGTCCCCCAACGGCACCCGACTCGGCTGGTTGGGAGATGAGGTGGTGTCGTGGGAGGACGGCGGTTGGAGTTCACGCGGACCCGTGGTCAATGTCGGAGCGATCGCATTCGACGGCACGCCCCTGGTCTCCACCAACTTCGTGGTGGAGAAGGGAAGTCGTGGTTCTGATGCCGTCACCGTCGACAACACTGGCCGAGTCTTCTACCTCGGCAACCGGCGTTTGTGGGCCTTCACTGATCGGGGTGAAGAAGCGTCGTGGAGGCTGGCCGGTGTCGACGGCAACGGCTGGACCAGCGCGACCCTGACCCGGGACGGGAACGACCTGGTCGTCGGCACCGGGTCGACCGGGTATGGCGAGGACCTCGGGACCGGAGTCGTGCACATCGACGTCAGTTCGCGTGCACTGGTCGGGACGGGTCCGGACTCCGGCACCGTTGCAGGCAGGTTCGAGGCGTGGAACGGGTTGGGCGAAGCGCACTCCGTGGCGCCGGTCGGCTTCTCCCCGCAGGGCTCACTGGTCGCAGTGGTGACCCCCGCGGCCGGCGAGAACACACTCACGGTCCAGACGAAGAACCTGCGCGGTGGGGTCCGAACCCTGACGCACTCAGCCGACAACCTCAGTGACCCGTTGAGCGTTGCCACCGATCTGGCCGACCAACCACCGATCGACGCGCCCGAGCCGGACTGGCCGATGAGTGACGAGCGAAAGGTGCTTCTGACACTGCTTGCGTTCGCCGCAGTGCTGCTGCCGGGGTGGATCGCCGTACGACTGTGGCGCCTGAGGCGACGCGCTGCCGCCTGAGTGCTCGATGTGCGCCCAGGGCTGGGAATCCGTCGTACGACGACACTCAATGCACATCGAACCGTGTGGCAGAGCGGCGTACGGCGGGTCGACTGGTTGTCGGAAAACACTGACGTCCTGCGCCCCGGCTGCCGGAGCAACCGTGACGCAGGACGTCGAGAGCTTGCGAGAGGTCAGCGACGACCGCTGAAGCTCGCGGCGCTGTGACCGCGACCGGCGGAGGTGCCGCCGCCCGAGCCGGTACGGCGGCCGGCTGGCTTGCGTGACTGGCCACCCGCCTTCGCCTGACCACCTTGGCCGGCGCTGGCGGACTGGCCCGTCTTGGCACGGCCGCCCTGCGAGCGGCCGCCACCCTGACCGCCACGCGCCTCGCCCTGGGAGCTGCGACCGCCCTGACCACCCTGACCGCTTGCCACGGAGGGGCCACCCGAACGTCGACGACCACGGCTGCGACCACCACCGGCGCGGGAGGAACCGCCGGACGACGAACCGCCCTGGGGCGCGACGTCGAAGACGATGCCACCGGGGGTCTCGCGCACACCGGGGGCCAGCTGGACGAGCACTGGGTGTGCCGGCCCGTCGATGCGGGTGATCTTGGGCTTGATGCCCGCCGCACGGGTCAGGTCCCGGACATCCTTGACCTGGTCGTCGGTCATCAGCGTGATCACAGCGCCGTCAGCGCCGGCGCGGGCGGTGCGGCCCGAACGGTGCAGATAGGCCTTGTGCTCGGCCGGCGGATCAGCGTGCACGACCAACGCCACGTCGTCGACATGGATGCCGCGAGCTGCGATGTCGGTGGCGACAAGAGTGGTCGCCCGTCCCTCGTGGAACGCCTCCATGTTGCGGGTGCGGGCGTTCTGGCTCAGGTTGCCGTGCAGTTCGACCGACGGAACACCGTTCTTGTTGAGCTGCTTCGCGAGCGCCTTCGCGCCGTACTTGGTGCGGGTGAACACCACCGTGCGACCGGGCGCGCTGGTCAGGTCGACCAGCACCGGCACGCGGTGGTCGCGCTGCACGTGCAGCACGTGGTGACTCATCGTCGAGACCGGCGACTGCGCCGAGTCTGCCTCGTGGGTCACCGGGTTGTTGAGGAACCGCTTGACCAGGACGTCGATCGCCTTGTCGAGGGTCGCGGAGAAGAGCAGCCGCTGACCGGTCTTCGGGGTCTTGTCCATGATCCGGCGAACGCCCGGCAGGAAGCCGAGGTCAGCCATGTGGTCGGCCTCGTCCAGGATGGTGATCTCGACGTCACCCAAGTTGCAGTGGCCCTGGTTCATCAGGTCTTCGAGGCGGCCCGGGCAGGCGATGACGATGTCGACGCCCTTGCGGAGCGCCTGGACCTGCGGGTTCTGGCCGACACCACCGAAGATCGTGCGGGTGCTGAGGTTGGTCGCCTCTGCGAGGGGCTTGAGCGCCTCCTCGAGCTGACCGACCAGTTCACGGGTCGGAGCCATGATCAGGGCGCGAGGCGCACCGCTGCGAGGCTTGCGACCCGATGCGCTCAGCCGGGCGACCATCGGGATCAGGAAGGCGTAGGACTTGCCCGATCCGGTGCGGCCACGGCCGAGGACGTCGCGTCCGGCCAAGGAGTCCGGCAGGGTTGCTGCCTGGATCGGGGTGGGGGTGGTGATGCCGCGCTGGGCAAGGAGTTCGGACAGCACGGAGGGCACGCCGAGATCGGCGAAAGTCGTTGCAGACAAGAGAAATCTTTTCGTTGGTGTGTGTCTCACCAAACTCATCCGCTGCGAGAGCGGGGAAAGTGCCTCGATGTTCGAGGGATCGCGACCAGTGATCGCGCCAGGCGGCCCGCGGCAAGACTTGTCGGACCGATTGCCTCCACGGTAGCGGACCAGACGACGTACTCATGCATCGCCGGCCCGTGACCTGCCCCACCCCGACGGTCAGGTGAACTGCAGGACCCCGTCGGCGATGTCGGCCTTGCGGATCGAGCGGACGTCGTGGAAGTAGCTCTGCTTGAGTTTCCACGGCTCGACATCTCCCTGTTTCGGCAGCGAGTCCAGGGCACGCAGGACGTAGCCGGCTTCGAAGTCCATGAACGGCTCTTCGTTGACCGCCGGATCACGACCGGGTACGACGACCCGCGTGCCGGTGCGGTCCATGTGGTCGAGGACGCGACAAACGAACTCCGCCACGAGATCGGCCTTCAACGTCCACGACGCATTGGTGTAGCCGATCGTGTAGGCGAAGTTGGGCACGTCGCTGAGCATCAGTGCGCGGTAGGCCATCGTCTGCGGCAACGGCAGCTTCGTGCCGTCGAGAGAGAGCTCAATCCCACCAAATGCAAGGAGGTTGAGTCCGGTGGCCGTCACGATGATGTCGGCCTCGAGCTCCTCGCCGGAAGTCAGCAGGATGCCCTTTTCGGTGAAGGTGTCGATGGTGTCGGTGACCACGTCGGCGTCACCGCGACGGATCGCCTTGAACAGGTCACCGTCCGGGACGAGGCACAGTCGTTGGTCCCACGGACCGTAGGTCGGCTTGAAGTGCACGTCGACCGGATAGTCCGCGGGGAGCATCTTCTGGGTCATCTTGCGGATCGCCGCACGCACCAGTTTGGGCTGCTTCTGGCTCACGCTGTAGAGGGCGCTGGCCTGGGTGATGTTCTTGAGCCGAGTGACGTCGTACGCCCGCTGCGGGCCGAGCAGTCTGCGCAGACGGTTGGCGACCGGATCCTTCGACGGGACCGCGAGGATGTAGGTCGGCGAGCGCTGCAGCATCGTCACGTGCGCGGCGCGTTCGGGGTCGTCGGGGGCGAGGAGCGACGGCACCAGCGTGACCGCAGTGGCGCCCGAACCGATCACGATCACCCGCTTGCCTGCGTGGTCCAGGTCCGCAGGCCACGCCTGCGGATGCACGACCTGTCCCCGGAAGCGATCGCGGCCGGCGAACTCCGGCGTGTAGCCCTCGTCGTAGTCGTAGTAGCCGCTGCACGACCACAGGAAGTTGCAGGTGTAGGCGACGGTCTCGTCACCCTGCTCGACGGTGACAGTCCAGCGAGCGCTCTCGGAGTCCCAGTCGGCGCTGCGAACGTGTTGGTCGTAGCGGATCCGCTCGTCGACGCCGTACTCCTGCGCGGTCTCCCGGACATAGCGCAGGATCGAGGCACCGTCGGCCAGCGCACGATCATCGGTCCACGGCTTGAACCGGTAGCCGAGCGTGAACATGTCGGAGTCCGAGCGGATCCCCGGGTAGCGGAACAGGTCCCACGTGCCGCCACTGGCCGCACGCCGCTCGAGCACGAGGTAGCTGCGTTCCGGATGCTCCATCGTCAACTTCGCCGCGGCTCCGATGCCGGACAGGCCGGCCCCGATGATCAGGACGTCGACGTGCGTCGGCGCAGCAAGGTGCTCTGGTGTGCTCACCCCGTCGATGCTACTGAACGACATTCAATTGCGGAACCCCGTCGCGACCCCGCTTCCAGTGCCTCGAAACACCAGAGGTACGCCGTCAGCACCCGTGGTTGACCTGGGCGCAGGTGTCGAGCCCCCACTCGAGCGTGTAGTCGTCGACCTGACCGCCGTCGTGGGTCACCTTGACAGTGACCGGCTTGCTCGGCGCACGGCCGGATGCCAACGGCCCCTCGGTGGGCAGATAGGTCATCAGCCACATCTGATCGGTCATCTCGGCCTCGGCGACATGACCGTCGGGGAAGGTGTAGACGATCGCGGCCACGCCGGGGATCGCCGGGCCTGCGGCAAAGAACTGCGAACTGTTGTTCGAGTGGTTCTCGCTGATCTGGAAGGTGCTCTTGTCGACCGGGGAGTCCACCTTGCGGGCCCCGATCAGGGTGGTGCTGCCACCGTCGGCTTCGGCCGCCCAGGTGTCGCAGACCACCCACACCGGACCGGCGTACCAGAGGCTGGCCCGCCCGCCGTCATAGTCGATCGCCGCGACCTCGCGCGCCTCTCCGAGGTGGCTGCGCACGTCGGCCGCGCAGGTGCTCGGGTCCTCCGCCGTCACGGGCGGCAAGGGCGAGCGCGGGTCGGCAGCGGTGCTCTCACCACGCTCGGCGCCTGGTTCGGGACTGCTTGTCGTAGCCTGCTCCGACCCGGCTCCAGCACTGGTCTGCTCGTCAGGCGGCATGTTGTCGGCGGAGTTGGCGGCAGGGCCGACCTCGGCGCCTCCGGGTTTGTCGCCACCTCCGAACGCCAACAACGCACCCGTCGTGCCGACCACGACAAGCATTGCCACGGACGCGGCGACCGGCGCGACCCATGAGGTACGCCGAGGCTCGGGTTGCGCGGTTGCTGCGATCAGTTCGGCACGCATGCGGGCGCGGGTGGATTCGTCGAGCGGTCGTTCGTCGGGAAGATCGTGCTCGTTCATGCTCACTCCTGGGTGCGGTTGACGGAGTCGGCCAGCCGGCGACGGGCTCGGGAGAGCCGCGACCGCACGGTGCCGACAGGGATGTCGAGCGAGGCCGCTGCCTGCTCGTAGGAGAGGCCGGACCACGCGACGAGCGCGACCAGGTCGCGATCGCGACGCGGGAGTTCGTCGAGCGCCCTGAGCATCCGCGCCATCCGGCGTTCGTCGTCGATCCGACCCGCCACCGCCTCTGCGTGGTCAGGAGTCGTGTCGTCGCGGGGCAGCCGCTCGACGGCGCGCAGGTGCCGTCGTCGTTTGCGATTGCTGTTGTGGCACACGTTGGTCGCGATCCCGAGGATCCATGGCAGCGCAGACCCGTCGTACTCGACCGCACGGTCCCGCGTCCGCCAGAGTTCGAGGAAGGTCGTCGAGGTGGCGTCCTCGGCGGCGTCCCACGATGCGGTGCGGCGGAAACAGTGGTTGTGGACGCGGTCGGCATACCGGTCGAAGAGTTCGCCGAGTGCCGCGGGGCTCCCGCTCCGCAACTCGGCGACCAACTCTGCGTCCAGGTGCTCCACCCGAGGAATCACTCCGATCTGCGCGCTCTCCATACCCTGTCATGTCCGCAGCGGTCCGCTGGTTCCACTGCGACGTGAACAATTGTGCGCACTCGGCGGGACGGAAGTGGCGCCTCGTCGGGACGGAAGTGGCGTCTCGGCCGTCATTCGGCGCGCAGCGCGGCCACCATCTGAACGAGCGCCTTGCGGGCCTCGGCGTCGCGGGTGGCGAGCGCGGCGCCGCCGGTGAAGGTGACCCGGTGCAACCTGCCGGCCCAGGGGAACGGCGGGGTGTAGTCGTCGGCGACGGGGAAGCCGACGTCGTGACCGAGACGCAGCCCGCCTCCTCCGATCTGGATGCCGCTGGCGCCCACGCCCTGGGCGAACGGGGCCCGCGCCACCTCGGCACCGTCGACGAGCAGCACCCCGTCGGGTCCGACCAGTCGGAAGCCGACCGCGTGCTCGCCGGGCGTCAGCACCGTGTCCGTCGCGACGGCGTACGGCGTGCCGGTCGCGTTGAGGAGGAAGCGCGGGCAGCCGGCGATGACCACCAGAGCCCAGCCGTTGGACCAGTCCCCCATCGCGGCGAGGACACCGGACGCACCGCCGTCGGGCACGATCACCTCGGCCTCCACAAGGGCACCCATCGAGAGCGACGGCACCGCCTCGTCGACCACCGGGTTGCCGCCCGGGAGTACGACGAGCCGCTCCGGGACGCGCCACAGCGGCGGCTCGAACCCGGCCAGGTGGCCGTAGAGACCGTCGGTCATCGGGAAGACCTGGTTGGCCTCCGCCTCGGTTTCCCACCTGGCGGCCAGTGCAGCCGCCACCTCGGGGTGCTCGTCGGCCAGGTCGTGCGCCTCGGAGAAGTCCTCGTCCAGCCGGAAGAGGCACCACCGGTCGGAATCGAAGTCACGACTGCCGGTGATCAGTTCCTCGTCGGTGACGCCGGTCGACACGTGGTCGGTGGTGGCCTTCCACCCGTCGTGGATGATCGCGCGGGAGCCGAGGGTCTCGAAGTACTGCGTGTTCCTCGGCGCCGGCGCCGCGGCGTCCGCGACGGTGCCGAGCAGCGACGCGCCGGCCAGGGGTTGCTGGACGACGCCGTCGACCTCGGTCGGCAGTTCCACACCGCAGGCGTCGAGCACGGTGGCCGCGACGTCGACGGCGTGACACCACTGCTCACGCACGGCGCCGGCATCGGCCGTTCCGCCTGCTGGCTTGAGGATCATCGGCACGCGTACGCCGCCCAACCACGAGTAACGCTTCCAGAGGTGGAACGGCGCGTTGCCGGCCCACGCCCAGCCCCAGGGGTAGTGGTTGTAACCCCGCCAGCCGCCGATCTGGTCGATGGTGGCCAGGTTGTCCTCGAGCGAGTCGTCGACGTTGAACCCGAACCGGTGCTCGTTGATCGAGCCGACCCGGCCGCCCTCCGCGCTGGCGCCGTTGTCGGAGGTGAGCAGCACCATGGTGTTGTCAGCGATGCCCAACTCCTCCAGACCGTCGAGCAGCCGTCCGAGGTGGTGATCGAAGTGGGAGACGAAGCCGGCGTGTGCCTCGGCATAGCGCGCGAAGAGTCGCTGCTCCGCGGCACTGAGGTCCGCCCAGGCCTGCACCCAGTCGGGGCGCGGCGGCAGGTCGGTGCCCTCGGGCACCACGTCGGCCGCGACCTGCCGGGCGAAGACCCGTTCCCGAATTGCGTCCCACCCGTCGTCGAAGCGCCCGGCGTACGCATCGATCCACTCCTGCGGAGCCTGGTGCGGCGCATGACCGACGCCGGGTGTGAAGTACATGAAGAACGGCTTGTCCGGCGCTGCGTGCTTCTGGTCCTTCATCTGACGCAAGGCTTCGTCGACCAGATCCTCGGTGAGGTGATAGCCCTCCTCCGGCGTGGCCGGGGGCTCGACCGGCGAGTTGTCGCGGTAGAGCGTCGGCGTCCACTGGTTGGCATCACCGTGCAGGAACCCGTAGAAACGCTCGAAGCCCTGGCCGAGGGGCCAGGTGTCGAACGGGCCGGCAGCGGTGCGGTCGTTGCGCGGCGTCAGATGCCACTTGCCGACCGCCATCGTGGACCACCCGGCCTCACGGAGCAGGCGCGGCAGTGTGGCAGCGGAGCGAGGGATCCGGCCGTTGTATCCCGGGTAGCCGGTCGGCATGTCGGCGAGGAACCCGACGCCGACCGCGTGCGGGTTCCGGCCGGTGAGCAGTGCGGCCCGAGTGGGCGAGCACAGCGCGGTGACGTGGAAACGGTTGTAGCGCAGGCCTTCGCCGGCAAGGCGGTCGATGTTCGGGGTCTCGATCTCTCCGCCGAAGGGTCCGAGCTGGCCGAATCCGACGTCGTCGAGCAGGACCACCAACACGTTGGGTCTGCCTGCGGGCTGGGGCCGGGGCGGGTGGTACGGCGTCGAGTCAGCGGTCGTGCGGCCGATGACAGCGCGGTCCTCCGAGGTGGTCATCCGTTGCCTCCTGGGTGGCGGGATCTCATAGGCTTCGAAGCGTGACGGACAGGCGTAGCGATCTGGCGGTACTGCTCAACCTCGCCGGTGTGGTGTTCCGCGATGGACGCGCGCAGCATCTCGCCGATGCGGGCTTTCCCGACTACACGGTGCGGCACGGTCTGGTGATGCGGACGTTGGGCGACGACGCCCTGAGTCTGCGTGAGCTGGCCGACCGGCTCGACATGTCGAGTCCGGGCGCCCTCAAGGTGATCGATCCGATGCTGACGGCCGGCTATCTGGAGCGGGTGGAGACGAGTGACCGTCGGATCCGGGCGGTGCAGGTCACCGATCGGGGTCGGTCCGCACGGGCGTGTTCGGCGGCGTACCACGACGTCTTCGAGCAGGACCTTGCCGACAAGGTGGGTGCCGATGCCGTGGCGACCACCCGTGCAGTGCTCCGCACCCTTGCCGAGCGCGGGTCTCCCAACATGCCGAGGTCCGTGCTGCCTCATCCCGATCGCTCCTGAGGTCGGCGGGGTGACGCCGGGTCGGCGTCGGCAATCGGCGTACGGCGCCACCAGGTGGACAGCAGCAGTCCGGTGAGCACGTCCCACAGCGCCCAGAACGCGACAACCAGCGCGACTCCGCCGAGTTGGCCGAAGTAGGCCAGCGCCAGCACCAGGGCCAGGGCCGTGTTGCGCACCCCCATTTCGAAGGTCATCGCGCGCAGCCCGGCCCGTTCGAGCCGGAGCAGCAGGCCGACCGTGAACCCGACGAGCAGCACCATCGCGTTCTGCAGCATCGCCGGCACGGCCACCTCCGTGACGTGGTCGAGGATCAGCGAGCCACGGGCAGCCAGCCCTGTCACCACGACCAGCAGCAGCGCCGCGAGTACGACGATCTCCACCGGCCGGCGCATCCGCGCAGCAAAGCGCGGGCGCACCGCGGCCAACCACACTCCTGCTGCGAACGGCACTCCGATCAGCAGCGCCACCTCGATGCCCAGCTCCACCGGGTCGAGCGAGATGTCGCGCAGCAGCGCATCGGCAGGCGTATGTCGGCTCGCCCAGAAGCCGAACGCCAACGGAGTCGCGACGACTGCCAACAGGTTGGAGCACGTGGTCATCGCGATCGACAGGGCCACGTCGCCGTGAGCCCGGTGGGTGAGCAGGTTGGACATGTTCCCCGCCGGACAGCAGGCGACCAGCAGCATCCCCAACGCCACCGATCCGCCGACGTCGAGTGCTCGGCACAACACCAGGGTCAATCCGGGCAGCACCAAGAACTGGGTGGCGACGCCGACCACGAGCACGAGCGGTCGCCGCAGCACGGCAATCAGGTCAGCCACCTTGGTGTCGAGCGCGATCCCCAGCAGGAACAGCGCGATCAGCACCTTGATGACGCTCTGCGGACCCTCGCCGAGATCGAGTTGGAGCGCGTCAAGATCGGACGTGGCGACGTACAACCGACCTCCTCGAGCACTCGAGGAGAGTCAACCAGTGCAGCCGTGTCGCCGTCAGCACTTCACCCGAATCTCCCGCCGTCGGTCGAGTACGCACTTCTGGCCCGTCGAGTACGCACTTCTGGCCGCTCGAGTACGC
>JBEBTI010000033.1:0-20221 GCA_040393845.1 Nocardioides daejeonensis
ACTCGTCCGACTGGTCACCCGACTCGATGCGATAGCTCCACCGCACATAGTCCTCGCCAACCGCCCATCCGAACTCCTTGCCGGGCTCGGCAGCGGTGACCTGCGACCGGGTCTCCCAAGTGCGGCCAGACTCCGAGTTGCGTCCGGTGAACCAGGCACCGACCCGCGGGCCGTGGCCCTCGTCCCACCAGCATTCCTGACACACCGGGGACCACTCGCCGGTGCGAGTGACGTCCGAGACCAGCGCGTAGATCTGCTCGGGCGTGGCGCGAATGGCCACAGAGTCTGAGTGGGTGCGTGGGGTGATGTCCATGGGTTCATCTTGGCAGGCTGGGTGCCTCGGCTGCCTCGGGTGCGTAACGGCCATTGATCACGTGGGGACGTAGGTCAACCGGAGTACGTCGTCGCCCATCGCGTCGTGGGCGACCAGCCGCAATCGCGGAAGGGGTCCAGCGAAGAGCGGCTTGCCGCCACCGATCACGACGGGGTGCAGATAGATCCGGACCTCGTCGATCAGGCCGAGTTCGGCGAGACTGTAGGCCAGGCTGGGACCGGCCACCTCGATCTCGCCGTCGTGCTCAGCCTTCACCTCGCGGATCGAGGCCTCGAGGTCGTCCGAGATCAGCGTGGCGTTGGGGCCGAGCGGCGGCGAGGTGCGCGAGACGACCCACTTCGGCTGGGCGCGCCAGGCCTCGGCGTACGCCCGTTCATCTGCGTCCCAGCCGGCATCGTCGTCGTCCCAGTAGCGCATGACCTCATACATCTCGCGGCCATAGATCGAGCCAGTCTGGGTCTGCGCCTCCTTCACGAAATGCTTGAAGAGCGTGGGACTCGGCTCGAAGGCCGTGTGGTCGACGTAGCCGTCGAGCGATTGATTCATCCCGAACACCAGCTTTGCCATGGATCGATCCTTCATCCTGAGTGCGTTGTTGAGCCACCAGGTGCGGCTAGGGCAGCAGTGGGCACACCACCTGGTCGAGCACGCCGGTGACGGCGAACGCGGCGTTGCCCAGCAGACTGGTCGGGTAGCCGGGCGAGCCGAGGAGTGGCTCGAGGAGGGTCGTCACCGGACCGTTCGGGCGTTGACCGGGCGGCGTGCAGGTGCTGCCCGCGGCGTTGGCCGAACTGAGGCCGACGCCCGTCAGAAGGGTTGCGGAGAGGCCGACAACGGCGGCACGCGCAGCCCACTTGTGCTTGCTGATCACGGTTGAACCTTTCGTTGGTCCCCTCCCGACCGCAGAACGTACTCCTCGAGTCGTCGGACCCACCAGTGCCGGACTAGACCGCCGCCGTGAGGCCCTGCCTTCGCCCTCTGCACCGTGACACGCATGGCGGCTCGTCCGATCATCTCGTGACGTGCACGTCGTTCATGCGGCGCGTGCTCAATCGTCCGCTGTGCAAGGGCATGGGACTACTCGGCTCCCCCGGCCTCACGCAACGCGCTCTGCTCCCACGGCGCGTCGGCCGACTTGGCCGGCCTGGGAACCACCACCGTGCTGTTGTCGCACCGACGAGCGCGGACGTGCGTCATCGGAACCCATGCCTTGCGACCCGTCGACGTCAGGTAGACCCACGCGTTCCAAGAGCCCTCGGGGGTGAGATGCATGTCGAGCATCGTCGCGGGCACTGCGTCGGATCCGTCAATGAGGACTTCAACTTCTATCTCATGGCGCACAGGGGTTTAGTTTAGGCGTCAACCATCCATTGTTCGGGTCGTGTCGGGGCGGCAACAATCACGCCTCAGAAACCTCAGAAGTCACATCGGCCTGCCGAAGCGCGGGCCTGGGACGGGTGCTTCGTGGTTTCGACACGCTCCTTCGTCGCTGTTCAACCACCCACTCAGTCTTCGGGTTCGTAGGCGAGGTTGGAGGAGAGCCAGCGCTCGGCTTCGCGCTGGGTCCAGCCCTTGCGGGTGGCGTATTCGCTGACCTGGTCGCGCTGGAGGCGGCCGACGACGAAGTACTGCGACTCTGGGTGGGAGAAATACCAGCCCGAGACGGCGGCGCCGGGCCACATCGACATGCCCTCGGTGAGCTCGATGCCGGTGTTGGCGGTGACGTCGAGGAGCTTCCAGAGCGTCTTCTTCTCGGTGTGCTCCGGGCAGGCCGGGTAGCCGGGGGCGGGGCGGATGCCGCGGTACTTCTCGGCGATCAGCGCCTCGTTGTCGAGGGCTTCCTCGGGCACGTAGCCCCAGAACTCGGTGCGGACCCGCTGGTGCAGGCGCTCGGCGAACGCCTCGGCCAGCCGGTCGGCCAGGGCTTCGAGCATGATCGCGGAGTAGTCGTCGAGGTCGTCCTTGAACTTCATGATCCGCTCGATCGAACCCAGACCCGCGGTCACGGCGAACGCGCCGACGTGGTCGGCCAGACCGGTCTCCTTCGGCGCGACGAAGTCACCCAACGACTTGTTCGGTACGCCGGCCCGGTGCTCGCCCTGCTGGCGCAGGTTGTGCAGCATCGCCCGCACCTGAGTGCGGGTGTCGTCGGTGTAGACCTCGATGTCGTCACCGACGGCGTTGGCCGGGAAGAGACCGAAGACCGCGTTCGCGGTCAGCCACTTCTCCTCCACCACGCGGTCGAGCATCGCCTGCGCGTCGTCGTACAGCTTGCGGGCCTCTTCACCCGTCGACGGGTTGTTGAGGATGTCGGGGAACTTGCCCTTCATCTCCCAGGCGTTGAAGAACGGCTGCCAGTCGATGAACTCGCGCAGGTCGGAGAGGTCGTATTCCGACAGCACGTGGATGCCGGGCTGCGCGGGCACCGGTGGAACGTAGCCGTCCCACTCGATCTGCGGTCGGTTGGCGCGAGCCCGCTCGAGGGTGACCATCGGCCGGTCGTGCTTGGCCGCGTGGCGCGCACGCAGCGCGTCGTAGTCCTCCTTGAGATCGGCCAGCAGCTTGAGCCGCTGGTCCGGGCTGAGCAGCGCAGCTGCGGTCGGCACCGAGCGCGAGGCGTCCTTGACCCAGACCACGGCACCGTCGTACTTGCCGTCCACCTTGACCGCCGTGTGCGCGCGCGAGGTGGTCGCACCCCCGACCAGCAACGGGATCTGGAAGCCCTGACGCTGCATCTCCGAGGCCACGTTGACCATCTCGTCCAGCGACGGAGTGATCAGGCCGGACAGACCGATCATGTCGGCGCCGACGTCGCGGGCGGTGTCGAGGATCTTCTGGGCAGGCACCATCACGCCGAGGTCGATCACCTCGTAGTTGTTGCACTGCAGCACCACACCGACGATGTTCTTGCCGATGTCGTGCACATCGCCCTTCACCGTCGCCATCACGATGGTGCCGTTGGTGGTGTCGGCGTCGCCGGGCTGCTTCTCCGCCTCGATGAACGGCAGCAGGTAGGCCACCGCCTTCTTCATCACGCGGGCGCTCTTGACCACTTGCGGGAGGAACATCTTGCCGGCCCCGAAGAGGTCGCCGACGACGTTCATGCCGTCCATCAGCGGACCCTCGATCACCTCGATCGGGCGACCACCGGCCGCGCTGATCTCGGCACGCAGTTCCTCGGTGTCGTCCTGGACGAACGCATCCAGACCCTTGACCAGAGAATGCGTGATCCGCTCCCGGATCGGCAGTGAGCGCCACTCGTCGACCTTCGCCGGGTCCTGCTCCTGGCCCTTGTTGTTGAACCGCTCCGCGATCTCGAGCAGCCGCTCGGCGGCGTCGGCACGACGGTTGAGTACGACGTCTTCGATGCGGTCGCGCAACTCGGGGTCGATCTCGTCGTAGACCACGAGCGCACCCGCGTTGACGATGCCCATCGACAGGCCGGCCTTGATCGCGTGGAACAGGAAGACCGCGTGGATCGCCTCGCGGACCGGGTTGTTGCCCCGGAACGAGAACGACGCGTTGGAGATGCCGCCGGAGATCTGCGCGCCGGGCAGGTTCTGCTTGATCCACCGGGTCGCCTCGATGAAGTCGACGCCGTAGTTGGCGTGCTCCTCGATGCCGGTGGCCAGGGCGAAGCAGTTGGGGTCGAAGATGATGTCCTCAGCCGGGAAGCCGACCTCGTCGACCAGGATCTTGTAGGCCCGGTCGCAGATCTCGATGCGACGCTCGAGGTTGTCGGCCTGCCCCTCCTCATCGAACGCCATCACGACCACGGCCGCGCCGTACTTGCGGCACAGTCGTGCCTGCTCACGGAACTCGTCCTCGCCGGCCTTCATCGAGATGGAGTTGACGATCGGCTTGCCCTGGATGCACTTCAGGCCGGCCTCGATGACCTCCCACTTCGAGGAGTCGACCATCACCGGCACCCGGCTGATGTCGGGCTCGCTCGCCACCAGCTTGAGGAAACGGTCCATCGCGGCGACGCCGTCGATCATCCCCTCGTCCATGTTGACGTCGATCACCTGCGCGCCGTTCTCGACCTGCTGCGAGGCGACCGTCAACGCGGTGTCGTAGTCGCCGTCCTTGATCAGGTTGCGGAACCGCGCGGAGCCGGTGATGTTGGTGCGCTCACCCACGTTGACGAACAACGAGTCGGCGGTGATGTTGAACGCCTCGAGGCCCGAGAGGCGCATCGCCTGCTCAGGGGTGGCCGGCACCCGAGGAGCCAGACCCTCGGCGGCTGCCGCGATTGCACCGATGTGCTCGGGTGTCGTGCCGCAGCAACCCCCGAGCAGGTTCACCAGACCGCTGTCGGCGAACTCGCGGATGATCGTCGCCATCTGGTCCGGAGTCTCGTCGTACTCACCGAACGCGTTGGGCAGACCGGCGTTGGGATAGCAGGAGACGAAGCAGTCGGCGAGTCGGCTCAACTCCGCGACGTACTGCCGCATCTCGGCCGCGCCCAGGGCACAGTTGAGGCCGACGGCCAACGGGCGCACGTGACGGATCGAGTTCCAGAACGCTTCGGTGGTCTGGCCGGTCAGGGTGCGCCCCGACGCGTCGGTGATGGTGCCGGAGATGATCACGGGCCAGCGACGGCCGCGCTCCTCGAAGAGCGTCTCGAGGGCGAAGATCGCGGCCTTGGCGTTGAGGGTGTCGAAGATCGTCTCGATCAGCAACAGGTCGGCGCCGCCGTCGACCAGACCGCTGGCCTGCTCGTGGTACGCCGTCACCAACTGGTCGTAGGAGACGTTGCGGGCGCCGGGGTCGTTGACGTCCGGAGAGATCGACGCGGTGCGGTTGGTCGGCCCGATCGCACCGGCGACATAACGCGGCCGCTCGGGCGTGCTGTGCCGGTCGCATGCCTCACGGGCCAGTCGGGCACCCGCGACGTTGAGCTCGTAGGCGAACTCCTGCATGCCGAAGTCGGCCTGGGCGATGGTGGTGGCCGAGAAGGTGTTGGTCTCGACGATGTCGGCGCCGGCGGCGAGGTATTCCTCGTGGATGGAGCGGATCATGTCGGGCTGGGTGAGCACCAACAGGTCGCTGTTGCCCTTGACGTCCTGAGACCAGTCGGCGAACCGAGCACCGCGGTAGTCAGCCTCGGTCGGCGAGTGCCGCTGGATCATGGTGCCCATCGCGCCGTCGATGACGAGGATCCGCTGCCGGAGCGCTTCGCTGAGCTGCTCCGTCGCGTCGGGGCGCGGGTCAGAGTGCGTGGGAGCCGTCATGGGTGTCACCTTCCGTCATGGAAGGCGTCCTTGGTGCATGTCACCGAGCGTGGCGGGCCGTGGCCCGTTGCAACGCCTCTCGGGTGCCGCCAAGTGTACGACGCAGATCCCGGTTGCGGGCCAACATCCGCTTCGTGACACACGGCCCGGGGATAGGCTCGCGGTGTGATCGAGATCGAGGAAGTGTCCGAGCTGGTCGACCCGGTGGTGATCGCTGCCTTCGAGGGATGGAACGACGCCGGAGACGCTGCCTCGTCGGTGGTCGACCACCTGATGGAGGTCTGGCAGGCGCGGGTGGTCGGCGCGGTGGACCCCGACGACTACTACGACTTCCAGATGCACCGACCGATGGTCAGCACCGATCTCGACGGGCACCGACGCCTGACCTGGCCCAGCACCCGGATCGCGATCGCCTCTCCGCCCGGCATGCAACGCGACGTGATCCTGGTCCGCGGTCTCGAACCCAACATGCGGTGGCGACAGTTCTGCGCGGAACTGCTGGCGGCGTGCGACGACCTCGGCGCGCAGATGGTGATCACCCTCGGAGCCCTGCTGGCCGACACTCCGCACACCCGTCCCCTGCCGGTGACCGGGACGGCGAGCGAACCGGAACTGATCGATCGGCTCGACCTCGAGCAGTCGTCGTACGAGGGCCCGACCGGCATCGTCGGCGTCTTCCAGGACGCGTGCACTGCGGTGGATCTGCCGGCGGTCTCCTACTGGGCCGCGGTGCCGCACTATGTCGCGCAACCGCCGTGCCCGAAGGCGACACTCGCGTTGCTCGGCCACCTCGAAGACCTGCTCGAGACCGGCATCCCGCTCGGCGACCTGCCCGAGGAGTCCCGCGCCTGGGAGCGCGGCGTCGACGAGCTCGCCGAAGAGGAGGAAGAGATCGGCGACTACGTCCGGGCGCTCGAAGAGGCCCGGGACACCAGTGACCTGCCTGAAGCCTCCGGCGAGGCGATCGCTCGCGAGTTCGAGCGCTACCTCAAGCGGCGCGACACCGACCGCTGACGCGGATCAGCGCTCAGGCAGCGAAGAGCCTCAGAGTGCGAGACCGAGCGCCGCGTCGAGGACGGCGGCCATGCTGCGGCCTGCCTCGGCGTCGGACTCGTCACCGGCCAGGGTCGCCTCGACCCACGCCTCGACCGCAGCGACAGCCCGCGGTGCATCGAGGTCGTCGGCCAGAGCGACGAGGATCTCCTCGACCACCGGCGCAACAGGCGCACCGACACACTTCGCAAGTGCCGAGCGCCAACGGTCCGCACGGTCGAGCGAGGCCCAAAGCTGGTCGTCGGTCCACTCCCAGTCGGTGCGGTAGTGGTGTTGCAACAGGGTCAGGCGGATCGCCATCGGGTCGACCTCGCTCATCCGCAGCGCGGAGACGAAGACCAGGTTGCCCAACGACTTCGACATCTTCTGTCCGGCATAACCGACCATGCCGGCGTGGGCATAGAGCTGCGCGAACTTCTCACCCTGGTGCGCCACCTGCACCTCGCCGGCCGACATCTCGTGGTGCGGGAAGATCAGGTCGCTGCCGCCGCCCTGCACGTCGAAGTTGGTGCCGAGGTGTTCCAGCGCAATCGCCGCGCACTCGATGTGCCAGCCGGGCCGGCCGGGGCCGAACGGGCTGTCCCAGCTCGGCTCGCCCTCACGCTCGCCGCGCCACAGCACGCAGTCGAGCGGGTCGCGCTTGCCCTCACGGTCGGGGTCGCCACCGCGCTCGGCGAAGAGCGTCAGCATCTCCTCGCGGTCGAACCCGGAGACCCCACCGAACGCTCCGTCGGCAGTGACGGAGAAGTAGAGGTCGGTCTCGACCTGATAGACCGCACCGGTGGCCTGCAGCCGCTCGATCAGCGCGATCACCAGCGGGATCGACTCGACCGCACCGATGTAGTGCGCCGGCGGGAGCACCCGCAGCGCCTCCATGTCCTCGCGGAACAGCTGGGTCTCGCGAACCGCGAGCTCCTGCCAGTCGACCTTCACCTTGTCGGCGCGCTCCAGCAGCGGGTCGTCGACGTCGGTGACGTTCTGCACGTAGTGCACGTCGTGCCCGGCGCTGCGCCAGGCCCGGTTGAGCAGGTCGAACGCCAGATAGGTGGCGGCGTGGCCCATGTGTGTGGCGTCGTACGGCGTGATGCCGCAGACATACATGCGCGCCGTGCCGTCTGGCGTGGTCGCCCGCTTCGCCCCGGTCGCCGTGTCGTGGACCACCACCTGAGGACCACGGACAGGCAGGGACGGAACCTCAGGAGCAGACCACGCGCGCATGTGGCGAGCCTAGTCGACTAGAAGGCGGGCCACGGGATCGAGGGCCAGTTCGGCGACGGTTCGGGGAAGGCGCCGGTCGCGACCAGACGGTCGCCACGTCGTACGAACGCCTCCACCTCGACCACGGTCAGGTGTTGGTGGAGTTCATCGAGAAGGCTCTGGTCACGTACGACGCGGGCAAGCGTGGCGAGCTCGTCGTCATCGATCGGCTGGCCGCCCCAGCCCCACAGCACCGTGCGGAGCTTGTTGTCGACGTGGAAGGCGACCCCGTGGTCGACGCCGTACCGATGACCGTCAGCACGCGGCAGGATGTGGCCGCCCTTGCGGTCGCCGTTGTTGACCAGCGCGTCGAACAGCGCCATCCGGCGCAGCGCGGGATCGTCCTCGTGCACCAGCGCGACCGGGTGATCGTCGGCGTCGAGTGCGTCGAGCACGTGCAGGAAGCCGCTCGGCACCGCACCGACCGGCACCAGGTCGACCGGGTCCTGGTCGTCGACCGGTTCCATCCAGGCCTGCACCATGCCGGGCCCGTGCGGACCATCCCGCAGCACCGTCGGCGGGACGACGTCCCAGCCGAGCGCCACCGAAACCAGATGTGCTGCGACCTCGCGCCCGGCCAGGGTGCCGTCGGGGAAGTCCCACAACGGGCGCTCGCCGCGCACCGGCTTGTAGACGATCTGGAGTTCGTCGAGCTGACCGATGAAGGTGGCGTTGGAGGCCGGCATCACCCGGCCCAGCAGCTCGATGTCACCGACCAGCAGGTCGGCCGGCTGCACGAGGGTCATGCAGACCTGCGCTTGAACCCGTTGGCCCGCACGCACAGATGACCGTCGGGGTTGATCGGCCCGCCGCAGAACGGGCACGACGGCCGTCCGGAACCGACGACGGTCTCCGCGCGCTCGACGAACACCCGGGCCACGGCCGCGGTGATCCGCACCACCAGCAGCTCTTCGGGATCAGGCTCGTCGGCGTCGTCCTCGTCCATCTCCAACGTGGTCGGGTCGAACGGGAACACCTCGATCACCACCCGCTCGTCGTCGGCGTCCCACGACAGGGTCATCGTGCCGCCGCGGAACTCCTCCTCGATCGGCTGGTCGAGCGGTTCGTTGTCGACCAGGTCGTGCGGAGCCAGCACGGGTACGACGGTGCTCAGGTCGTCACGGGTGCTCAGGTCGTCGAGCAGTTCACCGATGCGTTCGGCGAGCACGGCGACCTGCTGCTTCTCCAAGGAGACGCTGACCACCCGGCGACCCTCGCGTGCCTGCACGAAGAAGGTGCGCTGGCCGGGCGGGCCGACAGTGCCGACCACGAACCGGTCGGGTGGATCGAAGGCGTGGACGCGCGGAGCCATGGCACCAGCCTATGCATGTTCCGGGTGCGGACCGGAACCCCCGCCCACGACGCTGTCGCCACGGGCGATCGCCGCCGACTGCTTCGCGGTCCAGGTCAACGACCCTTCGTGGGTGTTGGTGGCCAACACCATCGGCCGGGCCGCGGTGTAGCGGATCACCGACGCCGAACCGGGGTCGACACCGATGCGTTGGAACAGGTCGAGGTGCATGCCGAGCGCGTCGGCCAGGATCGCCTTGATCACGTCACCGTGGCTGACCGCGACCCACACCGCCTCGGGGCCTGCAGCCGCCTCCGCCTCCGCATCGAGACGTCGTACGGCACCGATGGCGCGGGCACTGAGCGCGGTCATCGCCTCGCCGCCGGGAAAGACCGCAGCCGACGGGTTGCGCTGCACGGTGCGCCACAACGGTTCCTTGAGCAGCTCCTTGATCTCGCGGCCCGACCATTCGCCGTAGTCGCACTCCAGCAGGCCGTCGTCGGTGCGCAGCGTCGCGGCGCGGCCGTTGAGCAGCGGGGCCGCCGTCTGCTGGCAGCGTTCGAGCGGGCTGGAGACGACCTGGGTGAGGGTGAGGCCGTCGAGGCGCTGGGCGAGGCGCTCGGCGTGCTCCTTGCCGACCTCGTCGAGGTGCACGCCCGCGGAGCGGCCGGCGAGCACCCCGGCAGTGTTTGCCGAGCTCCGACCGTGTCGCAGCAGGATCACTGTTGCCATGGTTGTGGAGCGTACCCGCGTACGCTCACAGCCGTGATCGTCGACAGCGCCATCTATCGCCGCGGGGTCCGCCAGCCACTCGGCACGGCGGTGGAAGACCTGGCGGCCGTGCGCGCCTCCTGCACCGACAAGGACAGCTTCGTCTGGGTCGGCATGCACGACCCCGACGCCAACGAGCTGGCCCGGGTCGCCGAGGCGTTCGGCCTGCACCGGTTGGCCGTCGAGGACGCGGTCAAGGCGCACCAACGCCCCAAGCTCGAGCAGTACGGCGACTCGTTGTTCCTGGTGCTGAAGACACTCTGGTACGTCGACGAGGACGACGCCGTCGAGACCGGCGAGATCAACATCTTCGTCGGCCCCGACTTCGTGGTCACCGTGCGGCACGGCTCCGGCGCGCAGTTGAGCGCAGCCCGGGCCGGGTTGGAGCAGCACCCCGAACTGCTCGAGGCGGGGCCAACTGCCGTCGTACATGCTGTGTGTGACCGGGTGGTCGACGAGCACCAGCGGGTCGCGGCGGCCCTCGAGGTCGACGTCGACGAGGTGGAGGCGTCGGTCTTCGCGCCCGAACGCAGTGACCAGTCCCAGCGCATCTATGTGCTCAAACGTGAGTTGGCCGAGGTACGCCGCGCGGTCAACCCGCTGCGTGAGCCCATGCGCCGCGCCGCCGCCGGCTCAGTCGCTGGCCTCTCCCCCGTCGCCGGCCCGTTCTTCCGCGACGTCGTCGACCACCTCAACCGGGTCGCGGAGACCGTCGACACCCTCGACGCCTTGCTCTCCTCCGCCTTCGACACCCAGCAGGCGCGCATCTCGATGCAGCAGAACGAGGACATGCGCAAGATCTCCGCCGGCGTGGGCCTCGTCGCCGCTCCGACGCTGATCGGCTCGATCTATGGCATGAACTTCGACAACATGCCCGAGCTGCACTGGGCCTTCGGCTACCCCATGGCCCTGGCCATGATGGTCCTCAGCTCCGCCGGGATGTGGATCTTCTTCAAGCGTTCCGGCTGGCTCTGACCCCCGTGCCGATCCGGGTCAGGCGCTGATCACGCCGGCACCCAGGAGCGCGAGGACGAGGGCGCCGAGGCCGATGCGGTAGAGCACGAAGGGGGCGTAGGAGCGGGTGGTGACCCAGCGCAGCAGCCAGGCGATGGCGGCGTACCCGACGACGAACGAGACCACGGTGGCGGTGATGGTCGGGCCCCAACCGAAGTCGTTGTGGCCGTGCGGGATCTCCTTGAGCTCGAAGAGTCCGGCGCCCACCACCGCCGGAATCGCGAGGAGGAAGGCGAAGCGGGTCGCTGCTTCGCGGTCGAAGCCGAGCAGGCGGCCCATCGAGATGGTGGCGCCGGAGCGCGACACCCCGGGGATCAGCGCGGCGGCCTGGGCGAAGCCGAGGAGCAGTGCCTCACGGACCCCGACGTCCTTCATGCTGCGTTCGGAGGAGCCGACGCGGTCCGCCACTCCGAGGATCACACCGAGCACGATCAGCATCGTGCCGATCACCCACAGGTTGCGGAAGTCGTTCTCGATGACGTCCTTCAGCAGCAGGCCGAGGACCACGATCGGCACCGAGCCGATGATCACATACCAACCCATCCGCGCGTCGGCGTGGCCGCGATACTCAGGTCGGAAGATCGACCGCAGCCACATCGTGGCGATCCGCCAGATGTCGTGGCGGAAGTAGAGGAGCACCGCGATCTCGGTGCCGATCTGCACCACCGCTGTGAAGGCGGCACCCGGGTCTCCCCACCCGAAGAACTCGGGGAAGATCCGCAGGTGGGCGCTGCTGGAGATCGGCAGGAACTCGGTGAGCCCCTGCAACACTCCGAGGAAGACGGCCTTGAGCATCTCGGTCACGGTGGGAAAGCGTACGGCGAGCCGTGCCCGACCCGTGGGAGGCGGTGTCCTAACCTTTCGGGCATGCAGCAGCGTGCGCTCGGCTCGACCGGCCTGAAGGTGTCCCGTCTCGGACTCGGCACGCTGACGTGGGGGCGTGACACCGACGAGCACGAAGCTCGCGACCAGATAATCGCCTTCACCGAGGCCGGCGGCACCCTGGTCGACACCGCAGCCGGGTATGGCGACGGCGCGTCCGAGGAGCTGATCGGCAAGCTGATCGGCGACGTGGTCGAGCGCGACGACATCGTGATCGCCACCAAGGCCGGGATCTCTCGCCGCCGTGGCGTGCGAGTCACCAACGCCTCGCGCGGTCACCTGATGCGTTCCCTCGACGAGTCCCTGCAGCGCCTCGGTGTCGATCACGTCGACCTGTGGCAGGTGCACACCTGGGTGGACGACGTACCCCTCGAAGAGACCTTGAGTGCCCTCGACCTGGCCCTCACCACCGGCCGCGTCGCCTATGTCGGCGTCTCCAACTACACCGGCTGGCAGACCGCACAGGCGGCGACGTGGCAGCGTGCGGTCGGACGCGCGGCGCTCGCCTCGACGCAGGTCGAGTACTCGCTGCTCAACCGCAACATCGAGCACGAGATCATGCCAGCGGCGGAAGCGCTCGGTCTCGGGATCCTGCCGTGGTCGCCCCTCGGCCGCGGTGTGCTCACCGGCAAGTACCGCAACGGCACCCCTGCCGACTCACGCGCAGCGTCCCCCCACTTCGCGAACTTCGTCGGCAGCTACCTCACCCCGCGCAACCAGCAGATCGTCGAGGCCGTGATCGCCGCTGCCGACGGCCTCGGCTGGTCGCCGATCGAGGTCGCTCTCACCTGGGTCCGCGACCGACCGGGAATCACCGCGCCGATCGTGGGCGCACGTACGGCGGCCCAGTTGAAGGCATCGCTGGATGTGGACGACCTCACCCTGCCCCCCGAACTGGTCGAGGCTCTCGACGACGTCTCGGGTGGTGACTGACCCGATGACCGCCGTGGCTCGGCGGGCCCTGCGTCCCGGCGTGGAGTGGGAGTTCGACCACGTCGTCTTCGCCCGAGAACTCAGCCGCAACGCGGTGACCCGCCTGCTGGTCGAACGCGCCGAACACGGTGGCTGGGAGCTCGACCGGGTCCGGATCGGCCACGACGGCAAGCGCCGGGTGGTCCTGCGCCGCAAGATCATCCGGCAGCGACGCGAACCCTGGCTGCTCCTCTGATCGTTGGTGGCTCGAGCACCGACCACCACCCCTACGCCAGGTCCAGGAACCGGTCAAACACCTTCGCGCCGAACTCCAACGCATCCACCGGCACCCGCTCGTCGACGCCGTGGAAGAGCGCGCCGAAGTCGAGGTCAGCGGGCAGCCGCAACGGCACGAAGCCGTAGGACTCCATCCCGAGCTTGCGGAAGTGCTTCGCATCCGTGCCAGCGCCCATCAGGAACGGCGCCACCCGGGCTTCGGGGTCCGCGTCCAACAGCGAGGCCGTCATCGCGTCGGCCAGCCGGCCTTCGAAGGGCGATGCCCACGGCTGCAGGTGGGTAACGGGTTCGACGGTGATTCCCTCCCCGCAGAGTTCGGCCAGAGTGCGGAAGAACTCGTCCTCGTAGCCGGGCAGGAACCGGCCGTCGACGTGGGCGCTCGCCTCGCTGGGGATCACGTTGACCTTGTAGCCGGCGTCGAGCATCGTCGGGTTGCAGATGTTGGCCAGCGTCGACCCGAGCATCGCGGCGCTCGACTCGAACTCCTCCACCAGCGACTGCGCATTCTCCGGGGTCGCCTCGGTGCCGGCGATGTCAGCGACGGTCGCCAGGAGCACCTCCATCGCCGGGGTGAGCCGCACCGGCCACTGGTGGGCGCCGATCCGCGCAACAGCACCGGCAAGTCGGCTGACCGCGTTGTCGGGGTTGATCATCGAGCCGTGGCCGGCAGTGCCGCGGGCGGTGAGCTTCAGCCACGCCATCCCCTTCTCCGCGGCTTCGATCAGATAGATCCGTTGCCCACGCACGGTGGTCGTGAACCCGCCGACCTCGCCGACCGCCTCGGTGCAATCGGCAAGCAGGTCCGGGTGTTCCTCGACGAGGTACTGCGCGCCGTACCGGCCCCCGGCCTCTTCGTCGGCGGTGAAGCAGAGCACCAGCGGGCGCCGCGGGTGCGCGCCGGCCCGGACCCGCGCCCGTACGACGGAGAGCGCCATCGCATCGAAGTCCTTCATGTCGACGGTGCCCCGACCCCAGAGGTAGCCGTCACGGATCTCGGCCGCGAACGGGTCGACGCTCCAGTCCTCCGCGGCCGCCGGTACGACGTCGAGGTGGCCGTGCACCAGCAGTGGCTCCCCCGGCCCGTCGCCCCACCGCGCCACCAACGACGTACGACCCGGTGCGGACTCGACCATCGTGCTCTCGATCCCCACCTCGTCGAGGAGGGCCGCGACGTGTTCAGCCGCCTTGCGCTCCCCCGGACCGCTGCCGTCACCGTAGTTGGAGGTGTCGATGCGGATCAGTTCGCGACACAGCTCGACCACCTCGCCAGCCGGGTCGTACGTCGTCACTTGCGCCTCGGAAGCCATGCCTCCATCTTGGCACTCCCGATCAGGGGTCCCCGATGTGCAAGTTCAGGTTTGGTGTTGTTATGGTTTCCCAGCACTCGTCCGGGTGGCGGAATTGGCAGACGCGCTAGCTTGAGGTGCTAGTGCCCTTTATCGGGCGTGGGGGTTCAAGTCCCCCCTCGGACACAGACACAGATCCTCGAGTTCCTGCAGGTCAGGGGCCCGGGGATCAGTTCTTTTCTGCTCGGGACCCCTGGTGACTGCGCATCCTGTGCACGCCCGCGACGCCGAGCACGCCGAGGCCTAGCGCGCCGACTGACATCGCAACCGAGCGCCGACCTGGCGCGCAGTTCCTGACGTGCCGGTCCTACCCACTGCCGGGCCGCGAAGGAGCCATCACGGACAGGGGGCTCGGACCACGTGATGGCGGTGTCGCCTAGATTCTTCGAGGTGGCACACGCCACAACTTGTCCGGGGAGGCATCGGTTGTTCGCCAACGTCGTGAGTGATCGCCGCTGGGCGTGGCTGTTTGCCGTCGTACCGCTGCTGCTGGCCGGGTTGGTGCTCGGCATGGTCGGCGAGTCCGACAGGGAGCCCGACTCGACGTACCTGCTGCCGGACGGCAAGGACAGTACGGCGGCAGTCGAGCTGGCAGAACAGCTGCCGCAGGAGTCCACCGAGGCAGCGATCGTGCTGTGGACTGCCGAGTCCGGCGAGTTGGGCCAAGAGGCGCTCGACGAGATCCGGTCAGGTGCGGAGGGTGAGGTCACCGTCTCCGACGACGGCACCGCTGCGATGACGGTGCTCTCGGTGGCGGCCGGCGATGCCGACAAGGTCGGGGCCCAGGTCGACGACCTTCGTGAACGACTGCGCGCAGAAGCACCCGAGGGCGCCGACGTGGCAGTCACCGGCCCTGCTGGCTTCCACGCCGACCTCGGCAAGGTGTTCGAAGGCGCCGACCTGCGGCTGCTGCTCTCGACCATCGCCGTGGTGGCGTTGCTGCTGGTGATCACCTACCGCAGCCCGGTGCTGTGGCTGGTGCCGTTGCTGGTGGTCGGCGTCGGTGACCGCCTCGCTGTCGTGGTCGGTTCGCGCACACTCGACGCATTCGGACTGCCCTTCGACGGCACCACCGGCGGCATCTTGTCGGTGCTCGTGTTCGGTGCCGGCACGGACTATGCCCTGCTGTTGATCTCGCGCTATCGAGACGAACTTCGCAGCGAGGAGTCGCGGCACGTGGCGATGGCTCGCGCCCTCCGCCCCACCGCCGAGGCAGTCTTCGGCAGCGCGCTCACGGTCTTCGTCGCCGTCCTCACGCTGTTGCTCTCGCTGACCCCCGGCACCCGCGGCATCGGCCTCGCCTGCGCGGTCGGCATCGTGATCGCCGCCGTCTTTGCGCTCGTCGTCCTGCCAGCGGCACTCGTGCTCTTCGGCCGGTGGATCTTCTGGCCGCTCACCCCGCGCATCGGTGACCCCCGGGTCGCCGATGCGTCGCGGGTGTTCCGCCGCGTCGGCCGTCTGGTGGCACGCCGGCCGGCGTGGCTGGTGACCGGCACCTTGGTGCTGCTGGCGGTGCTGGCCAGCGGTCTGACCGGGCTGCGTTTCGGACTCGACGAATCGGACCAACTGCTCGACCGCCCCGAGTCGGTCACCGCTGCGAGCCGTCTTGCCGACTCGTTCCCGGCCGGCGCGGTCGAGCCCACCCAAGTGGTGACCCGCGCCGATGCCGACCAGGTCGGCCAACTCATCAAGACCGCAGATGTCGGTCGCGCTGTCCCGGCCGGATCGGGCGCGGGCATCACCGAGTTCAGCGTCATCCTCGATGCGCCGCCCGGCACTGCCGAGGCACGCGCCGACATCGACGCCCTCCGCAGTGCCCTCGACGACCTCGACGACACCCACGTCGGAGGCGCGGAAGCAGAGGCACTCGACCTGCGTGAAGCCTCCGAGCGGGACATGCTGGTGATCGTGCCGCTGATCCTGCTGCTGGTGCTGATCGGGCTCGCCCTGCTGCTGCGGTCACTGCTCGGGCCACTGGTGATGGTGGTGTCGGTGGTCGGCACCTATGTGGCGGCGATGGGTGCGTCGTGGTGGATCTTCACCGGCGTCTTCGACTTCCCCGCCGTGTCGACCCAGGTGCCGCTGCTCGGGTTCCTGTTCCTGATCGCGCTCGGCGTCGACTACAACATCTTTCTGGTCACCCGCGCTCGGGAGGAGGGACGAACCCACGGCACTCGCGACGGCATGCTGCGCGCCCTCAGCGCCACCGGTGGGGTGATCACCAGTGCTGGCATCGTGCTCGCTGCTGTCTTCGCTGTCCTCGGTGTGTTGCCGCTGGTCGCTCTGGCGCAGCTCGGCACGGTGGTGTGCGTCGGCGTACTCCTTGACACGTTGGTGGTACGCACCCTGTTGGTGCCCGCCGTCACGATGATCGTCGGCGACCGGTTCTGGTGGCCTCGTAGGGTGGAGCCCCCACAGCAGACAGCAGGAGCACGATGAGCAACGTCACGGTGCAACAGTTGGCAGACGACCTCGGACTCGACCACGCTGCTCTCGACGGACTCGAAGCGGTGCCGGCGACCGAGGTCGAAGCACTGCGCGGCCTCGTCGCGGAGGCGGTGGCAGCCGAGGACGCCCTCGTCAGCGATTCGCTCGACGCAGCCATCGACGCGCTCCCCCGACCTCTGCGCGGCCGCGCCCGTGGCCTCCTGCTGGAGCACTCGTGAACACGCCGGACCTCCGGCGCGAGCGCAGGCTGCTGGCGGCTGCCCTCGGCATCGAGGTCACGGACCTGCCGGCGCTCGCCGGCGCCACGCCCGAAGGCCTTCGAGCCGTACGCCGTGGGCTCGGCGAGCACCAGTACGCCCGGCACCGGCGCACCTTCCGGCGGATCGGCAAGCTCGCCGGAGCAGTCCCGACGGCCCTGGCCTCGCGCATCGCCCAAGCCGCACTCGGGCCGGTCGTCTCTGCCCGGGCAGCTGCCACGATGGAGCCCGACCTGGCGATCAAGCTCGCCGCCTCGCTGCCGGCGACCTTCTTGGCTGACCTGAGCGTGCAACTCGACGCCGAACGCGCCAGCGCGATCATTGCCGGCCTCCCGGAACACACGGTGCTCGAAGTTGCCGCCCTCCTGGTCGAGCGCGGCGAGCATCTCACCCTGAGCCGGTTCATCAGCGTGATCGACACGTCCGTCGCCGCCCACGTGGTGGAGCAGCTCGACGCCCGGGCACTGCTCGAGATCGCCAACCTGGCCGAGGACGGTGACGCGGTCGACGGCGTGCTCCGCGAAGTGCCGCAGAGCCGCGCTGACGAGGTGGCCAACGCAGTCACCGACGAGCAGACCGCTCTCGACCTGCTGGACGTCGTCGCCCGGGTCTCCGCAGAGCAGGGTCAACGCCTGCTCGACGCGGTCGCGACGTCGGAGACCGCGACGAGTCACCTCGAGGCAGCACGCACCGCCCGGTCGCTCTGATCACTGGGTGAGGGCAGCCTCGACACGCTCCACCTTGGCCGTCAACTGGCCCTCGAAGCCGGGGCGGATGTCGGCCTTGAGGACCAGTCCGACCCGCGGCGACTCGGCGGCCACGACGTCGACGGCCTGCTTGACCACGGCCATCACCTCATCCCATTCGCCCTCGATGTTGGTGAACATCGAGTTGGTCTCGTTGGGCAGACCCGACTCCCGCACGACGCGGACGGCTGCGGCGACGGCCCGGCTCACCGAGCCGGTCTCGTCGGGGGTCATCGGGCTGATGCTGAAGGCGACGATCATGTGTCCATCAAACACGACAGACGGCGACCGCCGGCTCGTGCAGGCTGCCCAGCCAGACCCGACCGTCGTGCTCACGCACACCGGTTGCCATGTGGAACCCCGATGCGTCCAGGTCGAGGTCGTGCACGAGGACGCCGTCGACGTCGTACGCCTGCACGCGCGCCGTGCGCTTCGGTGCCGGCTGCAGCGAGGCGGGCAACCGGGTCACCTGCCGACGCAGCCAGAGCGGACCCCGCTGCAGCCGCTCCACGACCGGGTCACGGGGCGAGGCGATGGTGACCCAGATCAGCCCGTCACTCCCCCGCGCGATGTTGTCGGGATAGCCGGGCAGATCGCTCACCAACAGGTCCCGGCGACCGCGCTGGTCCCCAGCCAGCCAGTGTCGTACGACGGTGCGTGCGCCGGTCTCGGCGACAGCGACGAACGACTCGTCGGCGGCCAGCGCGACCCCGTTGGCGAAGGCCAACCCGTCGACCACCGTGGCCACCGCGCCGTCCGCCGTACGTCGTAACAGCCGACCGGTCCGGGTGCCCTGGACGAAGTCGTCCTTCCACTGCTCGATGCCGAACACGCGAGACGAGTCGGAGAACCAGATGTCGCCGTTTGCTGCGATCGCCGCGTTGTTGCAGAACCGCATCGGCTCCCCGCCGACCGCGTCGAGGAGTACGACGACCGCCCCCGTCGCGGGGTCGACCCGCAGCAGCCCGCGGTGGGCGTCGCAGACCAGGAGCGTGCCGTCGGGGAAGAGTTCGAGACCGAGCGGTCGGCCGCCTGTGTCGGCGACCTGGTGCACCGAACTTCCGTCTGGTGCGACACGGAAGATTCGACCGTCCTCGGTGCCGGTGTAGACAGACCCGACACCCGGGCCGTCGGTGACGACCACCACGTCTTCGGCTCCGTGGCCCGGTACCGGCACCACCTGCAGGTCACGTCCCACGCCTTGAGTCTCCATGACGGGACCCTACTCCCACCGACGCCGACTGCCCGCCCCTCGGAGGAGGGACGGGCAGTCGTGTGGCCGTGCGGATCAGGCGTTGAGCAGGTTCCGCAGGACGTACTGCATGATGCCGCCGTTGCGGTAGTAGTTCGCCTCGCCGGGGGTGTCGATGCGGACCACGGCGTCGAACTCGACGTCGCCGGCCTTGACCTTGACGGTCTTGGGGGTGCGGCCCTCGTTGAGCTCCGTGATGCCGGTGAAGGAGAAGGTCTCCTCGCCGGTCAGGCCCAGCGACTCGGCGGTCTGGCCGGCCGGGAACTGCAGCGGGATCACGCCCATGCCGATCAGGTTCGAGCGGTGGATGCGCTCGTAGGACTCGGCGATGACGGCCTTCACACCCAACAGCGACGTGCCCTTGGCTGCCCAGTCACGCGACGAGCCGGAGCCGTACTCCTTGCCGGCCAGCACGACCAGCGGGGTGCCCTGCGCGATGTAGTTCACCGAGGCGTCGTACACGCTGGTGACCGGGGCGGCGGCGGCGGTGAAGTCGCGGGTGAAGCCACCCTCGGTGCCCGGTGCGAGCTGGTTGCGCAGGCGGATGTTCGCGAAGGTGCCGCGGATCATCACTTCGTGGTTGCCTCGACGCGAGCCGTAGGAGTTGAAGTCACGCTGCTGCACGCCGTTCTCAGCGAGGTACTTGCCAGCAGGGCTGTCCTTCTTGATCGCACCGGCCGGGCTGATGTGGTCGGTGGTGACCGAGTCACCCAGCTTCAGCAGCACCCGCGCGCCGGTGATGTCCTCGACCGGCGACGGCTCGTGGGACATGCCGTCGAAGTAGGGCGCCTTGCGGACGTAGGTGGAGTCGACGTCCCAGTCGAAGACGTTGCCCTCGGGGGTCTGCAGCGACTGCCAGCGCTCGTCCCCGGCGAAGACGTCCTGGTAGGACTCGTCGAACATGTCGGAGGTGACCGCGCTCGCGATGGTCTCCTCGACCTCGGTCGGCGACGGCCAGATGTCCTTGAGGAAGACGTCGTTGCCGTCGGTGTCCTGACCCAGCGGGTCGGTGAACAGGTCGACATCCATCGAGCCGGCGAGCGCGTAGGCGACCACCAGCGGCGGCGAGGCGAGGTAGTTCATCTTGATGTCCGGGTTGATCCGGCCCTCGAAGTTGCGGTTGCCCG
>JBEBTI010000034.1:0-19603 GCA_040393845.1 Nocardioides daejeonensis
CGAGCTCAAGCTCATCGTCGACCTGATGTGGGAGGGCGGCATCGCCAAGCAGCGTTGGAGTGTCTCCGACACCGCTGAGTACGGCGACTACGTCTCGGGCCCCCGGGTCATCGACCCGAGCGTCAAGGAGAACATGAAGGCGGTGCTCGCCGACATCCAGAACGGTGAGTTCGCCAAGCGTTTCATCGCCGACCAGGACAACGGTGGCAAGGAGTTCATGGAGCTCCGGGCGAAGGGTGCCTCGCACCCGATCGAGGCCACCGGCAAGGAACTGCGTTCGCACTTCTCCTGGAAGCAGCAGGACGCCGACTACGTGGACGGCTCCGCCGCACGCTGATTGACCAACTAGTGCCGAGGTTTGGTGTCCGTATGTGACACCAAACCTCGGCACTGTTGTTTTCTCACATCTCGATGCGTCGGGTCAGGCCAAGGTCGTCGAGGAACGCCTCGTCGTGCGAGACGACGACCAGCGACCCCCGGTAGGAGCCGAGCGCCTGGACGAGTTGCGTCGTACTGGCCAGGTCGAGGTTGTTGGTCGGCTCGTCGAGCACCAGCAATCGCGGTGTCGGTGCGGCGAGCAGGAGGCATGCCAGCGTGGCTCGCAGCAGCTCTCCGCCGGAGAGCGTGCCGACCACCTTCTCGGCGTCCCGCCCGCGAAACAGGAGTTTCGCCAGCTGCTCCCGGATCTCGTGGTGGTCGGCCTCCGGTGCGAAGTGCCGAGCGTTGTCGACGATGCTGGCCTCGGGATCAAGCACGTCAAGTCGCTGCGGTACCAGTCGTGCCGGCACGCTGAGGCGCACAGCGCCGGAGACCGGTGCGAGCTCACCGATGAGAGTGCGGAGCAGTGTGGTCTTGCCGCTGCCGTTGGGCCCGGTGACGGCGATCCGCTCGGGCCCGGAGACATCAAGGGAAAGCACGGCCCCGGTGCGGAGTTCCACCTGGTCCAGGGAGACCACGTGTTGACCCCGGTGCACCACGGTTGCCGGCAGGTCGACGTGGATCTCGCGGTCGCCGCGGAGCTCGTCACGGGCCTGGGCCAGCCGAGCGCGGGCGTCGTCGAGTCGCTGCTCCTGGACGCCGCGTAGCGTGCCAGCCGAGACCTGGGCCGCCCGCTTTCGGGCACCGGCAAGGATCGGCGCGAGACTGCCACTGGTCTGGATCCGGCGGCCGCTGCGTGCCTTGCGTGCAATGGTCGTCTCCGCGTCCTGGAGGTCCTGCTGCTGGCGCCGTACCTCCGAGCGTGCCGACGCGACGGCGTGCTCGGCAGCGGCCCGCTCGGCCGCGACCTGTTCGGCGTACGACGACCAACCGCCGCCGTACCAGGTGATCGACCGGGTCGCCTCGGCGCCGCTGCGGACGTCGCCCACCCGGTCGACGAGCTCGAGGAGTTCACGATCGTGGCTGATCACCACAAGGGTGCCGCGATAGGTGGCGACCAGGTCGTGCACCCGCGCGCGGGCCGGGCGGTCGAGGTTGTTGGTGGGCTCGTCGAGCAGCAGTACGTCGGGGCGCGCCAGCAACAGGGCGGCGAGGCTGAGCTGCATGCTCTCGCCACCGGAGAGGTCGCCCACACGTCGGTCCAGCACATCGTCGGGAAGTCCGAGGCGGGTCAGCTCGGCAACGGCGCGCTCCTCGATGTCCCAGTCGCTGCCGATCACGTCGAAGTGCTGGGGATCGACGTCGCCGGACTCGACGGCACGAATGGCACGGCGTACCTCCGCGATGCCCAGGTGCTCGTCGACCGGCGTGGCGGTCTGGAGGGTGAGATCTTGGCGCAGCCAGCCAACGGATCCGCTGACTGTCACCGATCCGCGCGCGGGGGCGAGGTCTCCGGCGATGAGCCGGAAGAGCGTTGTCTTCCCGGCTCCGTTGTCGCCGACCAGTGCTGAGCGGCCAGGCGGGATCTGGGCATCGAGTCCAGCGAAGGGAGAGGTGCCGTCGGGCCACTCGACTCTCAGGTCGTGAAAGGTGATGGCAGGCAGTGTCAAGGTGACTCCCGGGATGCGCGAAGGTGCCGCACGGTCAACGTGCGGCGAAGGGGCGGCATCTCAACGGAGCAAGGAGGAACCCGTCGTCGGCAATGGGGCTCGACCACCGTACGAAGAGACCCTGGCCGGTGCAACTGGAATACCGATTCGACGCTGATGGTTCGCCCTACATGAAGATCGACGTGTGGTCAGACGTGGTGTGCCCGTGGTGCTACATCGGCAAGCGCCGACTCGAGAAGGCGCTGGATGACTTCGCCCATGCCGACCAGGTGGAGATCACGTGGCACTCCTATCAGCTCGACCCGGGTGCCCCGCGCGAGGCGACCGAGCGCAGTTCCGACATGTTGGCCAAGAAGTACGGCGGTGGCCCGGCCGCGATCCGACAGATGCAGGACCGCGTCGAAGCGGTGGCAGCGGAGGAGGGGCTCCTCTACCGACTCAGCGAGACGATGCACGTCAACACCATCGACGCGCACCGCCTGCTGCACCTGGCTCACGAGGTCGGCGGCAACGACCTCCAGGGTGCTTTCAAGGAGGCGCTCCTGGCGGCGTACTTCCTCAGCGCCCGCAATGTCGCTGACCACGAGGTGCTGCGCGAGGTGGCCCTCGAGGCCGGCCTCCCCGGCGATCGGGTGGCCGCGGTGCTGGCCGGATCGGAGTATGCCGACGCCGTGCAGGCCGACATCGCCCAGGCCCAGTCCTACGGCGCCAACGGCGTCCCGTTCTTCGTGTTCGACGCCAAGTACGGCATCTCCGGTGCCCAACCCGTCGAGGTGTTCGCCGACGTCCTCGCCAAGGCCTGGGCCGACGCACACCCCGCGATCCAGGTGGTCGGTCAGGACGACGCCGACGCCTGCGGCCCCGACGGCTGCGCCATCTGACTCCGCCCGGCGGTCGAGCCGGTCGCACCCGGCGGCTGAACCAAGCCGGAGCTTTGCTGGTCGAGCCAGCGAGTGCAGCGAGCGACGGTCGAAACCTGCCGAGTTCCCCAAGGTTTCGACCCGCTCGTTCCTCGTGGCTCAAACATCGCTCAGGTCACTTGACCTCGGAGCGCATCACGAGCCGCAGGCCGATCAGGGTGGGGATCACCAGCCAGATCAGGCCCGTGACCCCGAGCTGCGCCCACTGCTCGCCGGTCGGTGTGTCATCGAAGAGCACCATCGAGGCGGAGTTGAAGTCGACCCAGCCGTGGACGTCGCGGAACCAGTCCTGGAAGGTCCACAGCAGCCCGAACACCGTCGGCAGCATGAACGAATAGACGAAGTAGCCGACGATCGCTCCGGCAGAGCTTCGGATCAGCACGCCCAGCATGAAGCCGACCAGCATGCCGAGCACGTTGGCCAACACGATGAGCGCCAACTGGGTCGCGTCCAGACCCCAGACCGTGTCAACGCCGTTGACCGCTGAGCCGACGACGTTGCCGACGGCACCGATCAGCATCGCGACGAACATCGAAGCGATGCCGATTCCCAGTGTGCAGAGGAGCTTGGCAGCGATCACACGCCCCCGGCTCGGCACGAGCGTGAAGGTGGTGAGGCCTGTGCGTTGGCTCCATTCACCCGTGACGGACAGGATCGCGATCATTGGCAGGATGACCGCGATCGGGAAGCCGATCGCGGTGGAGAACGACTCATAGGTGAGCGCTGAGTCTGGTGCGAACAGCATCGTGGCCACGCTCGCGATGACGGCGGCGATGCCGATGCTGCCCATCAGCCAGAATCCGGCCCGGGTGTCGAACATCTTGCGCAACTCGGTGTCGAGCAGGCGCGTCATCGGGATCGGCGCAGGTGCGGACCGGGTACGGCGGGTGCTGCCGACCGCCTCGACCGGCGTGGTGGTGGCGCTCATGCTGCGGCTCCTTCGGGGTGGTCGAGGTGGGTCTCGCGCTGCGAGGCTGCGGTGAGCTCGAGGAACATCTCCTCGAGTCCGGCACCGTCCGCAGCACGGAGTTCGGTGAGCGCGATCCGCGCCTCCAGCGCGATCCGTCCCACCAGGGCCGGGTCGGCGTCGGTGCGCAGGGCGCCGTCGGGGTTGCGGACGCTGGTGATGTTCTCGTGGTCCAGCGCACGCGCCAGGCCGGCCGGGTCGACGGTGCGGACCAGCGTGCCCGCGGCGGCGAGCAACTCGGCCTTGCTGCCCTGGGCGACGATGCGTCCTTGGCCGATCACGACCAGGTCGTCGGCAATCACCTCGATCTCGTGCAGCAGGTGGGAGGAGAGCAGCACCGTGCCGCCGTCGTCGGCAAACCGGCGGAGCAGGTCGCGCATCCACCGGATCCCGGCCGGGTCGAGGCCGTTGGCGGGTTCGTCGAGGATCAGCACCTCGGGCTCGCCGATCAGGGCGGTGCCGATCCCCAGTCGCTGGCGCATGCCGAGCGAATAGTTGCGGACCCGGCGGTCAGCCTCTTCGTCGGTGAGGCTGACCCGGGCCAGCGTTGACTCGACGGATTCCTTGGGCAGACCCATCGTGCGCTGGGCGATGGTGAGGATCTCGCGGCCGGTGCGGCCGGCGTGCTGTGCGGAGGCGTCGAGGAGTACGCCGACCTCGCGCCCCGGGTTCGGCAACTCCGCAAAGCGTCGGCCCAGGATCTCGGCGGTGCCGGAGGTCGGGGGAGTGAGGCCGACCATGATCCGCATGGTCGTGGACTTGCCGGCACCGTTGGGGCCCAGGAATCCGGTCACACGGCCGGCGCGAGCGGTGAACGTGACGTCGTCGACGGCGGTGAATCCGCCGTACCTGCGGGTGAGTGAGTCGATGGTGATCATGCCTCGACTCTCGCGTCGAAACATGGTCGGGCGCATCGGGGAGAGCGCCGGACCCGACCCTGAGACGACCCCGGGGTCGTCTCAGGGTCGGATGTCAGTCACTGGTTCTGGAGATCCTCGAACTGCTTGAACAGCTCTTCGAGCTCGGCGAGGTCCTCCGGGTTGAACAGCTCGGTCGGCAGACCGTCGGGGAACAGCGACTCCAGCTCGCTGGGCAGGTTCTCCAACAGGTCACTCGGGAACAGAGACTCCAGATCGGTGGGGAAGTCGGTAGGAAGACCGGTCGGGAGATCGGTCGGCGAGTCGGACGGCGCCGGGTCCGGCGTCGGGATGTCGCTGCTGGGCGTGCCGGGAAGGTCCATGCAGTGCTCGGCGTAGAACTCGAAGAACGCCTCGCCCTGGCGGTCTTCCTCTTCGGTGAACTGGTCGCCGGCCTCCTCGAGATCGTCGACGGAGTCGGCCTCTTCGACGAACCGCACATAGAGGTCCATGCCGGCGCGCGCGTCGTCCGACATCTCGGCCGGAGCGCCGATCTCACGCAGCTTTGCGGCCATCGCCTTCATGCCGGTCAGGTCTTGGTCGAGGTTGACCTCGCCCAAGTCGGCGACAGCCTCGCAGAACTCGTCGGTCGTGGGCTCGCTGGTGGTGTCGGGCCCCTTGCTGTCCGACTTGTCGTCCTTGTCGTCGTCACCGCCCAGGACCAGCGCAGCCGCCACCCCGCCGGCGACCAGGAGCAGCACGACCAGTCCGACCACGAGAGCGATCTTGGCGCCCTTGCTGCCCCCACCCCCGTCGCCGCCGTCCGGCGCCGGGGTCCACTGCGGGCCGGGCCCTCCGGGCGGTGGGGCTCCCCAGGACTGCTGGCCAGCTGCGGCAGGTGCTCCCCACGACTGGGGGTTCTGGACCGGCGGTGCTCCCCACGACTGGTGGTCCGGGGCGGCCGGAGGCGGAGTCGGAGCGCCGCCCTCGGCAGCGAACGAACTGGTGTCGATCACCTCGGTGGGCTGTTCCGGGGCAGCGGCGTACGGCGTACCGCAGTTGACACAGAAGGAGTTCTCGGCCGAGGCGCGGGGTGCCCCGCAGTTGGCGCAGGTCTGCTGGCTCATGGGCACACTCTCCCAGAACTTCGTCCGGGTCGGTCGGGGTGAGCCGTAGCAAGACGCGATTGCATGACTATGCAGTGGCGTGTATATAGTTGAGGCGTGTCCAAGGTACTCACTTCTCTGCCCGTCGGCGAACGCGTCGGCATTGCCTTCTCCGGAGGTCTCGACACCTCCGTCGCGGTCGCGTGGATGCGCGACAAGGGGGCGATCCCGTGCACGTACACCGCCGACATCGGTCAGGCCGACGAACCCGACATCTCCGGGGTTCCCAACCGCGCCAAGGTGTACGGCGCCGAGATCGCCCGCGCAGTCGACATCAAGCCCCAGCTGGTCGAGGAGGGTCTCGCGGCACTGGCCTGTGGGGCCTTCCACATCCGCTCCGGCGGCCGCGTCTACTTCAACACCACGCCGCTCGGCCGTGCGGTCACCGGCACCCAGTTGGTGCGGGCGATGCTCGAGGACGACGTCAACATCTGGGGTGACGGGTCGACCTACAAGGGCAACGACATCGAGCGGTTCTACCGCTACGGCCTGATGGCCAACCCCGCGCTGCAGATCTACAAGCCGTGGCTCGACGCCGACTTCGTCACCGAGTTGGGCGGGCGCGCCGAGATGAGCGAGTGGCTGCTCGAGCACGGCCTGCCCTACCGCGACTCGGTCGAGAAGGCATACTCCACCGACGCCAACATCTGGGGCGCGACGCACGAGGCCAAGACCCTCGAGCACCTCGACGTCTCGCTCGAGACCGTCGAGCCGATCATGGGGGTGAAGTTCTGGGATCCGTCCGTGACGATCGATACGGAGGACGTCGCCGTCCGCTTCGAGGCCGGCCGCCCGGTTGCCCTCAACGGCAAGCGGTACGACGACCCGGTCGCGCTGGTGCTGGAAGCCAACCGGATCGGTGGTCGGCACGGGCTGGGCATGAGCGACCAGATCGAGAACCGGATCATCGAGGCCAAGTCACGGGGCATCTACGAGGCGCCGGGGATGGCGTTGCTGTGGATCGCCTATGAACGACTGGTCAACGCGGTCCACAACGAGGACACCGTCGCGCAGTACCACAACGAGGGTCGCAAACTGGGCCGGCTGCTCTACGAGGGCCGGTGGCTCGACCCGCAGGCGCTGATGGTTCGTGAGTCGATCCAACGGTGGATCGCCTCCCTGGTCACAGGTGAGGTCGTCCTGCGGCTGCGCCGTGGCGAGGACTACACGATCCTGCGCACCGACGGCGACAACTTCTCCTACCACCCGGAGAAGCTGTCGATGGAGCGCACCGAGAACGCCGCCTTCGGTCCGACCGACCGGATCGGTCAGCTGACGATGCGCAACCTCGACATCGCCGACTCGCGGGCCAAGCTCGAGCTCTATGCCAACCAGCCGTTGAACCAGGGCCAGGTGCTGGTTGAGCACGGGACGCTCTTCGGTGAGCTCCCGGCCGGAGGCGCAGACGTGATCACCGCCAACCCTGCGGCCGAGGCGGACGTCGAGGCGGCCGAGACCGCGCTCGACAACGCTGCCATGGAGTTCGGCAGCGACTGAGCTCGCGCCAGCCGCAGCACCGAGCCGCCGTACGCCGTCACGCCGGTGCGCGGTGACGGGTGGACACCCCGTTCTGCCTCATCGGCCGGGCGGTAGGGTGGCGCACCGGGACGGCTGCGCATCCCAGCGGTGGGTCGGCGTCCCGAAGCGCCCGTGCTGACGGCCCGAACCTGCCGTCAGACCACCACTCTTGAGAGCTGCGAGGACACCGTTGTGAGCAAGCCCGTCGTTCTGATCGCCGAAGAACTGAGCCCTGCCACTGTGGAGGCGCTCGGTCCGGACTTCGAGATCCGCAACTGCAACGGCGCCGACCGCGGGGAGCTGCTGCCCGCGATCGCCGACGTCGACGCGATCCTGGTCCGGTCTGCGACGAAGGTCGATGCCGAGGCGCTCGCTGCGGCGAGGAAGTTGAAGGTCGTGGCCCGCGCGGGCGTCGGCCTCGACAACGTCGACGTCAAGGCGGCCACCCAGAGCGGCGTGATGGTGGTCAACGCGCCGACCTCCAACATCGTCTCGGCCGCCGAACTTGCAGTGGCGCTGATGCTCGCCGCCGCCCGCAACGTCAGCCCCGCCCACGCCGCGCTGCGTGAGGGTCAGTGGAAGCGCAGCAAGTACTCTGGCATCGAGCTCTACGAGAAGACCGTCGGCATCGTCGGGCTCGGTCGCATCGGTGTGCTGGTCGCCCAGCGGCTGAGCGCCTTCGGCATGAAGGTGATCGCCTATGACCCCTACGTGCAGGCCGGTCGCGCTGCGCAGATGGGTGTGCGTCTGGTCGACCTCGACACCCTGATGGCCGAGTCCGACTTCATGAGCGTTCACCTGCCCAAGACCCCCGAGACCGTGGGCTTGATTGGCGCTGACCAGCTCGCCAAGGCGCGTCCCAGCCTCGTGCTCGTCAATGCTGCCCGCGGCGGCATCGTCGACGAAGCGGCGCTGTACGACGCGTTGAAGGACGGCCGCATCGCTGCCGCTGGTCTCGACGTGTTCGCCAAGGAGCCCTGCACCGACTCGCCGCTCTTCGAGCTGGAGAACGTGGTCGCCACGCCTCACCTCGGCGCTTCCACGGAGGAGGCCCAGGAGAAGGCGGGCATCGCGGTCGCCAAGTCGGTGCGTCTGGCGCTCGCCGGCGAGCTCGTGCCGGACGCCGTCAACGTCGAGGGTGGCGTGATCGCCGAGGACGTGCGACCGGGCATCCCGCTGACGGAGAAGCTCGGTCGGGTGTTCACCGCCCTGGCCGGCGGCGTCGCCCAGAGCATCGATGTCGAGGTGCGCGGCGAGATCGCCGAGTACGACGTCAAGGTGCTCGAGTTGGCCGCACTCAAGGGCGTCTTCACCGACGTCGTCGAGGACCAGGTCTCCTACGTCAACGCGCCACTGCTCGCCGCTGAGCGCGGCGTCGAGGTGCGTCTCGTGGTCGAGGCCGAGAGCCCCGACCACCGCAACCTGATCACCCTGCGCGGCGCGATGGCCGACGGCACCCAGATCTCGGTGTCCGGCACGCTGGTCGGCCTGTCTCAGAAGGAACGCGTCGTCGAGGTCAACGACTTCGACCTCGACCTCGAGTTGACCGATCACTTGGCCTTCCTGCGCTACGAGGACCGTCCCGGCGTGGTCGGCATCCTCGGCGGCGCGCTGGGCGAGGCGGGCGTCAACATCGCGGGCATGCAGGTCTCTCGTGACGAGAAGGGTGGCCAGGCACTGGTGGTCCTCTCGGTCGACAGCCCGATCAGTGTCGAGGCGCTCGCGGAGATCGAGAAGCAGATCGGTGCCTCCGCCGCGACCGCGGTGACGCTCGCCTGATCACAGGCCAGCCTGACGGCCGAGCACCCAGCACGAGATGGGTCACCTTCGGGTGACCCATCTCGCATCTCGTCCACAAATGTCCGAACAGTCCGCCAAGATGGGCCGATCGGCCGGGAGGTCCACCCTGGAGGGGGCATTTCTTCCTGGTTGCTGCGCGTGTGGGAGGCCTGCTTCCTAGCGTGGACTGACAGACATGACTTTGGGGAGCCGGGCGGCACGACGTGTCGTCCCGGAAGGGGAGTGGCATGGGCAACACAGGGCGGTTCAGGCGTGCCGGCATGGCCGGCGTCGTAGTGGCACTGGGCGTGGGGCTGATGCTGCCCGCTGCGGCTGGTGACACCGTCGCGACGCATGGGCCCAGAGGCGCGGCGGCCGAGGCACGCGCCGACAACCTGCGCGCGCTCGCCGACGACGGCGCGGCGGAGGGGCATGCTGCCTCCGGCAAGGCGTTGCACCGGAAGTTCCAGCGCGCCAAGGTGGTGCTCAAGGGCACCACGAAGCAGCGCAGCACCGAGGTGAACGTGCTCCGGTGGAGGCCGAAGGTGCAGCGCTGGAAGCTGGTCGAGCGCACCCGGAGCCGCAAGCATGCCTACCGGGTCAAGGTCACCGATCGGCAGGCGCTGGCTGCCCAGAAGCTCAAGGTGAAGCCGCGCAACGAGCCGGCCGCCGTGGTCGCGATGACCGACCTGTGTGGCGACCGTCCCACCAAGGCCAACGGCACGCTCTGGTCGTGCACCTTCGTCGATGAGTTCGACGGCACCGAGCTCGACCGCAGCGTCTGGTTGCCCCAGGCGGCCGGTTACACCACCGGCGACAGCACCAACTTCGCCTGCTACCGCGACGACCCGAGCAACATCGAGGTGTCAGACGGCTCGCTGCGGCTCACGCTGCGGGAGTCGACGACGGCGGAGCCCTGCGTCGGCCTCAAGGGCGAGCCCGCGACGAGGTTCACCTCGGGCAGTGTGTCGACCTACCGGATGTTCTCCCAGCAGTACGGCCGTTTCGAGGCCCGCACCCGCAACACCGCGTCATCGGTCAAGGGACTGCACGAGGCGTTCTGGCTGTGGCCCGACGACCGTTACACCGACACGACGCGTTGGCCGTTGTCCGGTGAGATCGACATCTCCGAGACCTACTCGCAGTACCCCACGTCGGCGATCCCCTATCTGCACTACCTCGCCTGGGGCCCGGTGCTGTGGGGCGCAAACACCAACACTGCCTGGACCTGCGTCGCCCACCGAGGGGAGTGGAACACCTGGACCCTGGAGTGGAGCGCCTCGCGCATCGACATCTTCGTCAACGGCACCCGCTGCCTCACCAACACCTCCGGCAACGCAGCCTTCCGCAAGAAGTACATCATGGCGTTCACCCAGGGCATCGGCGCTGCACCGAACGGCTGGACCACCGCCACCCCGATGCCCGCCACCTACGAGGTGGACTGGGTCCGCGTCTGGCAGTGACCCCGCCGAACTGCAAGTCGCGTACCGCGAGCTGCAAGTTGCGTACCGCGAGCTGCAAGTTGCGTACCGCGAGCTGCAAGTTGCGTACCGCGAGCTGCAAGTTGCGTACCGCGAACTGCAAGTCGCGTACCGCGAACTGTCAGTGGGGGTGTGCCGCGGTGGGGGTTGACCGATCGGCTGATGCTCCGCTGACCGATCGGTCAGCCCTGGTGGTCGGGAGTGACCAAATCAGCCGCAAACGCTCGATCTGGGGGTCCTCGACCGCTTTCATGGTGTTCAGGACCTTCGGGGGTTGGTCCGCAAGGGGGAATGACAGCATCGCCGTCCTGTGGGGTGGCAGCTGAGACCGGTCGGTCCCGCGGAGGGAGCGGGACCGCACGGTCGGAGGCTGACTCGCAGGGCGGCGGTCGTCATTTCGGGCGCGGAGTTCGCGTGAACGTCCGATTGCCGGGACCATGGTCAGGTGGCGACCCGAACCCCTCTCGTGCTGACCGATCTGCGTCCGCTTGCGCAACTCAGGGCCGGGCGACTCGGTCGCCGCATTCCGCAACTGGCCGTGGGCCTGTGGCTCTACGGATTCTCGCTCGCGCTGATGGTGCGCGGTGACCTCGGGCTGGCCCCGTGGGACGTGTTGCACTCGGGGCTGATCCGACACATCCCGATCACGCTCGGCCAGATGGTGGTCGCGACCAGCCTGGTCGTGCTGTTGCTCTGGATTCCTCTGCGCGAGGTGCCGGGCATCGGCACCGTCGCCAACGCCCTCGTGGTCGGCATCTCGGCAGACGTCACCTTGGCGATGTTCGACCGACCGGACTCCTTTGCGCTCCGGATCACCCTGATGGTGTCCGGGGTGGTGCTCAACGGGCTGGCCACGGCGCTCTACATCGGTTCACAGTTCGGTCGTGGGCCACGGGACGGGCTGATGACAGGGCTGTGTCGTCGCACGGGTTGGTCGATTGCGGTCGTGCGCACCTCGATCGAGGGCACGGTCGTCGCGCTCGGCCTGCTGCTCGGTGGCGTTCTCGGTGCCGGCACCCTTCTGTACGCGGTCGGGATCGGTCCGCTCGCGCAGCTGATGATGCCGCCCCTCGTCGTACCGCTGAAACTTGCCCAGCCGGGTCCTGACCCGGCGCCGGCCTGACGGTCCCGACCACATTGGCCAGGGCGGCGTACGTCGGTCAGCGGCGGGTGGCGACCACGGCGGACGCGTCGGGCGCGATCATCACCTCGACGGCGGTGAACCGGTCATCCGTGAGCCACTGCTCGCGCAAGGTGTCGACCCGGCCATAGGTGATCGGCGGCCAGGACTCGCAAGGGACGAAGTCGTCGAGGACGACGATCCCGCCGGGCTCGACCAGGTGGGCGATGCGGTCCACCGCGACCTCGTCGGGGATGCCCGAGTCCAGGAAGAGCAACGAGAAGGGCGCGTAGTCCTCCAGCGATGACCAGTCGGCTGCCAACACCTCGACCTGCGGGTCGTCGGCAAACATCTCCGCTGCGGCACCGGCCAACTTCTCGTCGAGTTCGGCCGACAGGATCCGCGCTTCTGGGCGCGCTCCCGACCGCAACCACGCCGTACCCACCCCGGCGCCGGTGCCGAACTCGGCCATCGTGCCAGCCCGGGTCGCGGCCAGGGTGGCCAGCAGACGCCCGGTCTCGTTGCGGCAGAAGGAGACGTAGCCCGCCTTCAGCGACACCTCGAACGCTCGCGACACGAGTTCGGGCAGTTCAGGGGGTGCGCTCATGGGGGAGAGTCTTCCAGCCCGGGGCACCCCGTCTTGGATCTCGGACAATTTCTCGAAATGTGCTGCGCCAAACTCGGGGGACGTCGTAGGCTGTCACCATCATGCGGAGCGTTTTCGTACTCATCGAAAGCCGCGGCGAGGCCTGAGGAAGGCCACCTCGCCGCGGAGTTCGGCGTTGCGGCCTTCCCACCCAGTCGTTGACCAGCCACATCCCGGTCGGTCCGACACCGCAGAACCACCCACCACTGAGGTCGGTTCGACACAAGGAAGCCTCGCGGCGGAAGAGTCGTAGCACCAGCGCGATCCGCAACCGCAGCGGCGGGCGTACGACGTCTGGTCACGTGATCCGGAAACCGTCGTCTGTGCCCTGAGCCGCGGGGCCTCCTCGTGTCGCACCGATCGCCGAAGGAGACGACCGATGTACGACATGTATCCCGACTGGGGCCCGGCCATGCACAACCCGGAGAACCCGCGCAGCTTCGAGGCTGTCCAGCAGGCTCTTGACCTGCGAGACAAGGCGGGTTTCCAGCCCGAGGACAACTAACCTTCGACTCATGACGAACACTCCTCCCAGCAACGGCCAGGTCAACCTCGCGGTCATCCCCGGAGACGGCATCGGCCAGGAAGTCACCGTCGAGGCACTCAAGGTGCTCGAAGCGGCGGCGCCCCACGACGTGAAGTTCGAGCAGACCCGCTATGACCTGGGTGCTGAGCGCTACCTCGCCACCGGTGAGGTGCTGCCCGACTCCGTGCTGGAGGAGATCCGCGGCCACGACGCCATCCTGCTCGGCGCCGTGGGTGGCAAGCCCAACGACCCGAACCTGCCGCCCGGCATCCTCGAGCGCGGCTTGCTGCTGCGGATCCGCTTCGAACTCGACCACTACGTCAACCTCCGACCGTCCCGCATCTTCCCGGGCGTGGCGTCGCCGTTGGCGGAGCCGGGCGAGGTCGACTTCGTCGTCGTCCGCGAAGGCACGGAGGGGCCCTACACCGGCAACGGCGGTGCACTGCGCGTCGGTACGCCGGCTGAGGTGGCCACGGAGGTGTCGGTCAACACGGCGTACGGCGTCGAGCGTGTGATCCGCGATGCCTTTGCCCGCGCCCAGCGCAGGCCCCGCAAGAAGCTCACGCTGGTCCACAAGACCAACGTCCTGGTCAACGCCGGCTCCGTGTGGTGGCGGCTGTTCCAGAGTGTCGCCGCGGAACACCCCGAGGTGACCACGGACTACATGCACATCGACGCGGCGATGATCTTCATGACCACCGATCCCTCGCGTTTCGACGTGATCGTCACCGACAACCTCTTCGGCGACATCATCACCGACCTGGCTGCTGCCATCACCGGTGGCATCGGCCTGGCCGCGTCCGGCAACATCAACCCGGACCGGACGGCGCCCTCGATGTTCGAGCCCGTGCACGGCTCGGCCCCCGACATTGCCGGCCAGCAGAAGGCCGACCCGACCGCCGCGATCCTGTCCACCGGCCTCCTGCTCGACCACCTCGGCCACACCGAGGCCGCCCAGCGCATCGAGGCGGCCGTGCTTGCCGACCTCACCGCCCGCGTCCCCGGCCAGACCCGCACCACCTCTGCGGTGGGCGACGCGATCGCGGCGCTGGTCTCGGCCTGACGCCCCGGTGACGAATTCCCCGCACCGGTGGGTATTTCGTCACTTCGAGGGGCAAGCTTCCCCCGCAAAGTCAACAATTCCCCGCCTGTGTGGGGAATCAGCAGCCACGCAAAAGGGGCAAAACGGGCGGCCGCGGCCGCGGTACGCCGTCACCCTCGCTGCTGCCCGAAAGGTCGGATAGTTTGATGTCCATGCAGATCTCCACCACTCTCAACGAACAACCGGTCGACGACGCCCGCCTAGCCGAGATCCTGGCCGATCCGGGCTTCGGCGTGCACTTCACCGACCACATGTTCACGGTGGAGTGGACACCCGAGAAGGGGTGGTACGACGCCCGGATCACTCCGTACGGCCCGTTGACCCTGGACCCGGCCACGTCGGTGCTGCACTACGCGCAGGAGACCTTCGAGGGCATGAAGGCCTACCGGCACGCCGACGACTCGATCTGGGCGTTCCGTCCGGAGGAGAACGCCAAGCGGATGCTGCGTTCCAGCCAACGTCTCGCGCTGCCGGAGCTCCCGGTCGAGGACTTCATCCAGGCCGTCGACGCGCTCGTCGAGGTCGACAAGCGGTGGGTGCCGGACGCCGCGGGCGAGAAGAGCCTCTACATCCGCCCATTCATGATCGCCACCGAACGGTTCTTGGGCGTCCGCCCCAGCCAGCACGTGACCTTCATGGTGATCGCCTCGCCGGCCGGCTCCTACTTCAAGGGCGGCCTCAAGCCGGTCAGCCTGTGGCTCACCGAGGACTACACCCGCGCCGGCCGCGGCGGCATGGGTGCGGCGAAGACCGGCGGCAACTACGCCAGTTCACTCGTCGCCCAGCAGGAGGCGAGCGCCAACGGTTGCGACCAGGTGGTGTTCCTCGACGCGCAGGAGAGCACCTACGTCGAGGAGCTCGGTGGGATGAACATGTACTTCCTCTTCGGGGACGGCCGCATCGTGACCCCGGAGACCGGCACCATCCTCGAAGGGATCACCCGGGCCAGCATCATCGAGCTCGCCAAGCAGCTGGGCCACCCGGTCGAGGAGCGGAAGTTCGCGATCGACGAGTGGCGCACCGGCATCACCGACGGCTCGATCAAGGAGATCTTCGCCTGCGGCACCGCCGCCGTGATCACTCCGGTGGGCGCGCTGAGGTGGGCCGGCGGCGAAGTGCCGGCGGCGACGGAGGGCACCGGTGAACTGACCGGACGGATCCGCGAGGCCCTGGTCGACATCCAGTTCGGCCGCGCTGACGACACCTTCGGGTGGATGCACAGGATCTGCTGAGGAGCAGCCGATGGCGCACCCGATCATGTTCGACGACGACGACCCGTTGCTCGTCCGGCTGCGCCGGGTGGCGCTCAACTTCCCGGGCGCCGAGGAGTACGTCTCCCACGGCCGCCCCAACTTCCGGGCCGGCAAGAACTTCGCCATCTTCGGCGGCTCCGAACGACTCGGCCCGAGCAACCACCGCCGCGTCGACGGCGCGCTGATGGTGAAGGTCGAGGCAGGGGAGTTGCCTGCGCTGGACGAAGATCCGCGGTTCTTCGTGCCGGCGTACGTCGGTGCCTACGGCTGGCGTGCCCTCGACCTGGCCGACTCCGCGACCGACTGGGACGAGGTCACCGAGCTCGTCGACGCGTCGTACCGGCTGGTCGCGCCCCGCAGGTTGGTCGCCGAGCTCGACGCTCGATGACCGGATCCACCTCTGCTGCCGGGTAGGTTGTGCGGGTGTCCACGCCTGCCGACGAGAGCGCCCCACCGGGAGAGATGTACGTCGGTCCCTACCGTCTGTTGACCCGCATCGGTGAGGGCGGCATGGGCGTGGTGCACCTCGGCCAGCACCACGACGGCCGGCGGGTGGCGATCAAGGTGCTGCGCCCCCATGTGGTCAGCGACCACGAAGCTCGCGCCCGCCTCAGCCGTGAGGTCAACTCGCTCAGCCGGGTGCACAGCCCTCGGGTCGCCGAGATCATCGACGCCGATCCGTGGGGACCGATCCCGTACGTCGCCACGCGCTACGTGCCGGGCCTCTCCCTGCACCAGTACGTCGGGGAGGAGGGTGCGCTCGAAGGTTCCGGTCTGGTGCACTTCGCCCGGGGCCTGGCCCAGGCACTGCAGGCCGTCCACGACGTCGGCGTCCTGCACCGCGACGTCAAGCCGTCCAACGTGCTGATGGAGGGCCGCAACCCTGTGCTGATCGACTTCGGGCTGGCCCGACTCGACGACGACATGGTGGTCACCCGCACCGGCTATCTCCTCGGCACCCCCGGCTATCTCGCTCCGGAGACGCTCTTCGGTGCCGATCCCACGCCGGCCTCCGACGTGCACTCGTGGGCGGCAACCGTGGCATTCGCCGGCACCGGGCGTGCGCCGTACGGCACCGGCCATGCTCTGGTCGTGATGGACCGGGTCCGTCGCGGCGGCCACGACCTCGAGGGGTTGGACCCATTCCTGAGGCCGTTGGTGGTCGCAGCCCTCGACCTCGATCCGGCCCGTCGGCCGACCTTGCCCCAGGTGTTGCACCTGCTCGACGTCGCGCCGACGACGGTCCGGGCGCCGGCGGCTCCGCTCGACGAGCCGCCGATGACGATCCCGATGGCTGCCTCGCCGGACCACCACGCGACCCGTGTCCTCGACGCCGAGCCGCCCACTCTGGTCGACATCTCGCCACCGACGCGGGTGGAACCCCCGCACCCGGCGGAGCACCGACCGCGCGCACAAGCGCCGACCACACCACTGCCACCCCAGCAGCAGCCTGCGGTGAGTCCGGCAAGGGCGCCGTTCCAGATGCCGCCGCCCGCGCCGCCACGTCGTACCCCGTGGCCGGAACGCCTGCGTCGGTGGACCTTGGGCGCGGCAGCGACGGCGGCCGTTGCCGGTGCGACCGCATGGGCGCCGTGGCTGATGGCCGGCCTGGTGGTGGCCGCGGTCAGCATGCTGCGGGCGGGTTCTTTGACCTGGTCGGCCCGGACGGCGAAGCGCACGGCTCGCGGCCCGAAGTGGTGGGATCCGATTGCCACGGTGGTCGCCGCGCCATGGCACCTGGTCGTCTCGTCCCTGGCCACGGTGGCGCTGCTGCTCTGGGCCGGGATGCTGGTGGCCTGCGTGTTGCTCCTCGCGCTGGCGCTCGGACTGCCGGACCACGTCGCCCTGGCTTCCTCTGCGCTGGTCCTGGTGGCCGGTCTGTGGACGGGGCCGGGGTCGAGTCGCGTGCGGTCACCGATCCACCGCGTCGGCTTTCCGATCGCCCGCACCACGCGGGCGTGGGCGGTGTGGTGTGCGGCGCTGGCGATCGTCGGAGGTGCGTTGCTCCTGCTCGGGGCCTCAGGGCCGGAGTGGTGGCCGGACGACCGTGCACCGTGGGGCGACGGGACTGTGCTCGGGCGGCACCTCTGAGCACGTGTGCGCTCGGAGCTCCGAGTCGGTCGTCCGGCAAGGATTCAGGAACTGACCCGGTCTGCTGCCGTGGCGCTCCGCGGCAGCGGGACCCTGTCGAGGTCAGCCTTGCGATCGACGTCCACGTGCTCCGCGGCCAAGCGGTGCAGCGCCTTGAGCAGCGCCTCGTTTAGCACCACGGCAGCAGCGGCGGCCTCGTTGGAGAGCGAGCCGTGGGTGTCTGCATCGGCGCGTGCGACCAGCTCCGCAGCCACGGCGTACGCCGGAAGTTCGGCCTCGACGTCGACTCCGACCGAGGTGAAGCCGGCGAGGACCTGCGCCAGCACGGCCAGGTGCGGCGACTGAGGAGGTGTTGACCAGCCCAGATCGTGCACGATCCGGGAGGCAGCGCGCAGGTCCAGTCCCGCGACCGCCGGGCCGGCCATGGTGCGACGGACGAGCGCGCGCTGCTGGCTCGGATCGGTCTCGGGGTCACCGGCCGCGTCGAGCACTCGTTGGATGTCGGCGAGGGAGAGATGACCGATCTCCAGCAGGGCACGCACCAGCCGCAGGCGAGCGAGGTGGGTCTCGTCGTACAACGACTGGGTGGCGCTGGTGGCCAGACCGGGGTGCAGCAACCCCGCGCGCAGATAGAACTTGACCGTCGCGACGGGAAGACCGGCTCGTGAACTGAGCTGGCTGATCCGCATGGTGCACCTCTCGACCGAACCGCCGGGCGTCGTGTCCCAGCAGAATAGGAGCGTTCCGGGCGGCGCGCAGGAGGATCGACCAAATCGATGGTCCGGACCCGGCCGGGACACCAGGGGGCAGGACGTGGCAAACTCGGCCAGGTGACCACTGTGACGATCGACATTCCCTAGCGCATCCGGATCCACCGGATGCGCCAACCTCTCGTGCCACGAGAGGTTTTTTTGTTGGTCCGACCAGCCCGCCGACTGTCCCGAATCGAGAACTCCCATGGATCTGCAGGGTTCGTTCCACGTCTACGACACCACGCTGCGCGACGGCGCCCAGCAGGAGGGGCTCAGCCTCTCGGTCGCCGACAAGCTGAACATTGCCCGCCACCTGGACTCGTTGGGCGTCGGGTTCATCGAAGGTGGCTGGCCCGGCGCCAACCCCAAGGACACCGAGTTCTTCCGAGCCGCCCGGGACCAGTTGCAGCTCGAGCACGCCAAGCTCGCTGCCTTCGGTTCCACTCGCCGCGCGGGCGTTGCTGCCGCTGACGACCCGATGGTGGCGGCCCTGCGTGACAGTGGCGCCTCCGTGGTCACCCTGGTCGCGAAGTCGCACGACCGCCACGTCGAGCTGGCGCTGCGCACGACCCTCGAGGAGAACCTGGCGATGGTGCGCGACACGGTGTCGCACCTGCGGGCCGAGGGCCAGCAGGTCTTCCTCGACGCTGAGCACTTCTTCGACGGCTACCGCGGCAACCGCGTCTATGCGCTCGAAGTGCTCCGTACGGCGGCGGAGGCAGGTGCCGATGTCGTGGCTCTGTGCGACACCAACGGCGGGATGCTGCCCAACTGGGTGGCCGATGTGGTGGCCGACGTGATCGGAGCAACCGGCGTGCGGGTGGGCATCCACTGCCACAACGACACCGGGTGTGCGGTGGCCAACACTCTGGCCGCGGTCGACGCCGGGGCCACCCACGTGCAGGGCACGGTCAACGGCTATGGCGAGCGCACCGGCAACGCCGATCTGGTCAGTGTGGTCGCCAACCTCGAGTTGAAGCTGGACCGCCAGGTGCTGCCACCGGGTCTGCTCGCCGACTCGACGCGGGTCGCGCACGCCATCGCCGACGTCACCAACGTCCCGCCGTCCTCGCGCCAGCCGTACGTCGGGAGTTCGGCCTTCGCCCACAAGGCCGGCCTGCACGCCTCGGCGATCAAGGTCGACCCGATGCTCTATCAGCACCTGGATCCGGTCCGGGTCGGCAACGACATGCGTCTCCTGGTCTCCGACATGGCCGGTCGTGCATCGATCGAGTTGAAGGGGCGCCAACTCGGTTTCGACCTCGACGCATCGACGCCGAGCGGCAAGGAACTGATCACCCGGATCACCAACCGGGTCAAGGAGTTGGAGGCGACCGGTCACACGTTCGAAGCGGCCGACGCTTCGTTCGAGTTGCTGCTGGCCGAGGAGGTCGAAGGTGTGCGTCCGTCGTTCTTCGACATCGAGTCGTGGCGGGT
>JBEBTI010000035.1:0-19504 GCA_040393845.1 Nocardioides daejeonensis
GAGCCGTCGGTCGCGTTGGCTACACCGAGGGAGCTGGTGAGTAGGCCGATGGCGGCAATCGCGGTCGCGACTGCAGGGAGCGCGCGACGGCGAAGTGGGACTGATGAGAGCATTCGAGTCTCCTAGGTCGGTATTGGTGTCAGGATTCTTGCCGGCTCAGAGCCGCAATGAGCGCCAAATGCCGCCCGCAGAGAAGGTTCGGACAAGTTCGGACAGTCGTGGAAGGTGCATTTCGGTCCCGAGGGCCATCCGGGCCGGCGCCGACCGATGGCGGGATAGAATCCACCGGATTCTGGAAGATTGGATTGAGGAATCGTCGTCAGGGGGAGCAGTGCACGAGGTACGGGGCGAGAGCGGTGCATTGACGTCGCACAGTGACCCGTTCGTGCTGGAGATGCGCGCGTACCGGCTCCGGGCCGGGAGCCCGTCGTACGAGTCGATCGCCAAGAGCGTCAGCGGCGCGCGCGAGGCGGCGGGGCAATCGCCGTACGCCGCCCGAGTCGCCCGGAGCACCGTCTACGACGCGTTCCGCCTGGGCCGGCCCAGGGTCAAGGTGACCTTCCTGCGCGAGATCGCCCGCGCAATGGGGGTTGCCGACCCGGAGATCGAGCGATGGGTGGCCGCCTGCGGCACCCCGAGGGTCGACGCCCCCGACCAACGCACCGACGTGTCGGCGTACGACGTCCCTGCCGCAGGGACCGGAGCTGTCGCACCCGCGCACAACGCACCTCAGCAGGCCCCGGCCGCACTCGAGCAGGCGGCCGACCGGTCCACGGCCATGAACCCGACCCGACGCCAGGCCCTCATCCTGATGCTGGCCTGCCTGGGCCTCAACCTCCTCGGACGAGAGTTCGTCGACTTCTTCCACCTGCCGCTGCACCTCGACATGGTCGGCACCGCCATCGCCGCGATCGCCCTCGGGCCGTGGCGCGGTGCGGCCGTTGGTGCAGCCACCAACACCCTCGGAGCGGTGGGCAGCGGCTTGATCTCACTGCCGTTCGGCATTGTCAACGTCGCCGGCGCGCTGGTCTGGGGCTACGGGGTGCAACGCTGGGGTTGGGGCCGCAACTTGCACCGCTTCTTCGCTCTCAACCTGCTGACCGCGCTGGTCTGCACCGTGCTCGCGGTGCCGGTGATCGTTGCGTTCCTCGGCAACGGGCTCCGGGTGGGCCACGACATGGTCACCCAACTAGTGCAGGAGTCGGTCGGCACCTTCGCGGTGGCGCTCGGGCTGAGCAACATCCTCACCTCGCTGGCCGACAAGCTGCTCAGCGGTTTCCTGACCCTGGTGGTGGTCAGCTCGCTGCCACTTGCTTTCCGGTGCCGGTTCCCGGTGGCGATGGTGTTGCACGCGCTCGCCGACGAGAGGGCCCCGGCCGAGCAGTCCGCGACGACCGACCATGCACTGGCTCAGCCCTGACCTGGTTCAACGGCTGGGCTGTTCCTCGCCGAGCAGCCAGGCGTCGAAGAGGTCGCTGAGTTCGGCGCCGGTCTCGGCCTCCACCCAGTCGAGGTAGGTCGCCCGGTCACTGTTGCCGTGTGCGTGCACGGTCGGCCACTTCTTGGCCATCGCCCAGAAGGCTTCGTCGCCGATCCGTTGGCGCACCTGGTGCCACATCAGCGCCGGCCCGTAGTAGATGTTGCTCTGTCCGAAGGTCCGGGGATCGTAGGCGCCAGGCGGGCCGTCGGACTTCCGGCTGATCCGGTCATACATCGCGGCATCGTCGAGCGCCCGCTCGAGATCTCCGTCCGGCTGTTCGGACTCCCAGAGGATGTCGAGATAGGTCGTCATGCCTTCGTTCATCCACACGTCGCTCCAGTCGGTCGGCGAGACGATGTCGCCGTACCAGTGGTGCACGATCTCGTGGATCACGGTGCTCCTGGAGAGGGTGTACGCCGAGTCGCCGTAGGTGATCATCGTCTGTGTCTCCATCGCCGACTCGCTCGGCACTACCACCGAGCCGAGTCGGTCGAACGGATAAGGCCCGAGCTTCTCCTCGATCCACGCCAGGGCCTGCGGGGTGAACCGCAGCGCCTCGAGCGCCCGCTTGTTGCCGCGCGGGGTCCAATAGGTCAGCGGCGTTCCGCTGGGAGACTCGTCCTCGGTCATCACGTAGTCGTCGATGGCGATCGTGACCAGGTAGGAAGAGGCCGGGGAGGCGAGTTCGAACTCGGTGACGGTGAGCCCGTCGACCTCGGAGCGATCGACCAACTCACCGTTGGCGACTCCGACGAACGGTGCCGGCACTCGGATCGTGAAGTCGTAGAACGCCTTGTCCGCCGGCTGGTCGTTGACCGGATACCAGGTGAACGCGCCGTAGGGCTCCTGCATCGTCCACACCGCGCCGGTGTCGGTGACCGTCCACCCGATGGTGTCGAAGTCGGGCCGGGTGGTCGGCGCGGTGTACGGCGCCGGGGTGCCGGCGTACTCGACCACCAGTTCGTGCTGGGCATCCGCGACGATCGGGGCCTGGACGACGAGGTCCTTGCCGATGTGAGTGGCGTCGACTTCGACGCCGTCCAGCAGCACCGAGCTCACCTCGAGCGGGTCGCCCAGGTCGAGCTGGAACTCCGGCTGGGTGCGGGCTGCCCGGAAGGTCAGGGTCGTGGTGCCGCTGAGCTGCTGCTCCTCGGGTTGCCACGTCAGGTCGAGGTCGTAGTGCAGGGCGTCGACGCTTGGGTCACCGATGTTGGGATAGACCGAGTCCTCCACCGGGGTGCTCACGGCCTGCTTCCACTCCGGCGCGACCTCCTTGGTCGGCGCCGGTGTGGCCGTCGCCGGACCTGCAGTGCTGCTCGCTGCCGTCGTGGTGGGCGTGCGTGGACGTACCTCGGTCCCGGAGTCGTCGTCGAGCACGAGGAAGGCGACCACAGCGGCAACGGCCACCACCACCAACGTCGTGACCAGGGCGATCAGCTTGGTCCGCACCACCGACTCCTCATCCGGCCCGCGGGCCCGCCATCAATGCCACACGTCTGCCCTCGTCGCCGAGCCGGGAAACCTCGACGTACCCACGACCGGCGTGGAACGACAACGACGCATCGTTGGGCGGGTCGACGTTGACCTCCAGCAGGAGCGGTCGCCCGGCGAGTTCGGCCTCGAGTGCGTCGTAGACCCGCGACCCGAGACCGAGCCGGCGGAAGCCGTCGTCGAGCACGATCCGGTCGAGGTAGACGAAGTCGTCGTACGTCGCTGCGAACCACGTGTAGTAGGCCGAGTCGTACGCCGTGCCGGGTTCGAAGGTCAGCACGAAGCCGGCACGGCGGCCGTCGTGCTGCACGACCAGTGCGCGCGCACCCCAAGCGATCAGGGCGTCCAGCCGGGCCTGATCCATCGGCGAGAGCACCTCGACGTTGCGCTCGTTGAGGTGCAACAACCACGCATGGTCGGCCGGGGTGAGAGGTCGCAGCACGTCGCCTACGGCCACTGCAGCCCGACCGTCTTCTCGCTGAGCTCCCACAGTGCACGTTGGGCCTGCGCGTCGCGAGCCAGCTTCGACGGGGTGACCACAGTGGGTTCACCGCGCAGTTCCCGGAACCCGTCGGGACCGCAGTACGTGCCACCAGGCAGGTCGGCGGTGGCCGCCATCAGGGTCGGCAGGGCCCCCTGGGTGGCCGGCTGTGCCGTCGCCCGTGCAGTGGCGTCGAGGATGCTGTGCAGACGGCCGGCCTGCTTCAACGTCTGGCCGTGGGCGAGCAGATGCGTGGCGGCGTACCCCGGGTGTGCGGCGAGCGCCGACACGGGGATCTGTTCGGCTCGACAACGACGGTCGAGCTCGAACATCATCAGCAGGTTGGCCAGCTTCGACTGGGCATAGACCGGCCAGCGCTGATAGCGCGCGGTCGTGTCACGGGGATCGCTCAGCGGTGCGCGGCGCGCGAAGTGGTGCATCGACGACGCGACGTTGACCACGCGGCCCGTGCCGGCGGCCACCAGTTGCGGCAACAGCAGTCCGGTGAACAGGAAGGGACCGAAGTGGTTGGTCGCCATCTGCAGCTGGAGCCCGTCGGCAGTGCGGACCGACGGTGTCCCCATCACGCCTGCGTTGTTGATGAGTACGTCGATCGGCCCGAGCCGGGCGGCAGCACCGGCACCGTGCCGGACCGAGGTCAGGTCGGACAGGTCCACCACCAGCGACTCCAGACGGGCCTGCGGGGCCTGCGTGCGGATCGCCGCGACGGTGTCGTCGATCTTCTGCTGCGAGCGGGCGACGAGGACGACCCGCGCTCCGGCGAGCGCGAGTTGCAGGGCTGTCTCGCGGCCCAGACCGCTGGTCGCGCCGGTGACCGCGAAGGTCTTCGTGGACGCCTCACCGATGTCGGCAAGCGACCAACCACTCACGGGGTGACCGCCAGGCTTGCGAGAATCGCCTGGGCCAGGTCACGATCACCCGACACCGTCACGTCGACATCGGCCGGGGTACGGCGGCCGCCGGCCAGCACGACGTACGAGTTGAACGGCATCGACAACCGCACCGTCGGCTCGGTCGGAGCATCGACGAAACTCGCCCGCCCGTCGTCGCCGACCTCCACTGCCACGGTCCCGTGGTCAACCACCTCGACCACGACGCTGGTGCCGGCCGGCGCCCCGGCGCGCTTGGCGACCACGACGCCCAGTGCTTCGAGCAGGTACGTCACGACGTGCTTGCCGGCGGGGCTGTCGAGGTTGCCCTCGCGACCGACCGCCCGGCGGACGTCCTGCTCGTGCATCCACACGTCGAGTGGGCGGTTGCGCAGCAGCGTGCGCTGGTTCCAGCCGATCGCACCGAAGAGGCCCGGCGCTGTCTCAGCGCCGTCGGTGACCGGGTTGGCGAGCAACTCCGCGTGCCGCGCCGCGGTGGAGCTGCGGATCTCGTCGATCAGGTCGGCCGCCGTACGGTCCTTGCGGGCCATGACCCCCTGCTCGGTGAAGGTGCCCATCGGGCTCCGGACGTGCTCCGGCTCGCCGATCTGCACCTCGTCGTGCGGCGCCCCGGCCAGCAGCGCCTCCAGGTGCGCGATGTGAGCCACCTGGTCGTGCACCGTCCACCCCGGGAGATCGGTCGGCGTCGACCACTCCGACTCCGGCACGTCCGCCATCAGGCGCACGAAGTCCTCCGTCGCGCGCTTCCACACGTCCACATATCCGGCCAGTTCCTCGGCGTCGCTCATGGCCGCACCCTACTGGTTTTCGATCTGCCCTTGCCGGCGACCGATTCCCCGCACAGGTGGGTACGTCGACACCTGGCTACTGAAGCTTCCCCCACGAAGTGACGAATTTCCCCTCCAGGTTGGTCGCCGCGGCACACTGGTCGGGTGACTGCGCGCGTGCGAGCCCCGGAGCTCCGGGGCCGAGGTTGGCTCAACACCGAAGGCCCGATCTCCTTGCGAGACCTTCGCGGCCGGTTCGTGCTCCTCGACTTCTGGACCTTCTGCTGCATCAACTGCCTGCACGTGCTCGACGAGCTGCGGCCGGTCGAGGAGAAGTACGCCGATCAGCTCGTGGTGATCGGGGTGCACTCGCCGAAGTTCGAGCACGAAGCTGACCCCGTCGCCCTCGCGCGCGCCGTCGAGCGGCACCACGTCCACCACGCCGTGCTCGACGACCCGGAGCTCATCACCTGGCAGCAGTACGCCGCACGCGCGTGGCCGACGCTGGTGTTGATCGATCCCGAGGGATACGTCGTCGCGACCTATGCGGGGGAGGGGCACGCCCACGCGATCGACGCCAACCTCGCGCACCTCGTCGCAGAGCACCGGGCCCGCGGCACCCTCCAACCGGACGACTCGCCGTACGTCCCGATCGTGCCCGCAACCACCGACCTCCGTTTTCCGGCCAAGGCGGTCGCCCTTGCCGGTGGCACCGTGCTCGTCGCCGATGCGGGCAGCAACAGCGTGGTCGAGTTGCACAACGACGAAGTGGTACGCCGCGTCGAGGGCTTCGACCAGCCCAACGGCCTGTGTCTGCTCCCCGAAGAAGTTGCCACCCGGGTCGGGTACGACGTCGTGGTCGCGGACACCGTCGGCCACCGGCTCGCCGGCCTCGCCTCGGCCACCGGTGAGGTGCGCACCGTCGCCGGTGACGGGCGCCAGTGGATGCAGGGTGGCTCGACCAGTTCCCTGAGCAGCCCGTGGGACGTGGTCTGGTGGCAGGGACGGGTGTGGATCGCGATGGCCGGCGTACACCAGCTCTGGACCTTCGACCCGCGCACCGGGCAGGTCGAGGTCGTCGGCGGCACCACCAACGAAGGACTGCTGGACGGACCGCTCGCCGATGCGTGGTTCGCCCAACCCTCCGGTCTCGCGGCCGATGGCGACCGGTTGTGGGTGGCGGACTCCGAGACATCGGCGCTGCGGTGGGTCGAGGACGGCCAGGTGCACACCGCGGTCGGGCAGGGCCTGTTCGACTTCGGCTTCCGCGACGGCGACCGTGAGGATGCACGACTCCAACACCCCCTCGGTGTGGCGGTGCTCGGCGACGGCACCGTCGCGGTCTGCGACACCTACAACGGCGCGATCCGTGGCTTCGACCCCGCCACCGGCCTGCTGCGGACCCTCGCCGTCGGTCTCTCCGAACCTTCGGGTCTGGTCACGGCTGACGGCACGACGTACGTCGTCGAGGCGGGTGCGCATCGCCTGTCACCGTTGGTGCGTGCCGACGAAGTCGTGGACGGGTTCGTCTCCCGCACCCAGCGACCGGTCACCGACGTCGGTCCACGGGTGCGGTTGTCCGTGCCGTTCGTGCCTCCACCCGGGCAGAAGGTCGACGACCGCTTCGGTCCGGCGAGCCTGTTGGTGGTCTCGGCGAGTCCACCGGCACTGCTGCGTGAGGGCGCCGGCCGTGACAGCACGCTCGAACGCGACCTGGAGTTCGACCCGAGGGTGGGTGAAGGCATCTTGCATGTCGCGGCCAGGGCCGCATCGTGCGACAGCCACGGCGGCGAGGGTGCCGCGTGCCGGATGCACCAGCAGGATTGGGGGATTCCGGTGCAGGTCAGCAATGACGGTCCTCAGCAGCTCAGCCTGCCGCTCGGCGGTGGGGCGGACTGAGGCATCCCGACGGGCGGAGTCGTCCGGGATGCGACAAGGGCTGCCATCCGGGTGGGATGACAGCCCTTGCGCAGCGCTGATGCTCAGGGGCTCAGCGCCAAGGAACTGACCTGGTTCACTTCAGGGTGGCGAGCCAGTCAGGGTTGGCCTCGAGCCATGCCCGTGCGCCTTCCTCTTCCTTGCCCTTGCCGTACTCGTTGACGACCATGTCCTCCAACGAGCCGTACTGGTCGTCGTCGAGCTTGGCCTTGCTCATCATCTCGGCGACCTCGGGGTTGTCGTCACCGAAGTCAGGACGGGCGATCTCGTGCAGGCCCTCGGAGTCACCGAGCGCACCCTTGGGGTCTTCGAGGTCACGCACCGGGAACGAGCTGTTGGCCCAGAACGGCCGCCAGAGGGTGACGACGATGTCGCGGTCGGCGTCGACCGCGCGCTTGAGCGCCGCGAGCATTGCGGCGGTCGAGGAGGTGACCAGCGTGTACTCGTCCTCGAGGTCGTAGGCCGGCATGACCGATTCCTTGGTCATCTTGGTCAGACCGGCGCCGGGCTCGATGCCGATGATCTTGCCGTCGTAGTCGTCGCCCTTGCCCTTGAGGTCTTCGATCGACTGGAGGTCGCTGTACTCGGGCACCGCGAAGGTGAGCTTCGCGTTGCCGTAGTAGGCACCGAGGTCCTCGAGGTCGGGGTACTTCTCCATGATGGAGGCGTGGGTGACCTCCGGCCACGCCGACGGATAGACGTCGACGTCACCTCGGTCGAGACTGGTGTAGAGCAGCGGTGCGTCGCCGAGCTCCTCGACCTCGACGTCGTACCCCTCGTCCTCCAGCACCACCTTCCACAGTGCCGCCATGCTCACGCCGTCAGTCCAGCCCGGGATGATGCCCAACGTGACGGACTTGTCATCACCGGACGCGCTGTCGTCGTCGCTGCCACATGCGGCCAACGTCGCGGTCAGGCTGAGCGCAGCAACCACTGCGCCGACTCTCTTCCACATCTTCGTGCTCATCGTTCGTCGTCCCTTCTGTTGCACGCCCGCAGTCCGGAGGACCCGGCGCTCGTCATTACTCGTCCCGAGAAGTTCGTGCAGGTCAGGAGGCTGCGTGCTCGGGTTCCTTCTGGAACCGCTTGCGGAGGGCCGCTATGCGTCCTGGCCCGGGTTGGCGGTTTCCGGCGCTTGCGGTGAGTCGGTCGAGATAGATCGCCAGGACGACCACGGCGAGCCCGGCCTCGAACCCGAGTCCGACCTCGAGACCGGCGATGGCGCCGACCACGTCGCCGCCGAGGCCTCCGCCACCGGCCATGCCCGCGATCACCGCCATCGAGAGGGCGAGCATGATGACCTGGTTGACGCCGGCCATCACTGTCGGCATCGCGAGCGGGAACTGCACCTCGCGGAGGATCTGGCGTGGTGTCGCGCCGAATGCGTGTGCGGCCTCGACGACCTCGGCGTCCACCTGCCGGATGCCGAGTTCAGTGAACCGGACGCCGGGCGCGAGGGCGAAGATCACCGTGGCCACCACGCCGGCGTGGACACCGGGGCCGAAGAACATGATCACGGGCACCAGCCACACCAAGGACGGCATTGTCTGCATGAAGTCCATCACCGGCCTGATCAGGCTGCTGATCCGATCGGATCGAGCCGCCAGGATGCCGATCGGGATGCCGATCAGGAGGGCAACCAGAGTGGCGGAGATGACCAGAGCGGCCGTCGCCATGGTGTTCTCCCATTGGTCCAGCCCGATCACCACGGCGAGGCCCACCACCGTGCCGGCAGCAAACTTCCAATCCTTGGCGAGCCATGCCAGCGCAGCCAGGATCGCCACCATCAGCAGCGGTGTGGGCGTGAGCAGCACTTCGGTGAGTGAGTTCACCCCGTCCTCGATGCTGCGACCGAGTTCGTCGAGGAAGTCCCCGAAGTTGTCGGTGATCCAGTCGACGCCTTCGTTGATCTTCTCCGCCAAGGGGATCCGCGGAACGCCATGGATCTTCTCCGCCGCCGTGTTCACGCTGCACCGCCTGACGTGTTCGCGCCGACCATCTCGACTTCGGCGTCACCGGTGCCGAGGGCGCTGAGCAGCGTGACTCGGGCGATCACTCCGAGCAGCTTGCCGTCTTCGACAACGGCGAGTGGGACCGCTGACTCGGCGACATGGGTGAACAGGTCTGCCACGGCCGTGTCGGGCGACACCGAGTGTGCGCCTTCGACGAGACCGACCACGGTGTCCTTGCCGTCGCGTACGGCCTGGGCAGCCGTGGCCTCCGTCATCACGCCTTGGAGACGTCGTTGACGGTCGACGACCATCAACGACGACAGTTGGTGTTCACGCATCAACTTGTGTGCAGCCCGTGGACCCTGGTCAGCGCCGAGCACTGCCACTGGTCTCTCCATCACCGACGCGGCGGTGAGCACCCGGGTGCGGTCGACGTCCTGGACGAACTGGGCCACGTAGTCATTGGCCGGGTCGTTGAGGATCTGCTCCGCCGTGCCCTCCTGGACAACGCGGCCGTCACGCATCATCGCGATCCGGTCACCCAGTCGCATGGCCTCGTTGAGGTCATGGGTGATGAACAGGATCGTCTTGCCCAGTTGTTGTTGCAGATCGATCAACTGGTCCTGCATCTCGCGTCGGATCAGCGGATCGAGAGCACTGAACGCTTCGTCCATCAACATCACGTCGGTGCCAGCCGCGAGAGCACGGGCCAGGCCGACCCGCTGGCGCATGCCACCCGAGAGGTCTCCGGGCATGGAGGCGCCCCAACCACCGAGACCGACGAGCTGGAGCGCCTCTTCGGCGCGTGCCTCGCGGTCGGCTCGGTTCAGGCCCTGCACCTTGAGTCCGTAGGCGGCGTTCTCGCCGACCGTGCGGTGCGGCAGCAGCGCGAAGTGCTGGAAGACCATGCTGACCTTTTCGCGGCGCGCTCTGCGGAGCCGCTTCGCGTCGAGGGCGGCGATGTCTTCACCGGCGACCAGCACAGATCCGGAGGTCGGCTCCAACAAGCCGTTCACCATCCGGATCAGCGTGGACTTTCCGGAGCCGGACAGCCCCATCACGACGAAGATCTGACCTGCGTCGACGGTGAAGGAGGCATCGATCACCGCGGCGGTGATGCCGTCCGCCCGGAGTTCTTCACGAGTGGCACCGGCTGCGAGTCGGGCGAGGGCTTTCTGTGGTCGCTTCGCGAAGATTTTGTGGACACCTGACAGTTCGATCAGGGGCACGAACGTGGTCACTCCTCGGCGCTGCGGGCACCGCTTTTCGACACCCATGGTCGGCCGAGGCCCGACAACACGTGTGCTTCCGGACGAGCCTTGGCGCGTCGAACGTAACAGATTCGATGGATCCGGGCGATTCAGTCGGCCCGTCCGTGCGCTCAGATCACTGCAGTCTGCGCCTCAGGAACGGCTCATGGGCGCGGCTCTTCACGGCGCACCGCGGGGCTCGTCGAACTTCTCCATCACCGGGCTGAGTTCGTCGACAACCAAGCGGTCGCGGTCGAACTGACCTGCCCGGACAGCGGCTCGGGCGACCATGTGATTGGCGACCGGCGAGGTGATCATTTGGAACAATGCCACCAACGCCAGCAGGCCGATCACCTCGACGTCACGGAACCTGAGGCCCAACCCGGTGAGCACCAGCACCAGGCCGAGCACCTGAGGTTTGGTGGCTGCGTGCATGCGCGAGAGCAGGTCAGGCAGTCGGATGATGCCGATCGCAGCGATCAGGGCGAGCGTCGCGCCGACGAGCATGCACACGGCCGAGGCAACGTCGGCGACGGTCGTCCAGTTCACTGGCCTGCCTCCTCTGCCTCGATGTCATCGCTGCCGCGAGTGAAACGGGCGATGCTGACCGAGCCGACAAAGCCCAGAAGGGTCAACACCAACAGGATCGGCAGGGTGAAGGTGTGCTCGTCCTGTGCGGCCTCGATCCCGACGCCGCAGATGAGTACGGCGATGAGGACGTCGAGGGCCACCGTGCGGTCGAGCATGGTGGGTCCCATCGTCGCGCGGGCGATGAGCAGCAGGGCGGCGAGGCCGAGGATGCCGAGGCAGATCCAGATCACCACGGTCACGAGGCCACCTCTTCCTTGGCGACACCGGGTCGGCCGAATGCCTTGAGCACACGCTGCTCCTGGGCCAGGACCCTGAGTTTGAACGCTTCGGCCTCTGCCTCGTTCTTCACGTCGATCACGTGCAGGAAGATGCTGTGGGTCGAGCGACGGGCCTCGATGACGACACTGCCGGGGATCAGCGTGGTCATCTCGGCGACGATCGTCATCACGAAGTCGGACGGCGTGACGAGGTCGACCTCGACGATGGCATTGGTGAGGTCCTTGGGCCGCAGCACGACGAGGGCCACCTCGACGCTGGAGACGATGACGTCCCAGCCGAAGCGGATCAGCAGCCAGGCGAGAGCGATCGGTCGGGGCCGCAGGTTCATCCGCAGCGGCGGCAACGGGAACACCAGGCAGATCAGTGCAGAGACGAGAACACCCAACACTGCTTGGGAGATCGACCAACTCCGCCACAACGCCATCCACACCAGGGTCAGCCACAGCAGCACGGGCCACTGCAACGACTTGTAGCGGGCCGGGCGCACGTTGCCTCGCCGCGTGGTCTTCAGTTCCGGACTCACTCGTCGTCACCACCGAGCACAGCGGAGAGGTACGGCGTGCGGTCGCGCAGGTCGGCGGCCGCGCGGTCGGTGAGGCCGTAGAGCGGGCCGGCCACCACGGTGAGCAGCAGGCTGAAGCCGACCAGCACCGCAGTGGGCAACACCATCGCGAGCGGCAGTCGGTCCGGCAGGGCGTTGTCGCGCAGCAGTTGGTGGAGGTCGCGGTCGGGCATCTCGTCGTCGATCACCCGCCGGGCCTCCTCGAGGTCACGGCTGCCGAAGGCGGTGCCGGCGACGTGCACGTGGTCGCGGTGGACCACCATGCCCTGAGCGTGCTGGTTGTCGTCCAGTTCGTCCTCGAGGCCGGGCATCTGGCGCGCCATCTCGTGGGCCTGCTCCGGGGACCGCCAGAAGGCGAGCCCCCAGGTCTTGGCGACGGCATACAGGGTGAGCAGGCTGGTGACCACGCCGCCAGCGACCAGGACGAGGGCGAGTGGGGTGCCGACGTCGAGCCCGGCCTGCAACAGGCCGACCTTGCCGATGAAGCCGGACATCGGCGGGATGCCGGCCAGATTCATCGCGGGGACGAAGAAGAGCAGTGCCAGCACCGGGGACAGGCGGGCCAACCCGCCGAGTCGGAGCAGGCCCGTGCTGCCGGCCCGGTGCTCGATCAGGCCGACCACGAGGAACAGCGCTGTCTGGATGGTGATGTGGTGGGCGACGTAGAAGACCGCCCCGGAGATGCCGGCGTCGTTGGCCAGGCCGATCCCGAAGATCATGTAGCCGATGTGGCTGACCAGGGTGAAGGACAGCATGCGCTTGATGTCGGACTGCGCGACGGCGCCGAGGATGCCGATCACCATGGTCAGCAGGGCTGCCCACAGCAGCAGGTTCTGCAGGGGTGAGTTGGGGAAGACCAACGTCTGCAGTCGGAGGATGGCATAGACGCCGACCTTGGTGAGCAGGCCCGCGAACACTGCGGTGACCGGTGCCGGTGCGGTCGGATAGCTGTCCGGCAGCCAGAACGACAGCGGGAACACCGCCGCCTTGATCGCAAACGTCACCAGCAGCAGCAGCTGCAGCATCAGGGCGGTGTCGGAGTCGGTGGTCTCCATCTTCACGGCCAACTGCGCCAGGTTGAGGGTGCCGGCAGCGGCGTAGACGGCCGCGAGGCCGATGAGGAACAGCACCGAGGAGAGCATGTTGACGACGACATAGATCGTGCCGGCCCGGATCCGGGCGTTGGTGCCGCCCAGGGTCAGCAGGACATAGCTGGCGAACAGCAGCATCTCGAAGCTGACGAAGAGGTTGAACAGGTCGCCAGCCAGGAAGGCGTTGGAGACGCCGGCGACCAGCACCAGGAAGGTCGGGTGATAGATCGAGACCGGCGCTTCACGCTCGTCGCCGGTCATGCCCTGCCCGATCGAGTAGAGCAGCACCAGCAGCGTCACGACCGCGGACACGAGCAGCATCAGTGAGGCCAGTCGGTCGGCCACCAGGGCGATGCCGAGCTGCTCCCAGCCGCCGAGCCAGACCACTTGGGGGCCGTTGCGTTCGCTGGCCAGCAGCAGGACGACGGCGATCACCGCAACCGCGGTGAGTACGGCGATCGTGACGGCCTGCTGGGCGCGGGGTCGCCGGGAGAGGGCGAGGGTGAGTCCGGCACCGAACAGTGGCAACACCACCGGGATCGGGACCAGGGACGTGGCATCGAGACTCATGGGGACCCCTCCTCCTCATAGATCTCGTCGGTCGCCACGTCGTCCTCGGTCGCCCGGTTGCTGAGGTCGTGGCTGTCGGAGGCCTCGTCGGAGGCGGCGAGCATGCGAATCGCGGCGTCCTCCACGTCGTCCTGTACGTCGTCGTGCCCGCTCAGCTGCCAACTGCGGTGGGCCATCGCCAGCAGGAACGACACCGTGCCCAGGGTGATCACGATGGCCGTGAGCACCAGTGCCTGGGGCAGCGGGTCGGCCATGTCCTCGACGTCGGTGGTGCCGACGATCGGCGCATCCCCGGCAGGACCGGCGGCCACCATGAACAGCAGGTTCGCGCCGTTGCCGAGCAGCACCAGGCCGACCAGCACCCGGGTCAAGCTGCGCTCGAGGATCAGGTAGACCCCGGCGCCGATCATCGTCGAGGCGGTCAGGATCAGGGTCAGGTTGGCACTCACAGCCGCACCGCCTGCTCGCTCTTGCGTTCCTCGCGGAGGATCTGGCGGTCCAGTCGGCTGCCGAGAGTGCGCAGCAGGTCGAGCAGCAGACCGATCACCACCAGATAGACGCCGATGTCGAAGATGAACGAGGTGACGAGGTGCGGGTCGCCGAGCACGCCCAGGTGCAGGTGGACGTCGACGCTCTGCAGGATGGTGCCCCCGAATGCCAGCGGCGCCAGGGCAGTGCCGGTGGCGATGAATAGGCCGATGCCCATCAGCACACCCGCGTCGATCGGGGCGGCCTCGTCGAGCTCGTAGCGACCCCCGGCCAGGTAGCGCACCATCAGTCCGAGGCCGACCACCATCCCGGCCGCGAACCCGCCGCCGACGTGGTTGTGACCAGCCAGCAGCAGATAGACCGAGAGCAGCACCGTGGTGTGGAAGATGAGGCGAGTGACCACCTCGAAGATGATCGAGCGACGGTCGGGGCTGAGTGTGCGGGGACCGGGCAACCAGACCCGTCGTCCGGGGCCGGTCGGGATCTTCTGGACGGTCTCCGGGTAGGGGATGTCGTAGACCCGGCGGATGCCCGAGATCCGGGTGTCGAGGAAGACCAGACTTGCCACGCCGGTTGCGGCGGCGACGAGCACGGAGATCTCGCCCATCGTGTCCCAGGCGCGGATGTCGACGAGCGTGACGCTGACGATGCTGCGACCGCCGCCGTTCTCGAGGGCCGGGCCGGGGAACAGCACCGAGAGGGGATCGCCGTTGCGGGCGTTGGTGGCCAACAGCATGAAACCGGCCACCGCGACGCCCACCGCGGCGCCCAGCGCGATGCGCAGGTGGCGGCGGGGCGACAACGGCCGATCGGTGAAGTACTCCGGCAGGCGTCGGAGCACCAGCACGAAGACCACCAAGGTCGTGGTCTCCACCAGCACCTGGGTCAGGGCCAGGTCGGGCGCCCCGTGCAGGAGGAACAGGATGCCGGTGCCGTAGCCGGTGACACCGGCCAGGATCACCGCGCGCAGGCGCCGGCGGGAGCGCACGGTGAAGATCGCGGCGATGCAGACCAGGGCGCCGACCAGCGCCTGTGCGGGGCTGTTCCAGAGCACCACGTCGAGCCTGTCACCGAGTGCCAACGCGGCTGCGACGCCTGGCAGCGCGAGGACCACCAGCAGGATGACCGCCAGATAGGCGGCGACCGAGCCGCGTTGCGCCGTACCGGTGACCTCGACTGCGGTGCGGTCCACCCACCTCATCACGGCGCGGTAGCCGCCGTCGGCACTGCGCTTGATGGCCACTCGCCCCTGCAGGTGAGCGAAGGTCACCCGGTGGCGGAACAGCAGGGCGCCGACGCTCAACGCCACCGCGGAGAACAGCAGGGGGAGTCCGAACCCGTGCCAGAGGGCCAGTTCGGCGTGGTGGTGACCTGCGGGGTACGCCGCGAGGTGCGGTGTGAAGAGGTCGGTGAGGCCGAAGCCGCTGAAACCGAGCACGATGGTCAGCAGGCACAGCAGCACCGGGCTCGCCGCAAAACCGGCCGGCACCGGCGCGACCTCGGTCGCAGGGGCTCCCTTCTTGGTCGCGAACGCACCCCACAGGAACCGCAGCGTGTAGGCGACGGTGAGCACCGAACCGACGACGACGCCGACGATCACCAACCACCCGGCGTACGCCGGCAGGCCGGTGCCGTCGCCGTCAGGGGCGCGGGCGACCTCGAGAATCGCGCCGAAGACGGACTCCTTGCCGACGAACCCGAGCAGCGGGGGAAGTCCGGCCATCGAGGCGCCGGAGACGATCGCGGCCACGGCGACCACCGGGATCTTCGCGCCCACGCCGGACAGTTCGCGCAGGTCGCGGGTGCCGGTCTGGTGGTCGATGATCCCCACGGTGAGGAACAGGGCGGCCTTGAACAGCGCGTGCGCGAGCAACATGCCGAGGCCGGCCAGCGCTGCGGCGCGGGTGCCGATGCTGAACACGACCAGCAGGAAGCCGAGTTGGCTGACCGTGCCGAAGGCGAGCAGGAGCTTGATGTCGTACTGCCGGACCGCGCGCCAGCCGCCGAGGATCATGGTGACCACACCGAGCACCAGGATGCCGCTGCGCCAGCCGGGTACGTCGGCGTACGCGGGGGCGAGCAGCGCGACCAGGTAGACGCCGGCCTTCACCATGGAGGCGGCGTGCAGATAGGCGCTGACCGGGGTGGGCGCTGCCATCGCGCCGGGCAGCCAGAAGTGGAACGGGAACAGGGCCGACTTGCTGATCGCGCCGACCAGGATCAGCAGGATCGCGACGGTGGTCCAGTCGCCGGTGGGCGGGTCGGCGAGGATCTCGGTGATCCGATGGGTGCCGGCCTGCTGGCCGAGCATCAGCATGCCGACCAGCATGGCGAGGCCGCCGAGGGTGGTCACCATCAGGGCCTGCATGGCGGCGATGCGGCTGGCCCGCTTTTCGGGGTCGCTGCCGATCAACAGGTAGGAGAAGACGGTCGTCAGCTCCCAGAAGACATAGAGGATCAGCAGGTCGTCAGAGAGCACGAGGCCGAGCATGGCGCCGGCGAAGGCGGTGAAGACACCGGAGAACATCGGCAGGGCTGGGTCGTCGTCGGTGAAGTACCAGGCGCAGTAGGCGAGCACGAGCACACCGATGCCGCTGACGATCAGGGTCATCAGCCACTGCAGGGAGCCGATCGCGAAGGCGAGTTCGAGGTGGAGCCCGGGCAGCCATTCGTAGGCCTCGACGAGGACCTCGCCACCGTGGATGCGGTCGGTGAGGCTGAGGGCCCAGACAAATGTGGCGAGCGGCACGAGGGCCAGAGCAAGGAACGCCCGTCGTCCCCACCAACGCACGAAGGCGGGTGAAAACGCCGCGATGGCGAAGTGGGCAGCGACAAGTGCGAGCAAGAGGGGCCTTCGGGCATCGTGGGCGGGCCGACGGTCGCCGCCATTCTAGTGGCCGGGGGCTACCCCCCTTCACCGAGCGCTCTCGTGTGGACAGATCTTCAATTCCGCCAGCGGGCGAGTTCGGGGACGTGGGTGTCGAAGCGCAGGCGGACGGCGTACATGGCCCGGACGGCGCGCTTCTGGCGGGTCTGCGCGGTGGTGAACCTCCGTCCGCACGGCTTGCTCCCGCCGGCACACGCCCAGGCGTGCAGGAACGCCTCGGCGCGCTTCCCGACCTTCACCACATCCGCTCCGGCCGGACCGCAGAGGCCGGTGTGTCTGCGGTCCGCCAGTACGCCGGGGGTCGCCGTTGCCAGATCGTCGAGGGTGGTCGCGGTGCGCCAAGTGGTGCGGTAGTCGCAGCGCGTGTAGTCACCCTCGGAGGTGAACAGGTGCAGCAGACCCTGCCGACGCATCAGCACGGGGTTCTCGACCACCCCCGCACTGCGCAGGATCTCGCGACTGGTGGCGTTCTTCTTCGGCGCCAGGCCGTTGCGCCGCAGCGGCAGCACCCGGATCGTGGACGGAATCCCGTCGGTCTTGTAGAGCACGAATGCCCGGCCGCGTTCGTCGACGTACGACGATGGGTCGATCACCCCGTGGCGTGGCAGCCCGTCGCGGTCGGGCACTTGGTTGCCGGCAGGTGGGGTCCTGCCCTTCGGTGGACAGACCAGCGGTGCCCGGTCGTCGGGCACGAACGTGCTGGTGGCGCTCTTCGCGGTGGCGACTCCGATGCAGCGTCCGGTCGCAGTCAGCCCCTTCACCGGAGCGGAGAAGTAGAGGACCCAGCGGCCCTTCACTCTCGCGATCTCGGGCGCCCAGATGTCACCGCGGTTGCCTGCCGCCCACGTCGGCAGGCGCTCGAGAGCCGGCTCGATGGTGGTCCATCTCTTGCCATTGCGCGACCACGCCCGCCGCACCAGCGCCCCGGTCGCCACCGCGACGTACCCCTTGGCCGTCTTCGCCACCGCCGGGTCGCCGAAGTGCTGGTCGACGTACACCGGTTGTGGGAGCTCCGTCGGCTCCTTCGCCTGCGCCGGTACGCCGCCCGCCGTCACCGAACAGACCAGGGCCACTGCCACTCCCCACGCAGACAGCACCCCCGCTGCCGTCCGCACGCGCGGTGCCCACGATCCTGCCGCCCACGACCCGGGTGCCAGCGCCCGCGACTTCGGCACCACCACGTGCGGCCTTCCCCTGAGGTGGCCGTTGTCTCCTGACTGGTCCTGGCGGCGCATGGCAGGAGTCTGCCCCGTGTCTGTCGAGTGCGCACAAATGATCCGTCGAGTGTGTGCAACTCAACGGTTGAGTGTGCAGATGTGGACCGGTGGGCCCCGGCCGCCCAAGGCGCTGCGAACATTGGCGCATCCTCGACGGGTCATGTGCGCGTAGTCGACGGGGAGAGACGCAACACCGCCTCGGACGGTGGGTCCGAGGCGGTGCTGTGGTGCGGACGGATCAGAAGGCGGCTTCGTCGAGGTCCATCAGCGAGAGGTCGACGGCCTCGGCGATCGCGCGCTCGGAGGTGAGCTTCGGCAGCACGTTGTGGGCGAAGAACTGCGCGGCAGCCACCTTGCCGGTGTAGAACGCCTTGTCCTTGTCGTGGACGTCGCCGCCGAGCTTGGCGAGTGCCACCTCGGCCTGCCGGAGCAGCAGCCAACCGCAGACGATGTCGCCGAGCGCCATCAGGAGACGGCTCGAGTTGAGACCGACCTTGTAGATGTTGCGCAGGTCGCCACCCTCGGCGTTGACGTCGGCGCTCATCAGTTGCCCGATCATCGTGGCGACGATCGCGTTGCCGTCCTCGAGCGCCTTGGCGAGCAGGTCGCGCTCGACCTTCAGCTCCGCGTTGGCGTCGTCGGACTTGACGAACGCCTCGATCTCGCCGGCCAGATGGCCCAGCGCCTGCGCCTGGTCCTTGACGATCTTGCGGAAGAACAGGTCCTGACCCTGGATCGCCGTGGTGCCTTCGTAGAGCGTGTCGATCTTGGCATCGCGAACGTACTGCTCGATCGGGTACTCCTGCAGGAAGCCGGAACCGCCGAAGGTCTGCAGTGATTCGGTGCCGAGCAGAGTCCAGGAGCGCTCGGAGCCGTAGCCCTTCACGATCGGGAGGAGCAGGTCGTTGATCTTCACGGCCAGGTCGTCGCGCTCACCGGCGGCGTCGGCGAGGTAGACCTTGTCCTGCCACGAGGCGGTGTAGAGGACCAGTGCCCGCATCGCCTCGGCGTACGACTTCTGGGTCATCAGCGACCGGCGTACGTCGGGGTGGTGGGTGATCGTGACGCGCGGTGCGGTCTTGTCAGAGGCGCGGGTGAGGTCGGCGCCCTGGAGTCGCTCCTTGGCGTAGTCGAGGGCGTTGAGATAACCCGTCGACAGGGTGGCGATCGCCTTGGTGCCGACCATCATCCGAGCGTTCTCGATCACGTCGAACATCTGGGCGATGCCGTCGTGGACCTCACCGAGCAGCCAACCCTTCGCGGGCTCGCCGCCGCCGACCTGGGGGTCACCGAACGTGACCTCGCAGGTGTTGGACACCTTGATGCCCATCTTGTGCTCGACGTTCGTGACGTAGATGCCGTTGCGCTCGCCGGTCAGTTCACCGGTCTGGTGGTCGAAGTGGTGCTCAGGCATCCAGAACAGCGAAAGGCCCTTGGTGCCCGGGCCGCCCGCGCCTTCGACGCCCTCCGGACGCGCGAGCACCAGGTGCATCACGTTCTCGGTCATGTCGTTGGTCGCGGAGGTGATGAAGCGCTTCACGCCGGTGA
>JBEBTI010000036.1:0-19236 GCA_040393845.1 Nocardioides daejeonensis
GCCCTAATCCCGCGCGCGGACGCAGCCCCCCGGGGCCCCCGGGCCCGCCCGGCCCAGGCCAGGCCTCCTCGCCCTCCCGCACCTCCGCACGGGCCACGGGTCAGCCGATCAGCCGCAGGCCCCCGGGGTCGAGCCGCCGACCGCCGCCTCCACCTGCTCGAGCACCGGTCGCACCTCCTCGAAGCGAGCCAGGCGGTCGTCCAACGTGGACCAGATCCGCTGCGCGATCTCGCGCGCCTCGGCCCGGATCGCGTCCTCGTCCACGGTCGTGATCCGTCGCTCACGGAGCAGGGTCTGCCCGTCGACGTAGACGTGGCGCACCGCGCTCCCCAGCTCGCTGTAGGCGATCTGCTGGCGCAGCTGCGCGGCCGGTGCGGGCCAGACGTAGTCGGCGTCGAGCACGGTCAGGTCGCCGCGAGAACCGACAGACAGGCTGCCGATCTCGGCTCCGATGGCTGCCGCTCCGTTGGTCCAGCACATCCGCAGGCCGTCCTCCGCGGTCGGCCAGGTCTGCTGCGGACCGTGCACCCGGTGCAGGATGGTCGAGAGCTTGAGCGTCTCGAACATGTTCTGCGAGTCGTTGCTACTCGCGCCGTCGGCACCGATGGCGACCTTGGCCCCGGCCTTCAACATCGCCGGTACCGGCGCCACCCCAGCACCCAGTTTGAGGTTGCTCGCTGGATTGTGCACCGCGACCGCAGAGGTCTGGGCGAACAGGTCGATCTCCGTGCTGTCCAACCAGATGGCGTGCGCAAACGAGGCCCACTCCTCCAGCGCTCCCATCTTGGCCAGGAACTCAACAGTTGAAACGCCGTATCGATCCTTTGCCATCTCGATCTGCGAAGCCGCCGAGAGCAGATGGGTCTGCAGGCGCGCACCAGTGCGCTTGGCCAGATCGACGCTGGCCTCGAAGAGTTCCGTCGAACAGCGCGGTAGCGACGACGGCCCGAGAATGCCCTGGACCCGTGCCGAACTGTCGTTCCACTTGGCCAGGAAGCGCTCCGCCGAAGCGAGAACCGTCTCCGGCGCCGCCATCCTCGGCTTGCGCAACTCTGCGCCTCCCGGCACGAGATGCACCGGAATCGAGGAGAAGAAGTCGAGGTCGGAGTACTGGATCGCCACGTTGGCGCGCAGTCCGAGGTCCTGGTACGCCTGCATGATCGAGTCCATGCCGTCGTCGATCCACTCGAGGTCCGAACGTGCGCAGTCGATCACCGAGGTCGCACCCGTGCGGACCATCTCGAGCCCTCCCACCATGGCTGAGACATAGAGGTCTCGCGGGGAGAGGCGCGCGCCGGCGCCGCCGTAGCTCGCCACCACCATCCATGCGTCCAACGGCAACGCGTCGCAGAGGCCCTTCTCGATGCTCTGGTTGGAGTGGGTGTGGGAGTTCACCAACCCCGGGATCACGATGTCGCCTCCCAGGTCGACCGACTCCACCTCCCCCACCGTGGAGTGGGCATCGGCAGCACCTGGTCCGACAGCGACGATCCGGCCGTCGACGACGACAACGTCGCCCAACTCACCGCCACGCTCCAGATCGAGCAGCCGGCCATTGCGCAGCAGCAATGTCGTCATCACAGTTCCTTCCGTTCGGATTCCCAGCGGGAGAGTGCAACTTGGAAGTGGGCCCGGGCTTCGCTCCCGGACAACTCACCGGGACCGCCGTACGGCGACTCCTCCGGATCGACTGCGGCCACCAGCAGTGCGGGGCCGGGGGTCGCCAACAACTCGACCACGGCGTCGTACACCTCGTCGTCGGTCGCAGCAGCCGGCAGCGTCTGCACCGACGGCCAGCCTGCGCCCCGGGCGATCATGGCCAGGTCGGCGCGATCGGCGGCGGCCAAGGGTTGTCCACCACCGGTCTCGTAGCGCCCGTTGTTGAACACGACCATGTGGAGGTTGGGCGGCATCGCGTCGGCAACTGCCAACAACGCGCCCAGATTCATCACCAGGTCGCCGTCACCCTCGAGGAGCACGAAGTCGAGATCAGGACGGGCCAACGCAGCGCCGAGCGCCAACCCGGGGGCGGCACCCATCGGGTCGGATCCGTAGAAGACCGGGTTGTCACCGCCGTGGTCGCGCCATGCCCGGCCCGCCGTGCCCAGACTGGTGAGGATGACGTGCTCCTCCGCTGCGCGTGCCACCGAGCTCGCCACGATCGAGCGCTTCACTGATCCACCCCCAACAGTGCGTCACGCGAGCACATCAGCACCACCGGACGTCGTTGGAGCCACGCCTGCTCGCTGGCGCGCTCGAAGAGCCAGTCGTCGGCCGGCCCGGTCACCTCGTGCACGGTCAGGCCGATCGCTCGCGCCACGTCGTTGCTGACCTGCCCCTTGTACATCTGGTAGTAGAAACCGTCATCGGCACCACCACGTGCAGCGGCCACGATCACCAACGGCAGTTGGTGATGCAACGTCATGGCGGCCAGGACGTTGGCCGAGAGCAACATCCCCGCGTTCTGACAGAAGACAGCGGCGCGCTTGCCCATCAGGGCGGCGCCCGCTGCGACAGCCATCGCGTCGTCCTCCCGGACGACCCGGACATGGGTGATCTGCGGATCAGCCACAGCGGCTTCGATGAGTGGGCTCAACCAGCTGTCCGGCACATAGGCAGCGACCTCGACGCCGCCGGCGCGGAGCCGCTCGACGATGGTCGTGGCCCTTCGGGTGGAGACGTCACTCACCGCTGCCTCCTTGGATCTTCCGGGTGGCCTTGGCCGCGAGTCCGATCGCGGCATCCACCTTCCAACCGTTGCCTGCCAAGGGATGTGCTTCCCACTCCAACTCCTTCTCGAGCAACTCGCCAACGCGTTCGGGGGTGGGCCGGGTGCCGCGTACGTCGTCTCCGAGAGCCCGCGCGTGCCACGGCTTCGCGGCGAGGCCACCGAAGACGAAGCGCGCCGACTGCCACTCCCCGTCTGCAGACACGTCGGCCACTGCAGCGACCGAGACCAGCGCGAAGTCGCCGTCCCACTGCTGCACCTTGACGAACGCCTGGGCACGGTCGAGGGTCCGCTTCGGGATCTCGACCGCTTCGATCAGTTCCTGCTCCGAGAGGTCCAACTCGCCCGGACCGCTGTAGAGCCCTTGGATGTCGACCCTCCGCGTACCGCCCGGTCCGGCCACGACCACCACGGCATCGAGTGCATCGAACGCAGTGGCCAGGTCGGAGGGCGCGACGGCCTGGCAGCGATGCGCGCCGATCACGGCATGGTGGAGACGATGGTCACCGTCGACGGCATAGCAAGGACACGTCGTACCGCCTCGCTTGTAGCAGTCGAAGCCGTTGCGGAAGAACCAGCAACGCTTTGCCTGACCGAGGTTGCCACCCACGGTGGCCACCTCACGGATTTGGCCCGAGGCGATCGTGGCCACCACTTCGCGCAACAACGGTGCGCCGGTCGCCGCCCATGCGCCCAATTCCGACAACGTGACCGCGGCGCCGATCCGCCAGCAGTCGCCGGTCTCCTCCACTTTTCGCATGCTCGTGATCGCGCCGGTGCTCACGATCACGCGCGGCCGGACCAGGCCCTGGTCCTGCTGGACGACGAGATCGCTGCTGCCACCGGCCACCACCGCGCCCGACTCCCCGAGTGCAGCCACCGCCAGGTCGACGGTGCCCGGCAACTCGAGCCGTTCGACCTCACGGTCGGGGACCGAACGCGCCCATCTGGTGCCGAAGCGGTGCAATACCCGGTGGATTCCCCACGGGTAGGCACGCCGGAAGAGTTCGATCTGCCAACGCGACGGGCGGCGCGCGAGGTGGTGGCGCCGCGGCTGCTTCCCCTCAGCGGCTCGGATCGCGGTGAGCACGACGTCGGGCGTGAGCGGCAACGACCGGAACCGGATGCCGGTCGCGTCGTACACCGCGTTGAGGAGCGCCGGCGCGGGCGCAATGATCGCGCATTCACCCACACTCTTGGCGTCGAAGGGCCCGGCCGGCTCCGGTCCTTCCACCAGTTCGACCCGGACGTCGCCGACGGTGGTGGCGCGGGGCAGGGTGTAGTGCAGGTAGCTGGGGTTGACCGCCCGTCCCTCCTCGTGGACAAGACACTCGCCCAGAGCGGCGCCGAGCCCCTGGAGCGCACCACCGACGACCTGGCCCTCGACCATGCCGGGGTTGATCGCACGACCGACGTCGTGGGCGGCGGCGTAGTCGACCACGCGGATCATCCCGGTCTCGGGGTCCACCTCGACAGCGATCGCGTGAGCGGCAAAGGCATAGGTGGCTGAGATGTTGGGCCGTTCGATGCCGGTCCAATAGGGTTCCATCCGCTCTTCGAGGTATTCCTCGTCGATCCGCAGACTGCCGTCCACCGCATCCGGATCGAGCGTCACGAGATCACCGATCTCGACCCGGTTCCCGGCACCCTCGACTCCACCGGCGTGGAGCTCGACCTCGTCGGAGCCGAACTTCTCTGCGGCGATCTCAAGGAGTCGTTGGGCCATCGAGCTGGCCGCCTTGCGTACGGCGTGCGCCCCCATGTGGGTGCCACGCGACGACCAGGCGCCCATGTCGGGAGGGGTCTCGTCCCAGTCCGCCATGATCACGTCGACGGCCTCGAACGGCACGTCGAGCACCTCGGCAGCGACCTGCCCGAGGATGGTGCGCTGCCCGGTGCCGGCGTCGGCGCCGCCGAACCGGACCACGACGCGGCCGTCGGTGCGCACCTCGACCCCGGCGGCACTGACGTTGCCGCCCGGGTACGCGTAGGAACCGCTGGCGTGCATTCCCGCAGCAACGCCCACGCCTCGCCACTTGCGATCATCGGAGCGACGTTCGTCCCAGTCGATCATGTCTCCGACCCGACGCAGGCACTCTGCCAGTCGGTTGGAGCCGATCTTCGAGCCCGACAACGCCTGTGAGTCAGGACGGCTGGCATTGTCGATGCGGAACTGGAGGGGGTCGCGGCCCAGTTGCTCGGCGAGCTCGTCCATCGAAGCTTCCAGGGCAACGGCCGTCTGGGGCTGCCCGTATCCCCGGAACTGACCGCCGGGCACCAGGTTGGTGTCCACCAGTCGGGCGTCCCACCGGACTGCATCAGGTCGGTACATCGAACCGAGATGCTTGATCCCGGCCCGCATCACGGAGGGCCCGTAGTGGTTGTAGGCGCCGTTGTCGACCTCGACGTCGGCCTCGACGTGGCACAGTCGGCCGGTCTCGTCGACGTGGGCATGCAGGGTCGTGGTGAAGCCGTGACGCGGCTTGGTGAACGCGAACTCCTCCGCACGCGTCAGGACCAGCTGCACCGGGCGACCGCACTGCATCGACAGGGCCGCGGCGAGTGCTTCGTGTTCGGAGATCTTGGACTTCGATCCGAAGCTCCCGCCGACCGCCACGTCGCGACAGACCACCTGGTCCAGCCGCAGGCCGAAGAGTTGGGAGAGCTCGTGCACCACGAAGTGCGGGGCCTGGCTCGAGGTCCACATCTCGAGTCGGTCGTCGTGCCACCAGGCGATGGTCGAGTTGGGTTCCATGCAGGCGTGGCTCACCCGCGGATAGGAGTAGGTGCCGCTCACGCACAGGACCGAGCGGGCTTGCGCCGCAACGACGTCACCCCACTGGTCCTGCGTCTCGACCGCGACATTGCTGCCGCTCGCGCGGTCGTGCAGACGGGGTGCTCGAGGGGCCAACGCCGCCCGGGTGGTGAACACTGCCGGCAACCGGCGATAGCGCACCTTGATCCGCCGGAGGGCCTCCTGGGCAGCTGCTTCGGTCTCGGCAGCCACTGCTGCCACTTCGTGCCCGACGTACAGCACCTTGTCCACGGCCAGCGGCGGGCGGTCCGAGAAGGGCTCGCCGCTGTGCTCGTAGAGGGCGCCGTCAGGGAAGTCAGCTGCGGTGATCACCGCGCGGACGCCCGGCACCCGGCGCGCCGCGGCGACATCGAGACGGGTGATCCGCGCATGCGGGTGCGGCGACCGGAGCACCTTGGCCACCAGCGTGCCCTCGGGCGAGCGATCCGCCGTGTAGAGAGCCGTCCCTGCGGTCTTGGACTCCCAGTCGATCGGTCGGACCGACTGGCCCACGACGCTCATCAGCGCTTGTCCCTCTGTCGTTTGCGAGAGACCGCCACGGCGTCCACGGCATCGACGATCTGGCGGTAGCCGGTGCATCGACAGATGTTGCCGGCCAATGCACAGGCGAGCTCTTCGCGGGTGTGGTCGAGGCTGCTGCGCAACACTGCTTCAGCCCGCATCACCTGCCCGGGTGTGCAGAAGCCGCACTGGAAGGCGGTGTGGTCGGCGAACGCCTCCCGCAGGTCGCGGCCCGCCTCGCCGAGCCCGGCAGCCGTGGTCACGGGTCCCGAGACCGTGCCGCTCAGGACCACACATGACATCACGGCGCGGTCACCGACCAGCACTGTGCAGGCACCGCACTCGCCACGGCCGCACGCCGACTTGGGCGCAGTGTGTCCGGCTTCGCGGAGCACGTCCAGCAACGGCCGGTGCGCTTGCGCCTCGATGTCGACCTGGGTGCCGTCCACCTCGAGACGACGCGGAGCGTGGCGGGGCGGAGCAGCAGGGCGACTCCGCTCCACCGACACCTCACCCACCCAGGGAGTGCGTCAACCCGGTCAGGTCGGTGACGACGCCGTGGAAGCGCTCGATGCTCGCCAGGGTCGCGGCATGAGCGGCGTCGTCTGAATCGGCGACGCACTCGGCCGGGACCACGATGTCGTAGTCACGGGCGTAGGCGTCACGAATGGTGGAGTCCACGCAGAAGCTCGTGGTGGTGCCGGTGACCACCAGCACCTGGATGCCCTTCATCCGCAGCTCGGCCTGAAGGGTGGTCTCGTAGAAGGCGCTGGAACGGTGCTTGACGACGACCTCGTCACGGTCCTCCCGGACCGCCTTCATCTCGTCCAACAGCTCCGCGTCCCAGGTCCCCCGGCGGCACAACTCCAACTTCACACCGCGACGTTCGAGGTGAGAGGGGATCCGTCGCCGGGGGCGGGTCACGTCGTCGTCGTAGTGCACCTGTTGGGTGAACCAGACGGGGATGTCCAGGCTGTGCGCCAGGCCGATCGTCTGCACGACGTTCGGAATGATCGCCTGCGGGTTGCTGACCGCGTTCCCACCGAACGCCTGCCCTCGCGACCCCTCCGGATGACAGAATCCGTTTTGCATGTCGACCACGAGCAGACCTACCTCGCGCGGGTCGAGCTTCACCTCAAGCGGCATGCCAATTCCTTCCCTTGGTCGGGTCCGGCGCAGGCTTCTCCACGACCTGCCCGGAGCCCGGCTGTGCCAACACTTCACCGTCTCGGAAGATCACTTCCCCGCGCCGCATCGTGAGCGTCGGCCAACCACGCAGGGGCACGCCTTCGAAGGCGCTGGTGAACTCGCTCTGCGTGGTCTCCGGGCCCACGACGCGCTCGGTGTCCATGTCGACGATCGTGAGGTCGGCGTCGAAGCCCACTTGGATCGAACCCTTGCGTGGGTGCAGACCGAAGAGGCGCGCCGGGTTGTAGGCCATCGTCTCGGCGACCTTCTCCAAGGTGATCCGCCCCTTGAGGACGCCCTCGGTGAGGATCACCGGAAGCATCGTGGCGAGGCCGGCGAACCCGGGCGCCTCCTCCCACATGCTCTTGCCTGTCTTGGGGATCGGGACGTGGTCGGATCCGATGGTGGAGATCCAGCCCTCCCTGAGACCACGCCACAACTCGGCCTGGTGCTCGTGGTTGCGCAGTGCCGGCGCGACCTTGCCGACGCCGGAACCACCCTCGGAGAGCCGGGGGTCATCAGCGGTCAGCGCCAAGTAGTGCGGGCAGGTCTCCAGCACCACGACCCGCCCCTTGCGCCGGGACTCGGCAGCGGCGTCCACCGCCATGCCGACGGTGGTGTGCGGGACATAGAGAGGACTGTCCTGCAGGTCGGCCAACCAGATGGCGCGAAGCAGGTCCTGTTCCTCGACGAAGTCAGGACGGGACTCGGTGTAGGCGGCCAGGTCATTGCCGCCGCGCTCCTTGACCTTGGCGGTCAGGTGGCAGACCAACGAGTCGTCCTCGCAGTGGACCATGCACCATGCGTAGGGGCCGAGGTCGCGGATCTTCTCCATGGCTGCATAGAGCACGGCGTCGTTCACCGAGACCAGCCCGATCGGATTGCCCGGTTCGTAACCACCCATGTAGAACTTGAAGCTGGTCACGCCGAACTCTGCGGCGTACCGCGGAATCTCCTCGACCTGCTCCATCGACGAGATGATGAAGTGGAACTGGGTGTCGACGAGCATCCGGGTGCGGGCCAACTCGAGTTCCGCAGGGAAAGTCTCCAGGAACGACGTGCCAGAGCGGCGGTACTGCAGGACCGTCGTCACGCCGCCCACCGCAGCGGAGGCGGTCTCCGAGGCGAAGATCTCGCTCAGCGGGCGACCTCCGCCCAGGTGGACGTGCGGATCCACCAGCCCCGGCAGGACGATCTTGCCGGTGGCATCGATGCGCTCACGCGCCTGCGGCAGTGCGGACTCCTCGCCCACCGCCACGATCCTGCCGCCTTCGACGGCAACAGCGGCTTCCATGACACCACTCGGTGTCACGACCCGTCCGCCTGCGACTACGGTGTCCACGTGCATCTGGCCTCCCAGTTCCCAAGCCCGACCGGGCGATGTAAGTCTCAGGACGTGAGCCGTGATGCACTCCGGAGCAGCTGTCGGCCGCATGCTCGGATGACCCACGTCGGGGCACTGAAGGTCGCACCTGAAACAGGGCGACGCCGTCAAATGTGACGCTACCCACTCGGTCGCATCCGTGTCAAGCATGCGTGACGGCATCTTGCATTGCATGACGTGGCGGAGGCCCCCGCCGCAAAACGACGGGCTGGATGAGCGAATCTTTTCAGTGGAGTCGGCCGCTGCGCCCGCCGTTTCATCCCATCTTTAGATACGACGTATTGCATTGTGATAGCGGCGCCCCCAGGGCTTCACACCGGCACCACCGGCCCCCGGAACCGGTCGGATCCCCCCGACGACCGGGTGCGACACTTGGCTCCCCTCCCCTCAGAGCCTGAAGGCGCATGACCCCACCTGAGCACGATCCCGCCAAGAAGGACGCCGCAGCGCCGGCGATCCAGGCAGTTCAGCGCGCCGCCGTCGTGATGTCCTCGTTCACCGTCACCCGCCCCCATCTGTCCCTGAGCGAGATCACTGCCGCCCTGGGCACCAGCAAGGCCACTGCCCACCGCTACACGAAGGCGCTGCGCGGCACCAACCTCCTGCGGTACGACGACCGGACGTCGCTGTACTCGTTGGGGCCACAGCTGCTGACCCTGGCGTCCGCGGCTCGCGCCGGACTTCCGATCATCGCCGCCGCCGAGCCAGAGATGGAGGCTCTGCTGCGACGGGTCAACGCCACCGTGGTGCTCGGCGTCTGGGACGGGGAGACCGCAACCGTGCTCCGCTCGCTGGACAACACCGACAACATCATCCAGATCAGCGTCCAGACCGGCGCTCGGCTGGACCCGTTGACATCCGCCCAGGGCCGGGTCTTCTGCGCGCATCTGCCGGCCGACGACATACCCGGCCTGGCGCGCGCGATGAAGCGGATGCCTGAACTGGCCGACGAACTGGCGACGATCCGCGAGGACGGGATCGCCTTCAACACTCCCGACATCAATGGGGTCCGCACGATCGCGGCACCGGTCCTCCAAGGGGGAGCGATCGTTGCCACGCTGGCGATCGTGGGCACCACCGCGTCGGTGTCCGACGACGCGGCAAGTCCGATGGCCCAAGCTCTTCGCGAGACCGCCCGGACACTTTCGCAGCGTCTGGGAAACGCGGACCAGTGACCCAGGCAGGGCGCCCACCCGCCTGACAGGATCGAGCGGTGACCGCCACGACGTCGCACCCCGTCATCACCCGCGCAGACCCCGACACCACACCCCGAGCAGTGGTGTTGCTGCTGCACGGCGGCAAACCGTCGTCACGTCAAGCGGTCGACGGACGCAGCGCTTCGTGGCGCCGGGCTCGGGCGCTGCAGCGCGCGATCACTCCCGCAGCCCACGAGCGCGGCGTGGCGACGTGGCTGCTGCGCTACCGCGAACGCGGTTGGAACGATCCGGGCGCTCCCGCCCCGGTGAACGACGCCCGCTGGGCCCTGCAGGAGGTACGCCGTCACCTCGGCGACGTGCCAGTGGCACTGCTCGGCCACTCGATGGGAGCGCGCACCGCAGTGCGGGTGGCGGACGATCCGCTGGTTCGCGGCGTGGTCGCGCTGGCACCCTGGTTCCCTCCGGAGGATCCGGTGCACCTGCTGGACGGCAAGACCCTCGTTGCGGCTCACGGCCGACGCGACCGGATCACCTCGGCCCGCGCGACCCGACTCTTCGTGCAGCGAGCTGCCGCGGCAGGGGCCGACGCTGAGTTCGTCGACATGGGAGGAGTCGGCCACTACCTGCTCCGGGACGCTGCCCGCTGGAACCGGGTTGCGCAACAGCGCACCCTCGCCCTGCTCCCCTGAGGCGCGCGAGGGCCGGCAACGAGCCTCCACTAGCGACGAAACGAAACCGTTTCGTATCATCGGGGGCATGTCCGCTGCTCCCCCGTCCCGCCCACGTGTCGAGGGCGCGCGCGAGCACGAGATTCTCTCCGCCACGCTCGACGTGCTTGCCGACGTCGGCTACGACCTGCTGACGATGGATGCCGTCGCACGGGCTGCACGGGCGAGCAAGGCCACCCTCTATCGACGCTGGAGCAACAAGCCGACTCTCGTGATCGACGCGTTGTTGTCGGTGAAGGACATTCCGCCGATCCCCGACACCGGCTCACTGCGCGAGGACCTGCGCCTGTTCTCGTGCCATGCGTTGATCGACCCCGAACTGCTGACGATCATGGCCGCGGTGATCACCGCGGTCTACCGCGATCCCGAGTTCGCCGCCCAGTTCCGGGAACGGTTCATCGGCCCCAAGATCCGCGCCATGCACGGCATCTACGAACGTGCTCGCGCACGCGGTGAACTGCGCGACGACATCGACATCGGCCTGCTCGGGCCAGCACTTCCCGGGATCGTGCTGCATCGTGCCTTCGTGCTCGGCGACCCGCCCACGCGGGACGAACTGGAGGCCCTGATCGACCAGGTCATCCTCCGGGCTGCCTGCCCCGATCCCTCTCTTCCCTCCACCTGACTTGTGAGACTTCCATGACCAGCAACACGATCGAGCCCGCCGCCACCGACTCCGAACCCCGCCACGCATGGGCCCTGGTGCTCATCTGCGTCGCCCAACTGATGGTGGTGCTCGACGGCACCATCGCCAACATTGCACTTCCCTACATCGGCCACGACCTCGACATCGGTGACGCCAGCCTGCAATGGATCATCACCGGCTATGCGCTCACCTTCGGTGGCCTGCTGCTGTTGGGTGGGCGACTCGGTGACCTCTACGGTCGACGCACCATCTTCATCATCGGCCTCAGCGTCTTCGCGGTTGCTTCCCTGCTGGGTGGCTTCGCGACCAACGAAGCCACCCTGCTCGGATCCCGTGGTCTGCAGGGGGTCGGTGCCGCGATGGCGGCACCGTCTGCACTCGCCCTGATCACCACCACCTTCCCAGCCGGCCGCGAGCGAGGTCGCGCGTTCGCGGTGTACGCCGCGATGTCGGGCGTCGGTGCCGCCGTCGGCCTGATCCTCGGCGGTTGGTTGACCGGTTCCGGGTTCGACGCCTTCGGCACGCACGTCGACGGCTGGCGCCTCACCTTCCTGATCAACGTGCCGATCGGTGTCACTGCTGCCCTGCTCGCGCCGCGGGTGCTGCAGGAGTCCGCCAGACACACCGGGTGGCTCGACATCCCGGGAGCGATCACGGCGACCCTCGGCCTGCTGGCCATCGTCTTCGGTCTCTCGCGGGCCGGCGAGGCGACCCACGGCTGGGGTGACCCGTGGACGATCGCCAGTCTCGTGGCCGGCCTCGTCCTGCTGGTGCTCTTCGTGCTGGTCGAGCGACGTGCCGACCATCCGTTGCTGCCCTTCCGGGTGCTCGCCAACCGCACCCGGGCCACCAGCTTCGCCGCGATGATGCTGATGCCGGCAGCGATGTTCGCGATGTTCTTCTTCATCAGCCAACTGGTGCAGAACGTGATGGGCTACAGCCCGATCAAGGCCGGTGTCTCGTTCCTCCCGTTCACCTTCGGCATGGTGATCGCCGCGACCACCTCGTCTCAGTTGGTGCGACGGGTCGACCCACGGTTCGTGGCGGGCACCGGCACGCTCATCGCGACGTTCAGCCTCTTCATGTTCTCCCGCATCGAGGTCGACGACAGCATGGCCAACATCGCTCGGGTCGCGGCTGAGGGCGGACACCTCGGTGACTCGGTGAACTACTGGACCGCCCTGTTCCCCTGGGTGATCACGATGTCACTCGGCATGGGGTTGACCTTCGTGACCATGACGATGACCGCGGTGCACCATCTGCGCGACGAGGACTCCGGCATCGGGTCGGGTGTGCTCAACACGATGCAGCAGGTCGGTGGCGCGCTCGGTCTGGCCGCCCTCAGCACCGTGGCGGTCCACGTCGCCACCAACTGGACCCCGTCCGGCGGTGGGGCGGAGGTCGGCACACAGGGCCCGGGTGGCGACCTCGAGCAACGCATCGCCGTGCTGGCCGGTCATGCTGCCTTCACCGACGGCGCCACCACCGCCTTCCTCGTCGCGTCCGGGATGGCGCTGCTCGGCTCCCTGATCATCTGGAGCTTCCTCAACGTCAAGCACCAGGAACTCGCCACCCAAGCGCCCGACGTGGACGCCCTCTGAGGACGTGCGCTGAGAACGCACCGCCTCAGAACGCCGCAGCCGCCTCACGTGCCGCGCCCAGCACGGCGCGCACGCGGGTGGCGTCGGCACCCGCCAGACCGCAGGCCGGCGCGATCACCATCCGGTCGTTGGGCTCGAGACCAAGCATGTCGAAGAGCCGGCTGACCCGCTCGACCACGGCTGCGGTGGTGACTGCCGGATCCTGCGTGCCGATCGCACCGAGGAAGATCCGCTCGCCGGCTTCGATCGCCTCGGCGACCCGGTCGAACGCGGCTGCGTCGAGGCCGTCGAGATCGACCGCAACACCGGCCGCGCCGGCGCCGCGGACCAGTTCGATCGGGACGTCAGGGGCACAGCAGTGCACCACCGGCTCACCGCCGGCACGTCGTACGGCGTCGAACACCCGCCGCAGGCCGTCACTCGCCTCGGGCGGATGCACCGAACGGTGTCGCCCGTAACCCGATGCGGTCGGCACCCCACCACCGAGCACCGCAGGCAGTGCCGGCTCGTCGATCTGCACCAGCAGGTCGGTGGCGCCCCGCACCCGTCGACGTACGTCGGCCACGTGGGCCGACAGGCCCTCCGCCAGCGCGTCGGTGAGGTCACGTCTGGCGCCGTGGTCGGAGAGCACCTTGTCGCCGCGTGGCAGGTCCGTCGTCGCCGCCAGCGTCCAGGGACCGACCATCTGGACCTTCAACGGCCCTTCCCACCCTTCGAGGAGCTCCTCGAAGGTGTCGAGGTCGCGCCCGAACAGCGACCGCGAGCGCCGCTGGTCGATGCCGCTGTTGGCCGTGAGGCGCCAACCGGCAGGTTGGAGGTCGGCCGCGAGCCCATCGAGCACGGCCACGCCGCGCCCGGTCATCGTCGCTCCGGCGCTGCGGGCGGGCAGCTCCGGCAGGTGTGGCAGGTCGGGCAACTCGCCCAGCACCACGCGGACCGCTTCGCTGAAGGCACGACCGTTGTCATCCTCGGAGGCAAGTGGATCCCCTCCCGGCATCGATCCGATGCCGGTGGCAAGGATTCTCGTCACCGGAGCGTCTCGCTGCGGGCGGTCGCAGAGATCGTGGCGGATCCGACCACACGGGTGCCGTCGTAGATCACCGCAGCCTGCCCGGGCGCGATGCCCTCGGCGACATCGAGCAACTCGATCTCGACCCGCGTCGGGTCGTCCGGAACACGTACGACGGCCCGGTGCTCGGCGCCGTGGGCGCGCAGTTGGACGGTGCCGACGACCTCCTCGGGCACAGTGCCGCACCAGCGTGCCCGGATGCCGCTGATCCGGTCGATCCGCAACTCCTCGCGAGGACCGACGCGGACCGTGCCCGAGACCGGTTCGATGTCGAGAACGAAGCGGGGCTTGCCGTCCGGGGCCGGGCGGCCGATCGCGAGACCCTTGCGCTGTCCGATCGTGTACGCCGTCGTCCCCCGGTGGCGTCCGAGCACCTCGCCGGTGTCGTGGTCGACGATGTCACCCTCGGTGTTGGGCGCCCGGTCGCCGAGCTTCTCGCGGAGCCAGCCGGCGTTGTCGCCGTCGGCGATGAAGCAGATGTCGTGGGAGTCCGGCTTGTCGGCGACCATCAAGCCACGTCGCTCGGCCTCCTCGCGGACCACGGTCTTGTGGGTGTCACCGAGGGGGAACATCGAGTGCGCCAGCTGGTCCTGGGTGAGCACCCCGAGCACGTAGGACTGGTCCTTGCCCGGGTCGAGGGCACGGTGCATCTCGATCAGTCCGTCTGCCCCAGTGCGCAACTGGGCGTAGTGTCCCGTCGCGACGGACTCGAAGCCGAGCGCGAGCGCCCGGTCGAGGACCGCGGCGAACTTGATCTTCTCGTTGCACCGCAGGCACGGATTGGGGGTGCGCCCGGCGGCGTACTCGTCCATGAAGTCCTCGACCACGTCCTCGTGGAACCGGTCGCTCATGTCCCAGACGTAGAAGGGAATCCCAATCACGTCGGCTGCCCGACGCGCGTCGTTGCTGTCCTCGATCGTGCAGCAACCGCGCGCACCGGTGCGGTAGGACTTCGGGTTGCGCGACAGTGCGAGATGGATCCCGGTGACCTCGTGGCCGGCCTCGGCTGCGCGGGCTGCCGCGACGGCGGAGTCGACGCCGCCCGACATCGCCGCCAACACCTTCATCGCAGGCCTCCGGCGCGAGGCACGCCAGCAGCCCGGGCGCGTTCGACGGCTGGCCCGATCTCGGCGATCACCCGGTCGACGTCGGAGCGTGTGGTGGTGTGGCCGAGGGTGAAGCGCAGCGAGCTGCGGGCTTCGTCGTCGTCGCACCCCATTGCGAGCAGCACGTGCGAGGCCTGAGGAACGCCGGCGTTGCAGGCAGAGCCGGTCGAGCACTCGATGCCCTTGGCGTCGAGGAGCATCAACAGCGAGTCGCCCTCGCAACCGGGGAAGCGAAGGTGTGCGTGGCCGGGGAGCCGTTCGGCACCGCCTCCGCTGACGATCACGTCCGGGACGACCCCACGCACCCCGGCAACCAGATCGTCGCGCAGCGCCGCCAGCTTCGGGGCGTGGGTCGGTCGGGCCGTGACACTCGCCTCGACGGCGGTGGCGAAGCCGACGATCGACGGCGCATCGATGGTGCCGGAGCGCACGTCGCGCTCCTGTCCCCCACCGTGCACCAACGGCACCAGCTCGAGTTCCCGCCGTACGACGAGGGCACCGACCCCGAACGGGCCACCGACCTTGTGGCCGGTGAGGGTGAGCGCATCGACGCCGCTGGCGGCGAACTGCACGGGCACCGCTCCGACTGCCTGGACGGCGTCGGTGTGCACCGGGATCGCGTGGGCGGCGGCGATCGCGACCACCTCGTCGATCGGCTGCAGGGTGCCGACCTCGTTGTTGGCCCACATCACCGAGATCAGACCGACCGACTCCGGGTCCCGCTCGACCGCCGCACGCAGGGCGTCGACGTCGAGGCGCCCTGCGCTGTCGACCGGCAGCAACTCGGCCTCGGCACCACGCTCCCCGAGCCAGTGCAACGGATCGAGTACGGCGTGGTGCTCGACGGCGGTGGCGAGGATCCGCGTGCGCCGCGGGTCACCTGCCGACCGCGACCAGTAGAGCCCCTTCAACGCCAGGTTGTCGGCCTCGGTGCCGCCGGAGGTGAACACCACCTCGCCGGGACGACAGTCGAGGGCGCGGGCGATCTGCTCGCGCGCCTCCTCCACGGCACGTCGTGCGGCCCGCCCCGAGGCGTGCAGTGACGAGGGGTTGCCTACGCGGGTCAGTTGGGTCGCCATCGCTGCGACTGCTCCGGGGAGCATCGGCGTGGTGGCGGCGTGGTCGAGGTAGACCATGGGGACATCGTTCATTGCAAGTTCAAGGGTACGCGTCAGAGGATGACGAGGTCGTCGCGGTGGACGACCTCCCGTTCGTAGGCGGCGCCCAGCTCCTTCTTGAGCGCCTGGGACGACCGACCGGCGAGCTGCGGGATCTCTTCGGCGTCGAAGTTGACCAGACCGCGGGCCACCACCTGTCCGTCCGGGCCGACCAGGTCGACCGGGTCGCCGGCTGCGAAGGCGCCGGACGCGCCGAGCATGCCGGCGGCGAGCAGTGAGGCGCGGCGTTCGACCACCGCGCGCACCGCGCCTGCATCGAGCAGCAACTGGCCCTTCGGCTCGGTCGCATGGCGCAACCAGAGCAGCCGGGTCGGGCGCTTGCGGCCGGTGGCGTGGAACAGCGTGCCGACCGACTCCCCGGCCAGGGCGCGGTCCGCATTGGCCGCGGAGGTCAGGACCACCGGAATCCCCGCACCGGTGGCGATCTGGGCCGCCTCGACCTTCGTGGTCATGCCCCCGGTGCCGACGCCGGCCGCACCCACCGAGCCGATCTTCACGTCGGCCAGGTCCTGGTCGCCGCGCACGTCGCTCAGTAGCGAGGTGCCCGGGAGGGCCGGGTTGCCGTCGTACAGACCGTCGACGTCGGAGAGGAGCACCAGCAGGTCGGCGTGGACCAGGTGGGCGACCAGGGCGGCCAACCGGTCGTTGTCACCAAAGCGGATCTCGGAGGTCGCCACCGTGTCGTTCTCGTTGACGATCGGCAGCACCCCGAACTCGATGAGCTTGCCGAAGGTCTGGTGGGCGTTGCGGTAGTGCGCGCGCCGGGTCACGTCGTCGACGGTCAGCAACACCTGGCCGGCGACCAGACCGTGGCGCGCCAACTCCTCGGTGTAGTGCCGCACCAGCAACCCTTGGCCGACCGAGGCCGCCGCCTGCTGCGCAGCCAGTCCGCGGGGCCGGCGGGACAGGCCCAACGGGGCCAGCCCTGCTGCGATCGCTCCCGAGGAGACCAGCACGATCTCGACCCCTCGCGCCCGCGCAGCTGCGAGTACGTCGACCAACCCCGCGACACGGTCGCGATCGATCCCGCCCGATGCCGTGGTCAACGACGAGGACCCGACCTTGACCACCACACGTCGCGCTCCGGTGACCTCCACCCGCTGGTGGGTCGATCCGCTCACTGCTGCGCGTCCGGGTCGAACTCCTGCCAGTCCGGGTCCTCTGCAGACCCGACCTCGTAGGACATCGGACCGGTCGGGAGCTCCCGGTCGAGCCGACGGGCCACGTCTGCTCGGGTCTCCCCCTCCGCACGGTCCTCGAGCGCCTCATCGATCTTGCGTCGACGGTCAGCAGCAGGACGCTGCTCGTCGAAGCGCTGGTCCTCCCCGCGACGGCCGAGCATCTCCACACCTGCGTCGATGCCCGGCTTGAAGTCGAAGACGACGGCGTTGTCGGGATGTCCGATCAGCACGGTGTCGCCCTCCAGGGCGCCGAGCTTGACCAACTGCTTCTCGACGCCGAGTCGGTTGAGCCGGTCGGCCAGGAAGCCGACCGCCTCGTCGTTGCTGAAGTCGGTCTGACGCACCCACCGCTCCGGCTTCGGCCCACGGACCCGCCATCCTGCGTCGGTCGAGGTGATCTCGAACTCGCCGCCGCCGGCGATCCCCTCCGGCCGCAGCACGATGCGCTGGGCCTCGACGACCGGGCGCTCGGCACGCGCCTGGGCAACGATGCGCGCCATCGCGAAGGTGAGCTCCTTCAGCCCCTCGCCGGACGCAGCGCTGACCTCGAAGACCTCGAGTCCGCGCTCCTTGAGTTCGTCGACGACGAACGAGGCGATGTCGCGACCGTCGGGCACGTCGACCTTGTTGAGCGCCACCAGCCGGGGGCGGTCCTCGAGGCCGCCGTAGCGTCGCAGTTCGTCCTCGATGATGTCGAGGTCCCCGACCGGGTTGCGGCCGGGCTCGATGGTGGCGGTGTCGACGACGTGCACCAGCGCCGCACATCGTTCGATGTGACGCAGGAAGTCATGACCGAGACCGCGACCCTCGGCAGCGCCCTCGATCAGGCCGGGCACGTCGGCGAGGGTGAAGGTGGTGTCACCGGCGCGGACCACACCGAGATTGGGCACCAGGGTGGTGAACGGGTAGTCGGCGATCTTCGGCCGGGCCCGTGACATCGCAGCGATCAGCGACGACTTGCCGGCGCTGGGGAATCCGACCAGACCGATGTCGGCGACCACCTTGAGCTCGAACACCACGTCGAGCTCGTCACCGGGTTCGCCGAGCAGCGCGAAACCGGGCGCCTTGCGCTTGGCCGAGGCCAGCGCTGCGTTGCCGAGACCACCACGACCGCCCTGGGCGATCACCAACTCGGTGCCGACGCCGACCATGTCGGCCAGGACGTTGCCCCGGTCGTCGCTGACCACGGTGCCGTCGGGCACCGGCAGCACGAGATCGGAGCCGTGGGCGCCGTTGCGGTGTCCACCGGCCCCGTGCCCACCGTGCTCGGCCCGCCGCTTGGCGTTGTGGTGGTAGTCGATCAGGGTGGTGACGTCCTGGACGACCCGAAGAATCACCGATCCGCCGGGGCCGCCATTGCCACCATCGGGACCGCCGAGCGGCTTGAACTTCTCACGGTGGACGGAGGCCACGCCGTTGCCACCCCGTCCGGCCGCAATGTGCAGGCGAACCTGATCGACGAAAGTGGGGACGGCCATGGGGACTTCCTTTCTGGGTGGTTCCACCGGTGTGGAGCCACAAACGCGAAGGCGCCCCTAGATCCTAGGGACGCCTTCGACGAGAATTCGGGTGTGCTGAGTGCGTCAGGTCACTCGCCCGGGACGATGTTGACGACCCGACGACCACGGCGGGTGCCGAACTCGACGGCGCCGGCAGCCAGGGCGAACAGCGTGTCGTCGCTGCCACGGCCCACGTTGGAGCCCGGGTGGAAGTGGGTGCCACGCTGGCGCACGATGATTTCGCCGGCGTTGACGGTCTGGCCGCCGAAGCGCTTGACGCCGAGGCGCTGGGAGTTGGAGTCGCGACCGTTCTTGGTCGAGGCTGCACCCTTCTTGTGTGCCATTGCTCAGTCCTTAGGAGTTCGTGGTGTGTTCAGGCTGACCGGGGAGGTCACGCGGAGATCGCGGTGACCTTGACCTGGGTGTACTTCTGGCGGTGACCCTGGCGCTTCTTG
>JBEBTI010000037.1:0-19146 GCA_040393845.1 Nocardioides daejeonensis
AACCCCGGCCCCGCGGGCCCGCGACGGCCCCTCCCGGTCCCCGCCCCGCTGGCGGGGGCGGTCGCCGGCTCGCCCCCGGGGGCCTCGGGCTGACCGGCTGCCCCGCCGCCCTCCCGGTGGTCCGGAAGGGCGACGAGGCATGCCCTGGCCAGGCCGCTCCCGGGGGCCGAGGCGGAATGCGACCGATCTCGGCATAACGCATGAAGAGATACTGACTCGCATATTGACACAGAGGAATGTGGTCAGTAGCGTTGCCGACATCGTGATCAGGGTCACTTCGGCAGCAAATTTCAGGGCCCCGCCGAACCAATCTCGACTCCTGGGAGTTGTTCATGCGCATGGAGCGAACCGCCAAGTTCCACGACCTCGGGTACGCCGTCGTGGGCTGCTTGACGCTGGTGTTGCTGTGGTTCGTGGCCGGCGTCACCGACCTGGTGCCGAAGTCCTCCCTGCCGTCGCCCTGGGCAGTGGCCACAGCGCTGCCGGAGTTGCTGTCCGACTCCGAGTTCTTGGCCGGTGCGCTCGACACGGCGTGGTCGACCGCACTGACCGTGCTGATCGGCGGCGTCGCGGGTGTCATCCTCGGCCTGCTGGTGAGCAGCCACCCGATTCTGCAGCGACCCTCGATGGTCGTGGTCAACAGCTTGCGTTCGATTCCCGCCACTGCGTTGATCCCGATCGGCATCATGGCGCTCGGGATGGGCACTCAGATGAAGGTCGCGATCGGTGTCTACGCGGTGCTCTGGCCGATCCTGATCAACACCTCCTACGGGGTGGCGTCCACCGAGCGGATGCGCCTGCAGGCTGCGCGCTCGATGCAATGGTCCTGGTGGCGGCGTCAGGCTCTGGTGGTGCTGCCCAGTGCGGTGCCCTCGATCCTCACCGGCATTCGGATCTCAGTCGGGATCGGCCTGATCGTGGTGATCTCGACGGAGTTGTTGGGAGCGCGCACCGGGGTCGGCACGATCTTGGTCCAGTACACGCAGGCCGACCGACCGGATGTCGTGTATGGCGGAGTGCTTCTTCTGGGAGCGGTGGGGGCGTTGCTCTTCTCGGGGCTGCTCCGACTCGAACAGCGATTGGTGAGGTGGGAGCATCGTGGCTGAGCAGGTCATGGGCGTAGCCGCAGTGGCGAAGACGCCGAGGCGCGGGGGCGCGATGGTGCGGGGCCTGGCGATACGCGCCGGACTCGGCATCGGAAGTCTCTGGCTGCTGATCGTGCTGCTGGTGTTGTGGGAACTGGTGGGACAGGCGAGCGATTCGCTGTTCTTCCCGCCCATCTCCGAGGTGGCAGACCGCTTCGTCGAGATGTGGATCACCTCGAACCCGTCCGACGCGTTCCTCTCCGAGTTGTTCTGGAGCGAGGCGATGACCAGCCTGTCGCGGTTCGCGCAGGGGTGGGCTGCAGCAGTCGTCGTCGGGATCGTCTGTGGCGTGCTGCTCGGCAGCAGTCAGGTCCTGAATCGGATGTACTCGCCGAGCGTCCGGTTCTTCGCAGCGATCCCCAACACCATGCTGTTGCCGATCGCCGTCCAGATCTTCGGTGTCGGTGACAACATGAACGTCTTCCTGATCTTCTTGGGAAGCGTCTGGGTCGTCATGATCAACACCTGTGACGGGGTTGCCGGAGTCGACCCGATGTGGATCAGCAGTGCGCGCAGTCTGCGCATGTCCACACCTGCGCGTTACCGCCTGGTGATTCTCCCGGCGGCCTCACCGCAGATCTTCGCCGGCCTCCGAGTGAGTCTGGGGATCGCGTTGATCCTCATGGTCATCTCCGAGATGTATGCGACCACGGCTGGCCTCGGCCACCAGATCATCGTCGCCCAGTCCGGCTTCCGCTACCTCGACATGTGGTCGGCGTTCGTCCTGATCGGACTGATCGGCATCGTCCTGAACCTGCTGTTCGGGCTCGTGGAAAAGCGTCTGCTGCGTTGGCAGCAGGGTGTGACGAAGGGAGAGTGACGTGGCAGCTCAGCATGCAGGGAGCCTCGTGGTTGACGAGGTCCGCAAGGTCTACGGCCGAGGCGCACGCGCAGTGGAGGTGCTCAGCAGCACGTCACTGACGCTGCGAGCCAACGAGTTCGTCAGCATCGTGGGGCCTTCCGGGTGCGGCAAGTCGACTCTGCTGATGATGATGGCGGGACTTCTTCCGCCCACCGGCGGACGGGTGATGATCGGCAACAAGGAGGTGTCCGGGCCGCCGGCCGGCCTGTCGGTCGTCTTCCAGGACTACAGTCGCTCGCTGTTCCCGTGGATGTCCGTACGTCGCAACCTGCTGGCGGCTCTGGTCGTGGCGCGCCTGCCGAAGGCGGAGGCTGACCTGCGGGTCGAGAAGGCGCTGGAGGCGGTCGGACTCGAGGGTCGCGGTGCGATGTACCCGTGGCAGATGTCGGGTGGCATGCAGCAGCGGGTGGCGATCGCTCGTGCACTGGTCACCGAACCGTCGGTGATGCTGATGGACGAGCCGTTCGCTGCGGTCGATGCGCAGACCCGCGCCGACCTCGAGGACCTGGTGCTCCGGGTGCGGCACGACTACGACGTGACGGTGGCCCTGGTCACCCATGACATCGACGAGGCCGTCTACATGGGTGACCGAGTGGTGGTCCTGGCGGCCGGGCCGGGCCGGGTGATCGGCGATCTTGCGGTCGAGTTGCCACGACCTCGCGACCAGGTCGAAACCAAGCGCGAACCACGTTTCGCCGAGCTGCGAGCGGAGGTCTTCTCCATGGTCATGCGGCCGGGGGCCCGGACCGTACACGCCTCGTGATTCGTCGTTCTCGGGCCGAGGCAGTCACAACATTCGTATCGAAAGGACGTCCTTCATGATGAATTCATCCACGCGTGCCCGGCTGGCGATCACTGCGGTCGCAGCGTTTGCTGCGACGGCGACGCTGTCTGCCTGTTCCGGTGACGACGGTTCCGAGGACGGTGCGCTGCGCGTCACCACCCTCGGTCTGTGCAACGAGATCCCGTTGTACTGGGCCCAGGAAAAGGGCTTGTTCAAGGAACACGGTGTCGAGGTCGAGCTGATCAAGTCGACCGGCGGCGCCGCTGCTCTCACCGCACTCCAGAGTGGCGACATCGACCTGGCCTTCGCAAACCCGTTCTCCACGATGATCGCGCTCGACCAGGGCCTGGACCTCAAGTGGATCGCCACCACCTACGAAACGGCCACCGCCGAGGCCGATGCCGCCAACGCAATCTCGGTCACGGAGGAAAGTGGTCGCACCGATGCCGCCTCGCTGAACGGTGAGACGATCGCGGTCAATGAGATCGGCGGAATCAACGAGATCATCACCCGTCAGTGGATGGCCCTCTCCGGGGGAGACCCGGACTCGGTCGAGTTCGTCGCCCTTCCGTTCAACGAACTGGCCTCTGCGGTCGCCACCGACAAGGTTGCGGCCGCACAGGTGCCGAAGCAGAACGTCGATCCGAAGCTCGGCCTGATCAGCCTGGGTGACCCCTATGTCGTGGTCGGTGACGGCAAGGGACTCGTCTTCGCGGGTTACGTCGCCGCAGGCAAGCAGGCGGACAAGCGCGAGGACGACTTCTCAGGATTCCAGGCTGCGCTGATCGAGGCGGACGAGGCAATCAATGATCCGGCCAACACCGACGAGCGGTTCGAGATCGCAGCCGAACGCTGCAAGCAGGAACCGGCAGTGCTCAAGACGCTACCGGAGAACATCTACGAGGCGAGGGTCGACACCGACGCCCTGACCCGCATGGGTGACATCCTGGAGCAGCAGGGCCGGATGGACTCGGCGCCGGCCGTGGAGGACTTCGTCCCCGACTGGGTGGCGACCAAGTAGGCAGTAGGTCACCCACGAACAAGCCCCTCCGGACCAGGTCCGGAGGGGCTTGTTCGGCTGACGATCAGAGTTTCACTGCGACGGCCTTCTCGCGGGTGAATTCGTACAGTCCGCGGTAGCCCTGCGCCGAGGAGAACCCGCTCTGTTTGGCCATGTTGAACGGGAAGCCGATCACCCCCGCGTCGGAGTACTGGTTCACGGAGATCTGGCCGGCGACGACGTCGCGGGCCATGCTCAGTGCGCGCGAGACGTCCTGAGTCCATACGCTGGCCAGCAGGCCGAAGTCGGTGCCGTTGGCCAGTGCCAGCGCCTCGGCGTCACTGGCGAACGACTCCACCGTGAGCACTGGGCCGAAGATCTCCTGGTTCACGACCGGGTGTCCGGCCTCCGTCGGTCGCAACACGGTCGGTGAGAGGAAGTAGCCGGCCTCCCGGTCTTCCGGGCGCGTGCCGCCGAGGAGGAGTTCGGCACCCGTTGCGACGGCGCCGTCGATGATGCCGCAGATGCGTTCGTGCTGGACCGCGTTGACCAGGGGGCCCATCTCCAGGTCCTCGTCCCAGGCGCCGATCCGCACTGCAGCCATCCCGGCCACGACTCGTTCGGTCACTTCGTCGGCGATCTGTGCATCCACCAGCAGGCGGGAGCCGGCGTTGCAGTTCTGGCCCGCATTCTCGGTGATGCCACGCACGATCGCCGGAACGGCACGGTCCAGGTCCGCATCGGCAAACACCAACTGGGGCGACTTGCCACCGAGTTCCAGCTTCACCGGGGTCAGGTTCTGAGCTGCTGTCTGCATCACTGCGCGCCCGGTGGCCACGGACCCGACGAAGCTGACGTGGTTGACGCCGGGGTGCCCCACGAGGGAGGACCCCAACTCTGCTCCCACGCCGGTGAGGACGTTGAGGACGCCGGGTGGGATCCCCGCCTGATGTGCCAGGTCCACCATTGCGTGCAGGACCAGTGGGGCCACCTCGGACGGCTTCAGTACGACGCTGTTGCCCGCTGCCAGCGCGGGCGCCAGGTTCGCGGCGCCGAGCACGGCGGGCACGTTCCACGGGAGCACGATGGCACAGACGCCGAACGGCTCACGCGCGGTGTACCCGAAGTAGTCCGGATGCCGCACTGGCAGGGTCGCGCCGGTCAGTTTGTCTGCGGCGCCAGCTGCGTAGGAGATGATCGATCCGGCGATCTGCACGTTCAGCAGCCCGGCAGCCAGCGGCTTGCCGACGTTCCGGCTCTCGATCGCGGCCAGTCGGTCCTGGTTGGCAAAGACCAGTCCGGCCCACGCCGCCAGCATCGCGCCGCGTTCTGACGGCGACGTCCGTGCCCAGTCCCGACTCGCGGCCAGCGCCGCGGTGACGGCCCGGTCGACATCGGCCACGGTGCTGGTGTGCACCACAGCATGGACCTCGGCTGTCGAGGGATCGAGCAACGCCAGTTCGTCGCCCTGTCCCTCCCAGATTCCGTTGATGAAACTTCCGGAGTGCTCGGTGGCGTTCTGATTCGGGCTCACGCCCAAATCGTCGACCTTCGCATTTCTCTTGTCAAGACACCGTATTGCAAACCGATACGGGAGCGCGCGGGCCCGGCAGGGGTGGCGGTCCGGTTCGTCGGGAGACGACGCGAAGATAACGATTCCGTCATTCCGTCTTGGATTATGAGGACACGTCTTGCAATGTGTGACGCTGATCATGGATCGTAGGGGCAGCCGGTGATCTGGGTCACCGGACGCAGATCCAGCCCCGTCGGTTCTTGACGGCGGCTGTCGGACCGGGCGAAAGCCCCTGGAACTGAGGAACGAGACCGATCATGCGGAACTCAAAGCTGACTGCGGTCCTGGCGACCGCCGGCTTGCTGACTGCGCTCGCGGCATGCGGCACGGACGACAACAAGACGAAGCCCGAATCGGCCGAGGTGCCCACCGTCGACGCCTTCGCGGTGGCGAAGGGCGACCCGATCGGTGAGCCGGGCAGTGCCACGCCGCCGCAGTGGGTGGGCGAGGGGGCGGTGCCCGACGGGCAGCCAGACCTCAACGGTGACGGCAAGGTGGTGGTCGGTGCGATCACGTCCGGCGACATCAAGGACGGCACCTACTACCAGAGCATCGCCGACGCCGTCGCATTCGCCGCGGAGCAGCACGGCTGGGAGCAGACGGTTCAGGGGCTGGTCCCGCTCAACCAGGCCGCGACCGCGGCCGAGAACCTGTGCCGTCAAGGCGCCGACCTCGTCGTGATCGGCGATTCCCAGCTCGTGCAGGCGCTGACCGCGGCGAAGAAGCCGACCTGCAAGGACACCTTCTTCTACCTGCAGGGCGGCTACGGCTCGCCGGAACAGGACGACACCTTCACCCAGTCGTACGACGTGGGTCTCGACTACGCCTACGTTGCGGGTGTCGCTGCCGGTGCCTACATGAAGGCGCACAGCATCGACAGTGCCGGCTTCATCTCCGGCATCGCCGCACCGTTCAACACCACGATCGGCGCGGTCTTCAAGCAGGGCGTGCTGGCCGAGGTTCCCGATGCCGAAGTGATCGAGACCTACACCGGCGACCAGATCGACGTCGGCAAGGCAGTGGAGGCGTTCAGTGCCCAGCAGTCCCAGGGCATCGGCCTGGTCTACCCCTACTTCGGCGCACCCACTCTGGCGGTTGCCAAGAAGGCCAACGCAGAGAACATCCCGGTGCTCGGGTCGCCGTCGGACGTCTGCGATGCTGACGGACTCTCGTTCATCGGCGCCGTGGTGTTTGCTCCGGGCTACTACCTCTCTCCGCTGTTGGACGACTTCGCCGCGGGACAGCTCAAGCTCGGCCAGACCAAGAACTGGCGGCTCGGGGTCGACCCGGTTCCGGCAGTGAAGCCGTGCGCTGCGGCCGGCGACGACACGGAACTGATCGACACCGCGATCAAGAAGGCTCAGGACGACATCAACAACGGTCGGATCAACCCGTTCGAGCTCGCCGGTGCCGGCAGCTGACTGTGATGAATCCTGATCTGCACGGTGATGTCGGGCATCCGGTTCTCCGGATGTCCGGCATCACCAAGTCTTTCAACGGCGTAGCTGCCTGCGCCGGCGTCGACCTCGCGGTTGCCGCCGGCGAGGTGCACGGCCTGCTGGGGCAGAACGGCGCCGGCAAGTCCACCTTGATGAACATCCTGATGGGCCTGGTCCGGCCGGACCACGGCAGCATCGAGATAGCCGGGCACGAGCGCACCATCCGCGGCCCTCAGGACGCCCGGAGCCTCGGCGTCGGGATGGTGCACCAGCACTACAGTCTGATCCCGACCCTTCCGGTCTGGCAGAACATCGCGCTCAACGGGGTCGGCAAGCTGGAGCGGGAGAAGATGGTCGCCGCGATCGGTGAGACCAGCGAACGGTTCGGGCTGCAGGTCGACCCGATGCGCCGGGTCGGTGACCTGAGCGTCGGCGAACAGCAGCGCGTCGAGTTGGTCAAGTGCCTGATCGAGAAGCCGCGGCTGCTCGTGCTGGACGAGCCGACCGCGGTACTGACCACCAGCGAGTCCCGTTCGTTGTTCACGATGCTCGAGGAACTCGTCGGCGACGGCGCGTGCTCGGTCATCCTGATCAGTCACGACCTCGGCGAGATCCGACGGGCAGCACAGCGCGCGACAGTGATGCGGGGTGGCCGCGTGGTGGCGCAGGTCCACCCAGCCGCCGTGAGCGCGGCCGACCTGGCCAAGCACATGATCGGACGCGACCTCCCGGTCGCCGACGCGGCTGCAGCCGTGGGCCTCGAAGTCGAGGACCGGACGTCGGTGCCGACTGGCGCGGGAGATCTCGTCAGTTCCGCTGGCGAGCCTGCCCTGCGGATTTCCGGCGCCGCGGTCCGCGCAAAGGACGGCAAGCGACACCTCGACGGCCTGGACCTCGAGGTGCGCCCGGGCGAGGTGCTCGGTGTCGCGGGTGTGGAGGGCAACGGTCAGGCATGGCTGGCAGAGCTCCTCCTCGGGGGACTGCCGCTCGACGACGGCACCGTGCACGTCGCGGGCCGACGGATCCCGGTCGGGCGGCCGGGTTGCACCCGTGCTGCACGGGTCGCCGTGGTCCCGGAGGACCGTCGCGTCTCGGGATGCGTGCTCGACATGTCGGTTGCGGAGAACCTCGGGCTGGCCTCCTTGGAAGCGATGTCACGGATCGGGTTCGTTTCCAGGCGACGGCTCCGTGAGCTCGCCCAACGTCTCGTCGCCGACTTCGACGTCAGTCTGGCCTCACTGGACCAGCCGATGCGTTCGCTCTCCGGAGGCAACCAGCAGAAGGTCGTGCTGGCCCGGGAGATGTCCACCGAACCCGAGGTACTGGTGCTGGCACAACCCACGCGTGGGTTGGACGTCGGTGCAGTGGCGTTCCTGCACGAGCGGATCCGTGACGCGGCCCGGAGCGGAGTGGCGGTCGTTCTGATCTCCACCGACCTCACCGAGATTCTGCAACTCTCCGACCGGATTGCGGTGATGTATCGCGGCCGTGTCCAGGGCGAGCTGAGCAGAGCCGACGCGGATGCAGAAAAGTTGGGTCTTCTGATGGGTGGTGTGCACGCATGACCGACACGAAGTTCTCCTCCGCGCCGTCGAGTGGCGCGGATGCGCCACAGCGACCACGTTCCGGCGCCGGTGGGCGGGGTCTCGACGCCGCCGCGGGGCGATGGGTCGGGGCGGTCCGCACCAACAGCGGTCCTGCTGCTGAGCAGATCGTGATGTTCGTACTCTTCCTGGCCTTCGGGATCGTTGCTGGTCTGGTGTTGGGAGCCCTCACCGGGCATTCTCCCGGCGTCATCTGGTCCACGCTCGTGCAGGGAAGTGTCGGCGATGCAACCTCGATCGCCTTCACGCTGACCGCCGCCGCGCCCTTGTTGCTGGTCGCTGCAGGCACGGTGATCTGCATGCGGGCCGGGCAGTTCAACATCGGTCAGGAGGGCCAAGTGACGCTCGGCGCGATCGGCGCCGGCTTCGTGGTGTTCAAGGTCGATGCCGCGCCCTCGCTGTTGATTCCCTTGGCGTTCGCTGCTGCTCTTGCCGCGGGTGCGCTGTGGGCAGCACTGGCGGCGCTGCTCAAGTTCAGTCGTGGCGTCGACATCGTGGTCACCTCGCTGCTGTTGGTGTTCCTTGCTGAGCAATTGCTCGTGGCGCTGATCAGTGGCGACGGCCCGCTGCACGACTCGGGTGACGGCGTACTCGGTGCGGGCACTGCTTCGCAGTCACCGCCGGTGCCGGACGCGGCGATTCTCGGCAGCATGGGCATGTTCGGTGTCGAGGTGCCGGTCGGCTTCGTGATTGCGGTCGTCGTCGCAGTGCTCCTCGCCTGGTTCCTGCGGTCCAGCCTGTCCGGCTACCGCCTCCGGATCCTGGGGCAGAGTCCCGCTGTCGCACGGACTCTGGGGGTCCGTGAGTCCCGTCTCGGTACGTGGGCGGTGATGGCGAGTGGCGCACTGGCGGGAGCTGCTGGTGCAGTCGTGCTCCTCGGACAGAGTTTCCAGATCCACGGCAACTTCGCCAGCTCCGTCGGCTGGAACGGCCTTCTCGTCGCGCTGGCGGCCCGTCTGAACATCGGTGTGAGCATCCTGCTGGCACTGGTCTTCGGTGCGATGACAGCCGGCGGCGGCCTCCTGGGTGGACAGGGCGTACCCACGGATCTCGTCAATGTGATGACGGCAGCTGTGGTCGTGTCCCTGCTGTGCCCGCCAGTGGCCCTCGCAGCGCTACGGAGACGTCGTCAGAGTCGGAAGGTGGAGGCGGAATGAGCATCGGACTCGACGCGCAGACGATTCTGGCGGCTTCCGTCCCACTGACGGTCCCGCTGGTCTTTGCCGGGTTGGGAGAGTACGTCGCACAGCGCGCCGGAACCTTCAACCTCTCGGTCGAAGGGATGATGCTCTCGGGCGCATTCTTCGGCGCATGGGGCGCTTCCGCGAGTGGGTCGCCCCTGATCGGCCTGTTGACCGGTGCCGCTGCCGCGATGGTGGTCGCGCTGGTGCACGGAAACCTGAGTCATCGTCTGCAACTCAACACCTACGTGGTCGGACTGTCCCTCAACGTGCTGGTGCTCGGGTTGACCAGCTATCTGCTGACCAGTACGACGCTCACCCTGCCGAACGTCTCGGGGACGAGGATCCCGCTGTTGGCGGACATCCCGGTGATCGGCGAACCCTTCTTCGACCAACCTTGGGTCGTCTATCTGGTTCCGGTCGTGGTGTTCGTCATCTGGTGGGTCCGGCGTACTCGGGTCGGACTGGAGTTGCGCGCCTGCGGCGATGAACCGATCGGCAGTGACCTGACCGGCATCAACGTCAATGCCCGGCGGCGGCAGGCGCTGTTGTGGTGCGGACTCTGTGCCGGAGTCGGAGGCGTCTACCTGTCGGTCTTCCAGGCCAGCTCCTTCACCTCCGGAATGACTGCGGGGCGTGGCTACATCGTGATCGCAGCCGTGATCTTCGGTGGCTGGATGCTGCGCGGGACGATCGGCGCCTGCGCGGTCTTCGGTGTGGCGCAAGGGCTCCAGCTCGCCTTGCCGGCCATTGGAGTGAGCATCTCGCCGCAGTTGCTCGCAGCGCTGCCCTACTTGCTCGCGATCGTGTCGCTGATGGTGCTGGGCAACCGGCTCCATCGCCCGCTTGCGCTGGGCCAACCGTTCGCGCCGTCGCGTTAGCGGGCGTGGCAGCAGCACCTTGCAGAACTGAGAAGCCGCCCCGACCGAAGTGGTCGGGGCGGCTTGTCGTGCGCTTGGACGGGATCAGAACAGTACGACGCCTCGCATGTTGATGCCGGCGTGCATGTCGGCGAAACCCTGCCCGATTTCGTCGAGGGAGTAGGTGCGGGTGATCAGCCCGTCGAGCTGCAGCTTGCCGGCGCGGTAGAGGTCGATCAGGTTGAGGATGTCCCACGTCGGGTTGCACTGACCGAAGATCGATCCTTGGATCCGCTTCTGGTAGAGCGTGAGCTCGGCCAGGTTGACGGGGATGCCGGTGGTGGCACTGTTGCCGAGCCCGGTGACGACCGCGGTCCCGCCCTTGCGGATCGAGGCGAACGCGTCGGCGACGTGGTGCGAGTCGACGACGCCGACGGTGACGACCGTGGAGTCGGCTCCTTGCCCGTTGGTGAACTGGCGGGCCACTTCGTTGGCCTCGTCCATCGTGGCGAACGCGTGCGTCGCACCGAACAGCTTCGCCTGGTCGCGTTTGAACTCCACCGGATCGACTGCGATCACTGCGCCGGCCCCGGCATGGACGGCACCTTGCACCGCATGGATCCCGATGCCGCCGACGCCCATCACGATGACCACGTGGCCGGGGCGGACGGCCGCGGAGTTGACCGAGGCGCCCCAGCCGGTGGCCACGCCGCATCCGATCAGGCAGGCCTTGTCGAGCGGTACGTCGTGCGGGACCTTCACGGCCGAGGCTGCAGACACGACGGTGGTCTCCAGGAAGGCGGACACGCCACACATCTGCCCCACCGGTTGGCCGCCGTCAGCAAGGTGGATGCGCGGCCGCTCGGGGGCCATCCAGACCTTGCCGCCTTCGTCGCACAGGTTCTGTTGTCCGCTGGCGCACCAACGGCACCGGCCGCACGCCGGCAGGAAGGAGAAGACGACGTGGTCACCCTCGGCCAGGCCGAGCACAGACGGACCGACCTTGGTGACCACCCCGGCGCCCTCGTGGCCGAGGGCGAAGGGATAGATGGCGACAGGCGAGTCGCCCACCGCAATGTGGTCGTCGGAGTGGCAGAGCCCTGCTGCCACCATCCGGACCTGGATCTCGCCAAGGCCGGGCTCGCTCACGTCGAGGTCGACGACCTCGTAGGGGCCCGGTGCGTTCCGGACGATTGCTCCGCGTGTTCGCATCTGCTGCGTGCTCCGATCGGTTGAAGAACTTCGCGGGGCGACCCAGTCCGTTGCTCCGCGTCTGGCCCATACAGTCCCGCGCGCGTGGCGCCAGACGGTGGTGAGGCGACAGTAGGACAGCACATTATTTTGCGTAATGCGAGACGTTGACTCATCTTGCGAGACGGGTTAGCGTGGCGGAGCAGGTACGGCCGTTAGTGACCTTTTGAGCTCCCGAGGAACGAGTCATGCCAGATTACGAGACCTTCGACCACCATTCCGAAGAATGCCGCGACGACATCGTCGGCTACTACGCGGCGTTCCGGGAGAAGTGCCCGGTCGGTCGTTCGGACGCGCACGAGGAGAACGGGTTCGTCTACCTCACCCGTTACGCCGATGTGTTCCAAGCAGCCAGGAACGACGCGCTCTTCTCGTCGACGCGCGCCAAGGCCGGCCTGGAAGGCACGGCGATCGTGATCCCCAGCGGGCCCTTCGGTGGGAACCTGCAGATGCCGTTGGAGATGGACCCGCCGGACAACGTGGAGTACCGCAAGCTACTTGATCTGATCCTCGCGCCGTCGGCAGTGGACGAGCTACGGCCGATGATCGCCAAGCATGCTTCGCGAATCGTCGACGAGTTCATCGAGCGGGGGAGCGCCGACCTCGTCAGTGACCTGGCCAATCCGTTGCCGAGTGCGGTGACCCTCGACTGGCTGGGCTTCCCGGAAGAGGATTGGATGCGGATCGGTCGTCCGATCCACGACACCTTCACCTCCGAGCCGGGAAGCGAGCGCCAGCAGCGCGCGATTGAAGGCACCATCTACATGGAGAAGCGGATCGGCGAACTCATCGCCGAGCGACGTGCGAATCCCGGCGACGACGTCATTTCGACGTTGGTCGAGCAGCGCAAGGCTGACGGCTCCTTGTTCTCAGACGCCGAACTGCTCTCGGTGATCGGCATCGCAATCTCCGGCGGCGTCGACACGACCACCTCGTTGACGGGCTCGGTGCTGGTCCACCTCGACGAGCACCCCGAGATGCGCGAGCAGTTGATCCAGGCCCCGGATCTGCTCATCGACGGCACCGACGAGTTCTTGCGTCGTTACGGGTCAGTGACAGCCATGTCGCGCACGGTCACCGAGGACACGGAGATCGGCGGCTGCCCCGTGCAGGCAGGAGAGCGCCTGCTGTTGCCCTGGTTCGCAGCCAACCACGACCCGGCGGTCTTCCCGTCCCCGGAGCAGGTGCAGTTGGACCGTGACGCCAGTCGTCACCTCACCTTCGGCATCGGCACCCACCGGTGCCCCGGCTCGCACCTCGCGCGGGCGATGTTCCAAGAGATGATCCATCAGGTTCTCACTCGGTTGCCCGACTACCGCGTCGACCACGAGGGCCTGACCGGGTATCCGTCGCGAGGCAATCACATGGGTTGGGACGTCATCCCCGCGACCTTCACGCCGGGCCCCCGCGTCGGCGATCGGGTGAATCAGTTCACTGCCGCGTCGGAGCACGTGGCAGACACGTTCGACGTGGTGGTCAAGGCGACCAATGTCGAAGCCGATGACGTGGTCAGCGTCGTCGTGACCAAGGCAGACGGCTCGGCCCTGCCCGAGTGGGCGCCCGGTGCGCACCTCGAGTTCCGATTGCCGTCCGGAAGGTTGCGCCAGTATTCGCTGTGCGGTGCACCGGGGGACCGGCAGAGCTACCAGGTGGCGGTGCTGCGCGAGCAGGACGGCCGGGGTGGCTCGGTGGAACTTCACGAAGCGGCGGCACCGGGGGTCCGCTTGGCCGTGCGTGGACCGCGCAACCACTTCCCTCTGGTCGAGGCCGAGGACTACGTCTTCCTGGCTGGCGGCATCGGCGTCACGCCGTTGTTGGCCATGGCCCGTGCGGTGTCGTCCCAGGGCAAGCAGGGATCCGTGGTGTACGGCGGGCGCAGCCGGACGTCGATGGCCTTCGCCGACGCGTTCATCGACCTGCCCGGCATCACCGTTGACCTGATGCCCCAGGACGAACGAGGACTCCCGGACCTCGAGGCAATCATCGAGGGTGTCGGGCCGGGCACGGCGATCTACTGCTGCGGTCCGAGCGCCATGATCGATGCGGTCCAAGAGGTCTGCACGCGACTGGGGCGTCGCTCCCAGCTCCATGTGGAACGCTTTGCGGCCAGCGACGCAATGGAAGCGAGGTTGGCCTCGACGGAAGGCAACCGACCGTTCACGGTGGAGCTTGCCCGCTCTCGCAAGGTGCTCGACGTACCGGTCGACAAGCGCGTCATCGAGGTGGTTCGCGACGAGATCCCCGGCATCAACTATGACTGCGAGAAGGGGTTCTGCGGGTCCTGCGAGGTCCGCGTGTTGGCCGGTAGGCCTGACCATCGGGACGAGGTCCTGAGCGAAGAGGAGCGTGCCGCCGGCACGTCGATGCTGATCTGCGTCAGCAGAGCAACTTCCGATCGGATCGTGCTCGACCTCTGAGGAACTCTGACAGGCGGTCTTCCGCCCTCTGCTGCACGGGACGATGCGGCGTCACTGGTCACCGGTGGCGCCGCATCGGCATTCCAGGGCGGAGCGGGCCGCGCCTCGGTCCCACGCGCTGGCGTCTCGGTTGACAACATGGCATTCCACAATCAAAGATACGAGGCATGCATTTGGTGACGACGGAGGTCGGCATCGGCCGCCTCGAATCTGGTGAGCTTGCCCTGCTGGACACTCCGTTCCCCGACCTGGGTGCGGTGGTGCGTGCGGCTGGCTGCTTCGATCCGCTCGCCTCCGCTCCGGTCCGCTCCCGCGTTCCGCTGGACGACGCCAAGTTGGTGGCGCCGCTCGGTACGCCCGGCGCGGTGTGGGGGGTGGGTCTGAACTACCGCTCGAAGGCGCTTCGGGCGGGGCGGGACCTGCCGTCCTCGCCGATGCTCTTCGTCGTCGCACCCGGAGCGGTGGGCGCGCCGGGCGCGGAGGTCGTCTGGCCCAGTGACGTGGTGGCTGAGATGGACTACGAGGCTGAGATCGCCTTGGTGATCGGACGCGACCTCTACCGAGCGTCCGAATCCGAGGTGTGGGAGAGCATCGCCGGAATCACCTCGGCCAATGACATGACCGCGCGCGACGTCATGCGGGCCCACATGATTCCGGTGCTGGCAAAGAGTTTCCCGGGGTTCAAGCCGCTCGGGCCGTCGGTGTGCACGTTGGACGAGTTTGCCGAGCGCGACAGCATTCCGATCCGCACGTGGGTCAACGGCGAACTGCACCAGGACGACACGAGCGCCGGATACATCTTCCAGGTGCCTGAACTTCTGGCCCGGATCTCGCGTCACACCCCATTGCGTGCAGGTGATGTCGTGCTGACCGGTACGCCGGCCGGCACCGGACAGGACCGCGGGTGCTTCCTGGCGCCGGGCGACAGCGTCCGCATCGAGATCGGACCCCTGTTGCCGTTGGTCACGACCGTGGCCAGCAAGCCCGCCTGATCCCCAGCCGAGGAGATGCGTTGATGTTCCACAAGGTGCTCGTCGCCAACCGCGGAGAGATCGCCGTACGAGCCTTTCGTGCGGCGTGTGAACTCGGCGTCCGCACGGTTGCCGTCTTTCCGTGGGAGGACCGCAACAGCGAGCACAGACTGAAGGCCGACGAGGCCTACCAGATCGGCGATGTCGGGCATCCGGTGCGGGCCTATCTCGACCCGAAGACGATCGTCGATGCGGCGCTGCGTGCCGGGGCCGATGCGGTCTACCCCGGCTATGGCTTTGCCTCCGAGAACCCGGCCCTCGCTGAAGCGTGCGCCGAAGCCGGGCTCACCTTCATCGGCCCGAGCGCTGATGTGCTCACTCTGACCGGTGACAAGACCCGGGCGCTGGCCGCCGCGCGCGCGGCCGGGCTTCCCGTCCTGGCGAGCATCCCGCCGTCGTCCGACCCCGGCGCGGTGCATGAGGCAGCGCTCGAACTCCCGTTCCCGGTCTTCGTGAAAGCCGTCGCAGGTGGGGGCGGCCGTGGCATGCGGAGGGTCGAGGATCCAGCGGACCTCGCCGATGCCATCGCCGTCTGCATGCGGGAGGCCGAAGCGGCCTTCGGCGACCCGACCGTCTTCGTCGAGCAGGCCGTCATCGATCCGCGTCACATCGAGGTGCAGGTGCTCGGCGACACGACCGGCGAGATGATCCACCTGTTTGAGCGGGACTGCTCGGTGCAGCGTCGCCACCAGAAGGTCGTCGAGATCGCACCGGCACCTGGACTCGACCAGACGACCCGTGCGCGAATGTGCGCCGATGCGGTCACGTTTGCCCGCAGCATCGGCTACACCAACGCCGGCACCGTGGAGTTCCTGCTCGACCGCGACGGTTCCTACGTCTTCATCGAGATGAACCCGAGGATCCAGGTCGAACACACGGTCACCGAGGAAGTCACCGACGTCGACCTGGTCCGCGCCCAGTTGCGGATCGCGGCCGGCGCGACGCTGGCCGACCTCGGCCTGGCGCAGGAGCGGATCCGGGTGCGCGGCACGGCTCTGCAGTGTCGCATCACCACCGAGGACCCTGCCAACGGGTTCCGCCCGGACACCGGAAGGATCACTGCCTACCGGTCGCCCGGCGGCGCTGGCGTGCGACTGGACGGCGGTACGGCGTACACGGGCGCCGAGGTGAGCGCACACTTCGATTCGATGCTCACCAAGCTCACCTGCCGCGGGCACGACTTCGCCACGGCAGTCGCGCGCTCACGCCGGGCCATTGCGGAGTTCCGGATCCGAGGCGTCGCCACCAACATCTCGTTCCTCCAAGCGGTGCTCGAGGAACCCGACTTCATCGCGGGTCGCCTCACCACCTCCTTCATCGACACCCATCCGCGACTGCTGACCACCAGGTCCAGCGCCGACCGGGGCACCAAATTGCTCACGTGGCTGGCCGAGGTGACGGTCAACCGGCCGCACGGCGAAGCACCGGCGACGGTGGCGGCAGCCACCAAGCTCCCGGCGCTCGACCTCGCCGTGGTGCCACCGGCAGGATCACGCCAACTGCTTGCGCACCTCGGGCCCGCCGGGTTCGCGCGCCACCTGCGTGAACAGAACGACGTGGCCGTCACCGACACCACGTTCCGTGATGCCCACCAGTCGATTCTCGCAACTCGGGTGCGCGGGCGGGACCTGCTCGACGTCGCCGGACACGTGGCCAGGCTGACACCGCAACTGTGGAGCGTCGAGGCATGGGGCGGCGCCACCCACGACGTCGCCCTCCGGTTCCTGAACGAAGATCCGTGGCAGCGACTCGAACGGTTGCGTGAGGCGATCCCCAACATCTGCCTGCAGATGCTGTTGCGAGGCCGCAACACCGTCGGCTACACGCCGTACCCGACGGCCGTGACCGACGCGTTCGTCGCGGAGGCAGCCCGCACGGGTGTCGATGTGTTCCGACACTCCGACGCGCTCAACAACGTCGACCAGATGCGTCCGGCGATCGACGCGGTGCTCGCAACCGGTACGACGGTTGCGGAGGTCGCGTTGTGCTACACCGGCGATCTCAACGATCCGCACGAGGAGATCTACACCCTCGACTACTACCTCCGACTGGCCGAGAAGATCGTGGTGGCGGGCGCGCACGTCCTGGCGATCAAGGACATGGCCGGTCTGCTCCGTGGCCCGGCTGCTCGCCGGTTGGTGCTCGCGCTTCGCGAGGAGTTCGAACTCCCCGTGCATCTGCACACCCACGACACCTCGGGCGGTCAGTCGGGCACGTTGCTCGCCGCCATCCTCAGTGGGGTTGACGCGGTCGACGTGGCCAGTGCGCCGATGGCAGGCAACACCTCTCAGCCGTCGATGTCGGCGTTGGTGGCCGCCACGGACCATGCGTCCCGAGAGACCGGACTGGACCTCGCATCGGTGTGTGCGCTGGAGCCCTACTGGGACGCCGTACGCCGGGCCTATGCGCCCTTCGAGTCCGGCCTGCCTGCACCGACCGGGCGGGTCTACACCCACGAGATCCCGGGTGGGCAGCTGTCCAACCTCCGGCAACAGGCGATCGCACTTGGGTTGGGGGAGAAGTTCGAGCAGGTCGAGACGACCTACGCAGCCGCCAATCGAATGCTCGGCAACATCATCAAGGTCACGCCCACCTCGAAGGTGGTCGGCGACCTGGCGTTGCACCTTGTCGGCACCGGCGTCGCGCCCGACGAGTTCGCACGGGAGCCGGAGCGGCACGACATCCCCGAGTCGGTGATCGGCTTCCTCTCGGGCGAGTTGGGCACGCCGCCGGCCGGGTGGCCCGAGCCGTTCCGGACCCGAGCGCTGGCAGGTCGGACGGTCCGGCAGGTCGAGGAGAACCTTTCCGAGGAGGACGTCGCAGCTCTGGCCGAGGAGCCGCGCGGCACGCTCGACCGCCTGTTGTTCCCGGGGCCGACCGCTGCGTTCCGCGAAGGCGTCGAGAGTTACGGGGACCTGTCCGCGTTGCCGACGCTCGAATACCTCTACGGCCTGCGCCCGGGTCATGAGCACGTCGTCGAGTTGGAGGAGGGCAAGACCCTCCTACTCGCCGTGGAGTCGATCAGTGACCCTGACGACCGGGGGTTCCGCACGGTGATGTGCACCATCAACGGCCAACTGCGTCCGATCGCTGTGCGCGACCGAGCGGTCGCCTCGCAGACCCCGACCCGCGAGCGGGCCGACCTGCAGCGGGCCGGCGAACTCGGAGCGCCGTATGCCGGGGTGGTCACCGTCCTCGTCGAGGAAGGCGCCGAGGTCGAGGCCCACCAAGTGGTGGCGACGATCGAGGCGATGAAGATGGAGGCCCAGATCACCGCCCCGTTCGCCGGTGTGGTGCAGCGGGTGCCGGTCGTCGGACCCCAGGCGGTCGAAGGCGGTGACCTCCTGCTCGTGCTGGGCTGAGGCCGGGGAACCGACATCACGACGTACGACGGCGCGGGAGTGCCGTCCGCCGGGTGTCGGAACGGCAGGGCAAGATTGGACCCATGAGCGATGAGGTCGTGACCGCCACCCCCGAGGCCAAGGATCGCCATCACCTCTTGGCGGAGGAGGTGGAGGAGGCGCGTTGGCGCTACTACGTGCTCGACGATCCCACGCTGTCCGACGCCGACTTCGACGTGCGGATGCGCGAGCTGGAGGCGTTGGAGGAGCAGTTCCCCGAACTGCGCACGCCCGACTCGCCCACGCAGAAGGTGGGCGGCGGCATCTCGACCGAGTTCACGCCGGTCGACCACCTGCAACGCATGGAGAGCCTCGACAACGCCTTCTCCGACGAAGAGTTGGACGGGTGGTATGCCCGACTGCTGCGTGACGGCCTCGAGGCACCTCCGCTGTTGTGCGAGTTGAAGGTCGACGGCCTGGCGATCAATCTGCTCTACGAGGGTGGCCGGCTGGTGCGGGCGTTGACCCGAGGTGACGGCACGACGGGGGAGGACGTCACCCCCAACGTCCGCACGATCGCCACGGTTCCCCATCAGCTCACCGGCACCGACGAGTTCCCGGTGCCCGACCTGATCGAGGTACGCGGTGAGGTGTTCCT
>JBEBTI010000038.1:0-18829 GCA_040393845.1 Nocardioides daejeonensis
GACGCCAAGATCTCGGTGGTCTGCACGCGGCAGAACATCGGCCAGCTCGACGAGTTCAAGGCGATCGCCGACAAGTACGGCGCCACCCTGCGTCTGACCCGTCTGCGCCCGAGCGGCCGCGGGGCCGACGTGTGGGACGAGCTGCACCCGCTGCCCGAGCAGCAGCGCGAGATCTATGACTGGCTGATGGCCAACGGTGACAACGTGCTCACCGGTGACTCCTTCTTCCACCTCTCCGCCTTCGGTGAGTCGCTGCCCGGACTCAACCTGTGCGGCGCCGGCCGCGTGGTCTGCCTGATCGACCCGATCGGCGACGTCTATGCCTGCCCGTTCGCGATCCACGACAACTTCCTGGCCGGCAACCTGCTTGCCGACGGTGGCTTCCAGCGGGTCTGGCAGGACTCCGAGCTCTTCACCGACCTGCGTCAGCCGCAGACCGGCGGCGCCTGCTCGAAATGCTCCTTCTACGACACCTGTCGCGGTGGCTGCATGGCCGCCAAGTTCTTCACCGGCCTGCCGCTGGACGGCCCCGATCCCGAGTGTGTGCAGGGGTACGGCGAAACCGCACTGGCCGGTGACCGGATCATTCCGGCCTCCAGCCAGGACCACTCCAAGGCCAACCCGACCCGCAACCAGCCGGTGATGCTCACCCTGAGCCGCCGCCCGGATGCGGCCGGCACCCCGACCGCCCCGCCCGTCTCCGCCTGCGCGGAGAGCCCTCTGGCCGGTTTCACCCCCACCTCCAGCGGCGGCTGCGGTTGCAGCGCCGGAGATCCCGGAAAGTCCTGCAACTGATGAAGATCGAGAATCCCTGGAAGCAGAACCCCTGGTTCGAGTCCGTCGCGGTCGCCCAGGAGCGCGCCCGCAAGCGGTTGCCCAAGCCGGTGTACGGCGCGCTGGTCGCGGGGTCGGAACGCGGCCAGAGCTCGGGCGACAACCAGAGCGCGTTCGCCGAGATCGGTTTTGCGCCGCACGTGGCCGGTCAGCGTCCGGAGCGCAGCCAGTCCACCACGGTGATGGGTCAGGAGATCTCCACTCCGGTGCTGATCTCCCCGACCGGCGTACAAGCGGTGCACCCCGACGGCGAGGTCGCCGTGGCTCGGGCCGCCGCTGCCCGCGGCACTCTGATGGGGTTGTCCAACTTCGCCTCCAAGTCGGTCGAAGAGGTCACCGCGACCGGCGCACGCACCTTCTTCCAGATGTATTGGACCGGCGAGCGCGAGGTGATGCTGCAGCGCATGCAGCGCGCCGCCGACGCCGGCGCACTCGGCCTGATCGCCACCCTGGACTGGTCGTTCTCGATGGGTCGCGACTGGGGCAGCCCGGAGATCCCCGAGAAGGTCGACCTCAAGACGATGGTGCGGATGGCACCCAAGGTGGCCACCAAGCCACGCTGGCTCTACCAGTTCGGCAGGACCGGCCAGATCCCCGACCTGACCGCCCCCAACCTGGCCCCGCCCGGCGGTGAGGCGCCGACCTTCTTCGGCGCCTACTACGAGTGGATGACCACCACACCGCCGTCGTGGGACGACGTGGCCTGGATGCGTGAGCAGTGGTCCCAGATCAGCGGCGGCAAGCCGTTCATGCTCAAGGGCGTGTGCCGCGTCGACGACGCGCTGCGTGCGGTCGACGCCGGTGTGCAGGCGATCTCGGTGTCCAACCACGGTGGCAACAACCTCGACGGCACCCCCGCGGCGATCCGCATGGTGCAGCCGATCAGCCGGGCCGTCGGCCAGCAGATCGACGTGGTCATGGACGGCGGCATCCGCCGCGGTTCCGACGTGGTCAAGGCCGTCGCCCTCGGCGCCAAGGCCGTGATGATCGGTCGCGCCTACCTGTGGGGCCTCGCCGCCAACGGCCAGGCCGGCGTGGAGAACGTCCTCGACGTGCTCCACGGAGGCATCGACTCCGCCCTGATGGGCATGGGGTTGTCGTCGGTGCACGAACTCAGCGCCGAGCAGCTCCTGGTCCCGCAGGACTTCCACCGCGCCCTCGGCGCCGCGCACGCCTCCCCTGTCGGAGCCTGAGATGCACTCGCTGGCCGCCAGCACCTGGACCGACGTCGACGGCGCGGACCTGGTGCTGGTGCCAGTCGGTTCGATCGAGCAGCACGGTCCGCACCTGCCGCTCGAGACCGACACCCTGATCGCGTGTGCCGTTGCCAGGGAACTGGCCGAGTCAGGGTCGTGCGCCGGTGCCTGGGTGGCGCCGCCGGTGGCGTATGCCGCGTCCGGCGAACACCAGGACTTCCCCGGCACTTGCTCGGTCGGCACCGACGTGCTCACTCTGGTCGTCGTCGAACTGGTCCGCTCCCTGCACCGCTGGGCGAAACGCACCGTGCTGGTCAACGCCCACGGCGGCAACATCTCTGCGCTCGACCATGCCGTCGCGCAGTTGAGGGACGAGGGTCACGACGTGGCATGGGTGCCGTGTGCGACCGAGGAGGTCGACCTCCATGCCGGGCGCACCGAGACCTCACTGTTGCTCCACCTCGCGCCATGGGACGTCCGCCTCGACCGGGCCGTGGCCGGCAACACCCAACCCCTGCAGGAGATCCTGCCGACCTTGGTTGCGTCGGGCGTGCGCGCGGTCTCGAGCAACGGCGTACTCGGCGACCCGACCGGAGCGACCGCCGAGGAGGGCCGCAGGGTGATGGCCGCGATGGTGCGCGACATCGAAGCCCGCCTGGCCGCACGATGAGGACTGCCCTCGTCACCGGCGCCGCGCGCGGGATCGGCGCAGCAGTCGTCCGTGCGCTGGTCGCCGACGACTGCCACGTGCTCGCTCTCGACTGGTGTCTGGGCGACCGGGGCCCCTATCCGCAAGGCACTCGCGACGAGCTCGATGCGCTTGCCGGCATCCGTCCCGACCGGGTGGTCGCCCACGTCGCCGACGTGCGCGACCCGAGCGCGATGACCGCCGCGGTCACCCGCGCCGTCGCACTCTGGGGACGCCTCGACGTCGTCGTCGCTGCTGCCGGACTGGTCGCCGGCGGCAACGCGCTGTGGGAGTCCGCAACCGACGACCTCGAGTTGTTGATGGCGGTCAACGCGACCGGCATGTGGCACACCGCAGCGGCCGCCGTACCCGCGATGTTGACCGGCCCCGACCCGTCAGGTTGCCGCTTCGTCGGCGTGGTCTCGGCTGCCGGCGACACCGGCCTGTTCCACCTGGCCGGCTACAACGCCAGCAAACACGCCGCGCTCGGCATCATCCGCGGACTGGCCGCCGACCTCGCCGGCACCGGCGTCACGGCGGTCGCGGTCTCGCCCGGGTCCACCGACACCGCGATGCTGCGCCGTACCGCGCAGTTGTACGACGTCAGCACGGACGAGCTCGCCTCGCACCAGCTCCTCGGTCGCGCACTCGCCCCCGAAGAGGTCGCCGCCACGGTGCGCCACTGCGCCTCCGTGCTCGGGGGCGCGGCGCTCAACGGCGGCGTGGTGAAGGTCGACGGCGGCTTCCGGTGATGGCTGGTGCCGCGACCGGGCGGTTGCCGAGCGGGTTCCGGGTGCGCCTCGAGCCCGACGTACGCCGTCTCGCCGGAGGACGGGTCATGCTGGGCGGCTCCCCGATCGGCCTGGTCCGGCTGAGTGAGCGGGCCACCGCCCTGTTCCGTGAGGACAGTCGCGGCACTCATCTGGACGTCACGGACGCCGCCACCGCCGCTCTGGCCGACCGCCTGCTGGCCCGCAACCTGGCACACCCTGACCTCCCGGGACTGCCACATGTGGACCCGGCCCAGATCACCGTGGTGGTGCCCGTGCGTGACCGGGTCGCCCAACTCGACCGATGCCTGTCCGCTCTCCGCCCGCTGCGCTGCCTCGTGGTCGACGACGCCTCCACCGACCCCGAGGCCGTGGCCGCAGTCGTGGCGGCGCACGGTGCGACGTCGGTGCGACTGCGCACCAACGTCGGACCCGCCGGTGCGCGCAACGCCGGCCTGGCCGAAGTGACCACGCCGTACGTCGCGCTGGTCGACTCCGACGTCGAGGTGACCTCGGCAGCACTGCTCGACCTCAGCCGCCACTTCGCGGACCCGTCCGTCGCGCTGGCTGCACCGCGGGTGGTCGGCGTGGTGCGCGGTTCGCGGGGTCGCTGGTTCCAGCGGTACGAGGCCGTGAACTCCTCGCTCGACCAGGGCAACCGGCCCGTCACGGTGGCCCACGGCGCATGCGTCGCATGGCTGCCGAGCGCCTGCCTCGTCGGTCGGACGACAGCCCTCCGCGCCGGCTTCGACCCCACCCTCCGGGTCGGCGAGGACGTCGACCTCGTCTGGCGCACGATGGCTGCCGGACGCCGGGTGCGCTACGCCCCCGAGGTGGTCGCGCGTCATGACGTCCGCGGGTCGCTTCCGGCCTGGCTTGGCCGGGTGGTGGCCTACGGCACCAGCGGCGCCCCGCTCGCTGCGCGGCACGGAGACGCGGTCGCGCCCGCCGCGTTCACCCCCTTGCAGGGGATCACCGGATTTGCGGTGCTGGCGCGCAGCCCGCTCGCCGTGCCACTGCTCGCGATCAGCGCTGGCGTCACCTTCCGCCGCGTGCGGCCCGCACTGCCGGCCGGCGCCGAAGGGCGCCGCGCAGCGGCTCGGCTGACCGTCACCGGCCTGGCCTCGGCAGTCAACCAGGCAAGCGCTCTGACGCTGCGCCACTGGTGGCCACTGATCGCGGCCACACTGCACACCCGCACCGGTCGCCGTACCGCCGCCAGTGCGCTGCTGCTCGACGGCGCGCTCGCCCTGCGCGCCGATCCGAACCACCCGGTCGAGCCCGGCACCACGTCGTACGCCGCCCGGTGGGCCGGCCGTCGGCTCACCGATCTGGCCTACGGCACGGGCCTGTGGTGGGGAGCCGCGCGGGAGCGGACCCCTGGCTCCTGGCGGTGCCTCCTGCCGCGCTTCCCGGAGCGAGGGACGCGCAGCAAAGACACCGAGGGGCGCATCCGCCGGGAGCCGGCTCCGACGGTGGCGAGGGAGTCATGACGGAGCCGCCGACCAGCGCCGGCGACCGGGTCCAGCGAACCGCCCGACGCGGGCACCTGAGAAGGCAATTCGCCCCGGAAGGTACCCAGTGCACGGGTGCACACCCAGTCAGGCGGTAATCTGTGCCACGCCTCACCGAATCCCATTCGATTCACGACCTCGCAAGGTTCTTCGCACAAGGAGTGGAGCCGATGGCTCGTCCGAGCAGCCCGCTGATCAGTAGGGAGGCGACGGTGCTCGCTGCGCTGCAGATCATCGACGAGGGCGGACCGGAGTCCCTCAGCCTTCCCCGACTTGCTCGGCAGATGAACGTCAAGGCGCCCTCGCTCTATCACCATTTCAGCGACAAGAACGAGATCTTGGCCGAGGTCGCCAAGACGATCGTGACACGCACCGTGCTGCCTCCCAAGCCGCGCAGCGGCGATTGGCAGGACTGGTTCACCCAACTCAGCCTCAACTTCCGCGCCGCGGTGCTGAAGCACCGTCGGGCGGCGCCGATCCTGTTGCAGATGTTGCCCCGCGACTCCCTCACCGACCTCTACGAGGAGGCGGCCACCTACCTGATGGAGTGCGGCGTGCCGGCGAGCCAGTGGGTGCAGATCCTCGACGGTCTGGAGAAGTTCTCCCTCGGCGCGACCTTGGCCGAGGCGATGCAACCACCATCGAGGGCGCGGGTCCGCTTCGAGCACGCGGCGCCCGACCGGCACCCCGTGCTGACCCAGGCCGCCGGCGCCAACCAGCTCAACTCACGCCAGATCTACGAGGCCGGCATCCGCAGCTATCTGCTGGGCGTGGCGCACTTCGGGTCGAGCGACTGAGGGGTCCGCGGGTAGGGCAGGTGTCGGCTACACCCCCTGTCCGCGGAACCTCTGAGGATTGCTGCCCGCTCCGGACCGGTCAGCTCTTGGCGTGGAGCACTCGTTCGACGCATAATCTATCGACGATAGATAACTAGTTGGGAGTGCCCATGGAGAGCGACCTGTTCGAGCCCGACCACGAGTCCTACCGGTCGGTGGTCCGCGAGTTCGTGACCCGATCGGTCGAGCCACACCTCGACCGTTGGACCGAGCAGCGGTTGATCGACCGCGAGACCTGGCTGGAGGCCGGCAAGCAGGGCCTGCTCGGCCTCGCCGTGCCCGAGCAGTACGGCGGCCCCGGCGAAACCGACTACCGATTCCGGGCCGTGCTGCAATATGAGATCGCCCGGGTGGGCGCCTCCTCGCTGCAGTCCGGCTTCTCCACCAACGACGACATCGTGCTCAACTATCTGTTGCGTCACGCCAGCGAGGAGCAGTCGGCCAGGTGGCTGCCCGGCTTCGTCACCGGCGCAACCATCGGCGCCATCGCGATGACCGAGCCGGGAGCCGGCAGCGACCTGCGGGGAATCCAGACCAAGGCCACCCCGGTCGAGGGCGGCTGGCGGATCAGCGGCGCGAAGACCTTCATCACCTCCGGCATCCTGGCCGACCTGGTGATCGTCTTCGCCCGCACCGACGACTCCTTCAGCCTGTTCGTGGTCCCCGACGGCGCCGAGGGCTTCACCCGCGGCCGCAAGCTCGACAAGGTCGGCCTGCATGCCCAGGACACCGCTGAACTCTCCTTCGAGAACGTCTTCGTGCCGCACGCCGACCTGCTCGGCGAAGTCGGCCAGGGCCTGGCCTACCTCAAGCAGAGCCTGCCGCTTGAGCGACTCGGCATCGCCATCGCCGGGCAGGCCTCGGCCGAAGCCGTGCTGGGATGGACGATCGACTATGTCAAGGAGCGCCAGGCCTTCGGCAAGCGGATCGCCGACTTCCAGCAGCCAGCGCACCAGCTCGCGCACCTGCGCACCGCGGTCGAGGTGTCCCGCGCCTACATCGACCGCTGCGTGGAGCTGCACAACCGCCGTGAGCTCACCGCGGTCGACGCCGCCAAGGCCAAGGCCTGGGCCACGCAGCTGCAGCACGACGTCATCGACGCCGGTGTGCAGCTGCACGGCGGCTACGGTTACATGCTGGAATACCCCGTCGCCCGCGCCTTCGTCGACGCCCGGGTGCAGCGCATCTACGGCGGCACCAACGAGATCATGATGGAGATCGTGGCCAAGGACCTGCTGCGCTGAACCGCACCGGACGACATCACGAGACAGGGCCTGCCGGAGTCATCCGACAGGCCCTGTCCGCTTCCCTCCCCAGATCAGCGTCGTCCCGCTCCCCGGACGCGACGCTGACCTGAAGCTCATCAGCCGTGCGCCAACTCGCCGCAGCCGGCTCAGGGCAGATAGATCGAGGTGGCGCGCAGATAGGGGTCGAGCCCCTCGGGCCCGAGCTCGCGACCGAGGCCGCTGTGCTTGACCCCGCCGAACGGCGCGTTGATGTGCAACTCGTAGTGGTTGACCCCGACCGTGCCGGTCTCGATGCGCTGGGCGAGCGCGATGCCCCGCTCCTCGTCGGCGCTCCAGACCACGCCACCGAGGCCGTAGTCGGAGTCGTTGGCGATTCGGATCGCCTCGTCCTCGTCGCCGTAGGGGATCACGCACAGCACCGGCCCGAAGATCTCCTCCTGGGCGACCACCATCGAGTTGTCGACGTCGGCGAAGACGGTCGGCTCGACGTACCAGCCCGGACGCTCGGGACGGCGGCCGCCGGTGGTGAGACGGGCGCCCTCGCCGATGCCCTTCTCGACATAGGAGAGCACCCGCTCCTGCTGGGCACGGGAGACGACCGGGCCGATCTGGGTGGTCGGGTCCAACGGGTCGCCGATCTTCAACGTGGCAACGGTCGCGGTCACTGCCTCGACCACCTCGTCATAGCGCGAACGCGGAGCGAGGATGCGGGTGGCCGCGTGACAGGTCTGGCCGTTGTTGGGCAGCGAGACCTCCCAGAGCTTGCCCGCAAACAGATCGAGGTCGGCGTCCGGTGCGACCAGTGAGACCGACTTGCCACCCAACTCGAGCGTGGTGGGGCGCAACAGGCCGCCGGTGGTGGCGCCGATGCTCCGACCGGCCGCGGTCGAACCGGTGAAGGCGACCTTGTCGACACCCGGGTGCTCGATCAGGTGCGCTCCGGTCTCCCGCCCACCGGGAATCACATTGAGTACGCCGGGCGGCAGGCCAGCGGCCGCTGCTGCGTCGGCGATCACCAGGCCGTCGAGGGCGGTCTCCGGCGGCGGCTTCAGCACCACCGTGCAGCCGGCCGCCAGCGCCGGAGCCACCTTCATGATCGCCAGCGCCTGCGGATAGTTCCACGGGGTGATCGCTGCGACCACACCCACCGGCTGCCGGGTGACCACGGTCCGCCCGCCCGTCGGCGACGGACGCTCGTCACGCGCGCCGAGACCAGCTGCCAGACCGGCGTAGTAGCGGGTGATCGCGAAGGGGGCCAGTCCGTTGACGATGCCCGAGAAGGAGATTGGCATGCCGTTCTCCCTGCTCACCAGGGACGCGGTGTCGCGCGAACGCCGCTTGAGCTCACCGGCGAACGTATCCACCAGTACCGCTCGTTCCGCCGGCGAGTACGTCGCCCACGGTCCGGTCAACGCGGAGCGTGCTGCGGCCACGGCCGCGTCCACCTCGGCCGGACCAGCCATCGCGGCACGGCCGAAAACCTCACCGGTCGACGCCTCGACGACATCGACGGACTCGCCGGCGGCCGGACGGACCCATCCGCCACCGACGAAGACCTCGGGGCGCTCGTGCAACTCAGTCATCTTGTCCTCCTGGACCTCTCAGAGCGTGCGATCGGTGCCGAGCACCACGGAGCCAACCATCGGCGCCATCGGGCCCCCGATGAACAGCGACGTGTCGGCGTCGGCAACCTGGTTGGTCGATGTACCGCGGATCTGGCGAACCGCCTCGATCCCCATGCCCATGCCGTTGATGAAGGAGCCGGCGATGTTGCCACCGGCCGTGTTGACCGGCAGTCGCCCGCCGACGGTCAGATTCTGCACCGTCATGAAGTCACCGGCCGCCGGGCCGGGCGGACACAGACCGTGGTCGATCAGCGACGCGACCGCCGGGCCGCTGAAGTTCTCATAGACCTGGACGACGTCGATCGTCTCGGGGGTCAACCCCGACTGCTTCCACAGTCGCGCCGCCACGCCCTCGGCCCGGGGGCCGGGACCGAATCCGGCCGACGTGTAGGTCACTGCGTCGTCACTGTCATTGCGCGCCGAATAGCCGCCCGGGGCGCCCTGGGTGCCGCCGAGCACATAGGCCGCCGACACGCCCAACTGCTTCGCGCGCTCTGCCGAGACGAGCACCAGCGCCGCCGCACCGTCGTTCTCCCGCGAGCAGTCGTAGAGCCGGAACGGCTCGACGATCGCCTTCCCCCCGGCGTACCCGGTCTCGTCGAGGGGCTTGCCGTACGCCGCTGCGTCCGGGGTGTTCTGGGCGTGTGCATAGGCAGCCAGGACCAGACCGCGCAGGGCGCTGGCCGGTACGCCGTCGTGCTCGAGCATCCGCTGCGTGCGCAGGGCGCAGACGTGCGCCGGAGTGGCTGCGCCGTGCGGCAGGTAGTGGTTGTCGAAGTAGTACTTCGCATAGCCGAGCCGGCCCGTGTCGGCCTGCGACATCCCCCGGAAGGCCACCACCACCTCGGCCTGACCGGAGACGATCGCCGCTGCGGCCGCATTGATCGATGCGGCCGCGCCGCCGCCGCCTCCTCCCCAGACCATGCTCGACCAGCGCAGTTCGTCGATGCCCAACTCCGAGGCGAGCACCGGGCCGCTGTTGTCGCCACCGGCATACGAGGTGAACCCGTCGATCTCGCGCGGCGAGATGCCGGCGTCGGCGCAGGCCTCGATGATTGCGCGCAACACCATCGCGCGCTCCCCCACCGGCGCCTTGCCGCGCGGGTAGTGGAACTCTGAGATGCCGACCACAGCGGTCGCTCCACGCATGGCGCTCATCGGGCCTCCTCGCGGCTCCAGCGCAGCACCGGCCAAGACGCGTTGGTCGGCTGTTCGATCCGACCGACGACGCGCTGGCCGATCGCGACCTCGGCCGACGAGTCGTCGACGAGCAGGCCGAGCAGCCGCACCGGGGCGCCGTCGAGGGCGACCACCACCGTGTCGTAGGGGGCCAGCACGTCGAGGTCGTCCATGAAGTCGCGCCGACTGCGGGCCCAGGTGAAGATGTCACCCACCGCGGCGACCTCGGCCCACTCGGTGTCAAACGACCAGCATTCGGCGCAGATGGTGCGCCCCGGCTCACGCCAGGCGTGGCACGACGTACACCTGGGGAGCAGCAGGCGCCCGTCGCGCAGGCCCTCCCAGTACGCCGTGTCGTTGCCGTCCGGCGCAGGCCCGGCGGGGAGCGGCAGCTCGGTCGGGGACGGAAGCGGTCTGCTCATCAGGCGTCGAAGTTCTCGAGCGCGTCTGCCAGCCACCGGGTGCCGTCATGGGTCCACCCGGACTGCAGGCCGATCGCGCGGTCGTCGAGGCGGTAGACGGCCCTGCCGAGAGCGCGGGTGCCGTCGACGCTGACGCTGACCACGTCGGCCGAGCGGACGTCTCCCTGTGGGGCGTCGACGCCTTCGAAGACGGCCGGCACGGAGTCCGGGGCCATGTCGGCGAGCACGCCCTTGAGGTCACCGGCCACCACCATGTCGACGTGGCGACGGTAGACGGCTTCGAAACCCTCGGCGTCAGGTGTCTGGGCGGTCATCGGCTGCTCCTCAGGAAAGTCGGGTTGCCCGTTAGCCTAATGTCTTTAGATTGTTCAAGCAACGGTGCGCCGAGCTTGGGAGTCTCCTGCAGGAAATGTGACACCGGTCATAGACTGTGTCGCACGCGGATGCGAAACGTCGATCTCCCACCAGACCGGAGGACCCATGCCTGAGGAGATGGAACAGCTGAACGTCGTCCAGGACGGTGAACTGCTGCACGAATCCATCAGAGCGATGAAGCAAATCAGCACCAAGGCGACCTCGCCGGTCACCCTGCACGCACTGCTCGGCCACCTCTCACTCGCCGGGCACCTGCTGCCCGAGGTCCTCGAGGAACTCGGCGAGAGCCTGACGTCGTCCTTCGACCCCGAGAAGTATCCCGACCTCACCCAGTCCCGGCTGGCCCGGTGCGAACTGCTGCTGACCCAAGCGGCCGATCTCGCCTACCGGGCGGGCACCGTGCTCGGCGAGGCGAAGCTGGCGCTCGAGACCGACACCGAGGCTGACGACGACGCCTGACGCCCGGTGGCGCATGGCGGTCGCCCGTGGCTGACCCACTGCGACCGCGGACAAGTGGTGCGGACTCACATGTGTGTGGGGCACGCACGCACGCACGCCCCTACCGCGCACCTCCGTCTTCCCGAAACGCGCTCAGGGGGCCAGGCTGAGCAACAGCTCGCGATAGACCCTCGCCACCCACGGGTTGCGCACCCGCAGCATCACGTCGTTGGCGCGTCGCAGGGCGTGGTTGTTGGCGTTGTGGGAGCCGGTGAAAACGGTCTCCAACAGCACACCGCCCTGCATCTCACGCAGGTAGGCGATCTTGTTGTGGTTGTTCGGCACCACCTGCACGTTGGCCGTGGTGAAATTGTTGCCGGGCGCGTCCAGCACCGACTTCTGCGCTGACGTCGTACTCACCGCGACGCGGATGAAGCAGCCGCGTCTCTTGGCGTTCTGCAACGCCTTGACCAGAGCCGGTCGGACGTCCTGGCTGATCGCCATCCGCACCTGGTCGCCCTCGGCGTCACATGCGTTGTTGTCGATGACCCGCACCAGTGGGTCCGCCTTGGCCCGCGGGAAGAAGTAGGCCTTGCGCATGTCGGCGCTCCCGGCCCGTTCCTGCTGCGCGTCGGACCAGGCCCACTTCTTCTTCGCCATCTGCTTCCAGTAGCTGCGATAGGCAGCGTGCAGCGCAGAGTCGCCGTTCACGGTGATGCTGTTCTGGGACTTGGTGAACTGACCGCTGGTGACGTTGGACGACAACGTGACCACGCTCGTCGTGCCCGCAGACCGGATCGTGACGAACTTGGCGTGCATCAGACCGGGACCGCGCTCCCTGCTCAGGCAGGCACCGTTGCCCGTCGCGCCACAGAACAACACGTTCTTGGTGCCCAGTCTCTTGACGAACTTCCTGTATGCCGACTTGTTCTTCTCAGCCTTGGACCCGAGGAGCAACTTGATGTTGACGCCACGGTTGTCGGCTGCGGTGACCGCGTTCTGCAGGCCCACGTGTGCGTTCCACTTCCACGTGTACATCGCGATCCGGACGGTGTCGCCCTTGACCGTCCTTCCGATCTTCTTCGTCACCTCGTCGAAGAGGATCGGGTTGCTCGGACCACCGGTCGTCACGCAGACCTCGTAGACGCCAGATGTCTCACAGCCCGGCACCGCGGCGTGGCTCGTCGGTGGGTTCGCCGTGACGGCCCCGAAGGCGCCGACAACGGCGAGGGTGGAGCCCGCCACGAGAAGGGCGGGGCGTGTCGTACGGCGGCGCCACGCGGCGCGATGCAGTTCGGTCATGGTTCGCAGTGTGGCCGGTCAGCGCCCTGCGCAAACCATCGACGTACGACGGAGCCCCTCCGTCCCGCAGCGGGAGGGAGGGGCTCTGCGTCAGGTGGTGGGTCAGACCGACTCGATGACCACCGCGCCACCCTGTCCACCGGCTGCACACATCGAGGCGACGGCAATGCCGCCACCACGGCGCTTCAGCTCGTGGGCGAGGGTGGCCACCATGCGGCCGCCCGAGGCGGAGATCGGGTGGCCGAGCGAGCAGCCCGAACCCCACGGGTTGACCTTGTCCTCATCGATGCCGAGCTCCTTGACCGCGGCGATCGGCACCGAGGCGAAGGCCTCGTTGATCTCCCACAGGTCGACGTCGGAGACGCTGAGGCCGGCACGCTTGAGCACGTGCGGGATCGCGTCGACGCCACCGACGCCACACAGGTGCGGCGCCACGCCGACGGCACCCCAGGCGCGGATCTTGGCCAACGGGGTCAGCCCCCGCTCGGCTGCGAGCTCGTCGCTCACGATCGCCAGCGCCGACGCGGCGTCGTTCACGCCGGAGGCGTTGCCCGCGGTCACGGTGAAGCCCACGAGGTCGCGCACCGGCTTGAGACCCGCCAGCTTCTCCAGCGAACCGCCGCGGCGCGGGTGCTCGTCGACGGCGAAGTCGACGATCTCACCTTCGAGGCGCGCCTTGACCGCAACGATCTCGTCGTTGAACTGACCGGCGTCGATCGCAGCGATGGCGCGCTGGTGGGAACGGAACGCCCACGCGTCCTGCTCCTCACGAGTGATGCCGCGCTCCTTGGCGATGTTGTAGCCGACGTTGACGATCACGTCGTCGGTGGCGCGGCCGTACTCCTCGGTCTCGTAGTAGGGGAAGGACGGACGCATCCCCGTCTTCTCCTCGCCGTCGGCAAACTTCGAGGTGATGGTCGGGCTGGTCGAGTAGGAGTGGGTGCCGCCGGCGATCAGCGCCGTCTCCATGCCGGAACGGATGTGGGCCGCGGCGTTGCCGATCGCGGTCAGCGAGCCCGCGCACCAGCGCTGGACCGCCTGACCGGGCACGTGGGTCAGACCGTTGGCCACCGCGGCGTACCGGGCGATGTCGCCGCCGCCAGCGGTCGACTCAGCGAGGATGATGTCGCCGAAGTCCTCACCGTTCAGACCGGAGCGGGCGATCGCCTCACCCACCACGAGGGTGGCCAGCTCTTCGGCGAGCATCTCGCGCAGCGTGCCCTTGTACGACGTCCCGATGGGCGTGCGCACGGCGCTGACGATCACGGCTTCGGTCATGGGACTCTCCTCAAGCAACAGACACAGGTTGTCCCGCCGAGTCCACCATGATTCCCCCACTCGCGGTGCCGGAGTCCCACGTGACGTGCACCACGGAGCGCACTCCGGCCCGACTTGGAGGGGAAAATCGGCACTTCGGTACTGAAGCTTCGCTCACGAAGTGTCGAATTCCCCGCACAGGCGGGGAAACGAACGTGGGTTCAGGCGGAGCGCACGGCAACCGCGTCGGCGAAGGCCTCGAGGGCTTCGCGGACGGGGCCGGCGGGGAGCACGGTGAGGAGTTCCTTGGCCTCGGCGGCGCGGGCGACGACGTAGGCACGAGCCTCGGCTATCGCGGGGTGCTTGCGCAACAGGTCGAGGGTCTCGGCGAGGTCAGCGTCATCGCTGAGGTCGGTGCCGAGGAGCTCGTGGAGGCGGGCGTCGGCCGGGTCGCCGGAGCGCAGGGCCATCAGCACCGGCAACGTGGGCACGCCCTCACGCAGGTCGGTGCCGGGGGTCTTGCCCGACTCGTCGGTCTCGGAGGCGATGTCGAGGATGTCGTCGGAGAGCTGGAAGGCCGAGCCAACCATCTCGCCGTACGCCGCCAGCGCGTCCTGGATCTCCTGCGAGGCGCCACCGAAGCGCGCTCCGTAGAGCGCCGAGGTGGCGATCAGGGAGCCGGTCTTGCCGGCAACCACGCGCAGGTAGTGCTCGAGCGGGTCTGCACCGGGTGCGGGCTTGACGGTCTCCAGGATCTGGCCCTCGACCAGCCGGGTGAAGGTCTGCGCCTGGATCCGCACCGCGTCCGGTCCGAGGTCGGCAGTGAGCTCGGAGGACTTGCCGAACAGGAAGTCGCCGGTGAGGATCGCGACGTGGTTGTCCCAGCGCGCGTTGGCCGAGTCGGCACCGCGGCGCAGCGCGGCCTCGTCCATCACGTCGTCGTGGTAGAGCGACGCGAGGTGGGTCAGCTCCACCACGCAGGCCGCGGTGATCACTTCGTCGGAGTCGGCCTTCGGGCCGGTCTCGGCGGCGAGCAGCACGAGCAGCGGCCGGAACCGCTTGCCGCCGGCTTCCAGCAGGTGGCTCGCGGCAGCGGTGACGAAGTCGGCCTCGCTGCGGGCGTGGCCGGCCAGCGCGGCCTCGACCCGGACGAGGCGGGCGCGCAACCGCTCGGCGAGGGCTTCGTCGACGACCGGCAGAGCGAGGGCTGCGGGAGGATTGCTGGGGCTCACCTGATGAATTCTCCCGCATGCGCCGCGAGGTCGAGCACCGGGCCGGGTACGACGCCGAGCGCGACGGTCGCGATGACTGCCAGGGCGATCGTCACGGTCGTCAGCGCGCTCGGCAGTGCCACGGTCGGACCGTCTCCGACCGGTTCGTTGAAGAACATCACCACGATCACCCGGACGTAGAAGAACGCCGCCAACGCACTGGTCAGCACCGCCGCGATCACGACTGGCCAGAGCCCGGCCGACATCGCGGAGGCGAAGACCGCCCACTTGCCGGCGAAGCCCGAGGTCAGTGGGATCCCGGCGAAGCCGAGCAGGAAGAGTGCGAACACGCCGGCCAGCAGCGGCGACTCCTTGCCCAGGCCGGACCACCGCGCCATCGCCGTCGTCTCGCCGCCGGCGTCACGCACGAGGGAGACCACCGCAAACGCGCCGAGGGTCATGAAGGAGTAGGTGACGAGGTAGAAGAGCACCGACTGGGTCGCGGTGATCTCACCACCCAGCAGGTCGCCCGACGCGCGGGCACCGATCAGACCGGTGATCAGGAACCCGGTGTGGGTGATCGACGAGTAGGCCAGCATCCGCTTCACGTCGGTCTGCGCGATCGCCATCAGGGCGCCGAGCACCATCGTCAGCACTGCCACGACGGCCAGGACCGGCACCCAACTCCACCGCTCGGAACCGAAGGCGACATAGAGCAGGCGCATCATCGCGGCGAAGGCAGCAACCTTGGTGGCCGCCCCCATGAAGGCGGTCACCTGGGTCGGCGCACCGTGGTAGACGTCGGGAGTCCATGCCTGGAACGGCGCCGCACCCACCTTGAACAGCACGCCGACGAGCAGCAGACCGAGACCGATCAGCAGCATCGAGCGGTTGCCGAGGTTGTTGGAGATCGCCTCGTGGATGCCCGCGTAGCCCATCGTGCCGGCGTACCCGTAGACCAGCGCGATGCCGTAGATCACGAAACCCGACGAGAAGGCGCCGAGCAGGAAGTACTTCAGCGCGGCCTCCTGGCTGAGCAGACGGCGGCGACGCGCAAGCCCGGTCAGCAGGTACAGCGGCAGCGAGAGCACTTCGAGGCCGACGAAGAAGGTCAGCAGGTCGCTGGCTGCGGCGAAGACCATCATGCCGCCGACGGCGAACAGCAGCAGCGGGTAGACCTCGGTGTGGTCGAGACCGCGCTGGGAGGCTTCGCGCTCGGCCTCGGTGCCGGGCAGCGCCGCGGCCTGGCCGGCAAACGCACTCACCCCACCCTCGAGTCGGCGTTCGGCAAACAGCAGCGCACCGCAGATGGTGACCACCAGCAGCAGTCCCCAGATGAAGAGGGTCGGCCCGTCGATCGCCAGCGAGCCGACCGCGATCTCCTTGCCCCGTACGACGCCGTCCGACTCCATGTCGATGCCGAGCATGACGACACCGACCAGCGCCGCGACGGACGCACCGAGGACCAGCACCACCTGCAGCAGGTAGCGCATGGCACGCGGCGCGAACGCCTCGATCACCACGCCCAGCAGGGCTGCGCCGAAGACCACCAGAAGTGGCCACATCTCGCCGTACTCCATCGACGGCTTGGAGAACTCGATCACTGGTGGTCCTCCTCGGTCTCGGTGCCGTGGTCACCGTGGTCATGGTGCTCACCGGGTGTCACCGTCGGTGGGTCGTCGGTCACGCCGACCGACACCATCACCGACTCCACCGCCGGGTTGATCACGTCGAGCACCGGCTGGGGGTAGAAGCCGAACACCAGCATCGCGGCGATCAGCGGAGCCACGGCCACGACCTCCCGGGCGTTGACATCGGTGAGCGTGTCGACGCCGGGAGTGACCGGGCCGGTCATCGTGCGCTGGTACATCCGCAACACGTAGACCGCTGCCAGCACGATGGCGGTGACGGAGAAGGCACCCACCACCCAGTGGTGGTCGAAACCGCCCAGGATGACCAGGAACTCCGACACGAACGGCGACAGCCCGGGCAGGCCGAGCGTGCCGAGGCCGCCGACCAGGAAGAGGCCCGCAAGCAACGGTGCCCGCTTCTCGACGCCGCCGTAGTCCGGGATCAACTGCGTGCCGTTGCGGCGGATCAGGTAGCCGGCCACGAGGAACAGCACCGCGGTGGCGAGACCGTGGTTGAGCATGTAGAAGGTCGCACCCGCCATGCCGGAGGTGTTCATCACGAAGATGCCCAGGGTGATCAGGCCGAAGTGCGACAGCGACGTCAGACCGATCAGCTTGAGCAGGTCGTCCTGGACGATCGCCAGCAGTGCGCCGTAGATGATGCTGATCACCGCCAGCACGATCACCAACGGGGTCGCCCACCGGGACGCCTCGGGGAACATCTCGAGGCAGAACCGCAGCATGCCGTAGGTGCCGATCTTGTCGAGCACGCAGATCAGCAGCACCGACGTGCCGGGGGTCGCGTTTGCGGTGGTGTTCGGCAACCAGGTGTGCACCGGGAACAGTGGCGCCTTGATCGCGAAGGCGATGAAGAAGCCGGCAAACAGCCAGCGGCCGGTCCCCTTGTCGAAGCCCATCTCCGAGAGCTCGGAGATCAGGTACGTCGGGTTGCCGTTGGCCGCGGAGACGGCGTACAGACCAACAACCGAGGCGAGCATGATCAGACCACCGGCGAGCATGTAGAGCAGGAACTTCATCGCCGCGTGGGCGCGTTCGGCACCGTGTCCGAAGGACCCGATCAGGAAGTACGCCGGGACCAGGGTGGCCTCGAACATCACGTAGAAGAGGAAGACGTCCTGGGCCATGAAGACGAACAGGGCAAGGCCTTCGAGCGCCAGCATCAGCGCGAAGAAGACTCCAGGGTTGCGGTCGTCGGCGTCGTTCCACGACGCGAGGATGACCACCGGGGTGAGCAGCGCGGTGAGCAGCACCAAGGTGAGTCCGATGCCGTCGACGCCGAGCGCGTAGTGCGCCCCGAAGGCTTCGATCCACACGTGCTTCTCGGTGAACTGCATGCCGTCGCCGACGTCGTACTGCGCGGTGACGGCGACCGCGAGACCGAGCGTCACCAGCGATGTCAGCAGCGCGGCCTGCTTCGACAGCGCAGCGCTGCCGGTGGCGCTCGTGGGGAGGTACGCCGTCACGAGGGCGCCGACCAGCGGCGCCACTCCCAGGACGGTCAGCCAGGGGAAGTCAGTCATCACCAGTTCACCGCCAGGAGGGCCAGGACCAGGATCGCCGCACCGGCGACCACAGAGAGCGCGTAGGAGCGCACATAACCGTTCTGCAACTTGCGGATCGCTTCGGAGAAGCCGCTGGTGGCTTCACCCTGACCCTCGACCAGTCCGTCGATCACGCTCTGGTCGACGACGTCGAGGCCACGGGCCAGCGCCATCGTCGGGCCGACCACGACCGCGTCGTTGAACCTGTCGCCGTAGAGATCAGCACGGGCTGCCTTCGTGGCGAACGAGACTTCCTGCGGTGCCACTCGAGGCACTTCGTTGCGTCCGACCGTCAGCCAGGCGACCACGACCCCGATCGCCACGACACCGGTGATGATCGCGGTGAGGGCGAGGGCCGGGATCGGGGGCTCGTGGTGCTCGACATGGCCGACCACCGGGCTGAGGAACTCGACGATCCAGTTGCCGGCGAGCATGATCCCGCCGACCAGCGAGAGTGCGGCGAGCACGATCAGCGGCACGGTCATGACTGCAGGCGACTCGTGCGGGTGTGGCTCGTGTCCGGTCTCCGGGTCCTTCCACCGCTTGTCGGTGAAGAAGGTCATCAGCATCAGCCGAGTCATGTAGAAGGCCGTGACACCGGCACCGAGCAGTGCCGCCAGACCGACCCAGGTGTTCTCGACGAAGGCGGTCTCGATCAGCTTGTCCTTCGACCAGAAGCCGGAGAATCCGGGGAACCCGATGATCGCCAGATAGCCCATCGCGAAGGTGAGGAACGTGACCG
>JBEBTI010000039.1:0-18820 GCA_040393845.1 Nocardioides daejeonensis
ATGAGGTTCTCGACGCCGGTGCCGGGGTTGAGTTCGTGGATGACCCGCACGGTCTCGGCGTACAGCCAGGCACCGCCGTCGGGGAGATCGTCGCGGGCGACGCCGGTGATGGTGGCGTACTTCAGTTGCATCTTCTGCACCGATTCCGCGACGCGACGGGGCTCGTCACGGTCGAGGGGCTCGGGCTTGCCGGTGTCGATCTGGCAGAAGTCACACCGGCGGGTGCACTGGTCACCGCCGATCAGGAAGGTCGCTTCACGGTCTTCCCAACACTCGAAGATGTTGGGACAACCGGCTTCCTGGCAGACCGTGTGCAGTCCCTCGGACTTCACCAAGCTCTGCAGCGCCTTGTACTCCGGACCCATCTTGGCCCGGGTCTTGATCCATTCCGGCTTGCGTTCGATCGGGGTCTCGGCGTTGCGGACCTCGAGGCGGAGCAGTTTGCGCCCTTGTGGGGCCGTGGGGGACTGGTCGGCGGGAGCGTGCGTCACGGCGTCAACTCTACGCCGCGGGGAAACCTCGACCCGACCCGGTCGAGGAGTGGGCCGGGGCGCGTCGTACGCCGACTCAGGCGATGTCGCGACGCCTGAAGACGGCCAGCGAGAGCGCGCTGACGGCCACCGCCACGGCACCGACGTACGACAGGCCCTGGGCCAGGCTGATCGTGCGCTGTTCGTAGCACCAGCCGTCTCCGTTGCCGGGCGGACAGGCGATCTCTGCCTCGTAGCTGAAGCCGTCACCGATCACGGCGAGCACATTCAGCGCGGGGTTCCAGTTGGCATCGAAACCGAACACTGCCAGGAGGGTGCCTCCGACCAGAGCCACCCCGAAGACGATGCCCAAGGTCGCCACCGTGCTGCGGAAGAGCATCGTGAAGGCGAACCCGAGGAGAGCTGCAATCGCTGCGATCAGCGAGGCGCGCAGGCCCATCGCCAGGCAGCTTCGCAACAACTCGCCGCCGTGTGGGACGTCGCGTGACGAGGCGAGGGCGTTGAGGGCCAGCCAGAAGCCGGTCAACACAACGCAAGCCGTGGTGAACGCCGTGGCGACAACCACCGCCGCCTTCACCAGCCAGACCCTCGCCCGGCGGGGCTCGAAGAGCACTTGGTTGCTCAGTGAGCCGCTGGCCCAGTCATGGCCTGCAAAGGTGGTGCCCACGATCATCAGGAGCATGGCGAGAACCATCGCGGCGGCGACCCCAGTGCCCTCGTCGCGCTGTTCGGCGAGGTCGAGTTGCGGCTGCCAGAGGTACCAGTCGAGCTGGGGCTCGACCATCTCCTTGCAGGCGGCGGCGAGGTCACCCTCGGCCAAGTTGGAGGCCAGCCCCCAGTTGCCCGGGTTCTTGATGCATCTGCGCAGTTCCCGTTCGTAGTTGCCGTTCGCCAGGTCTGCGTCGAGTTGCCGCTGGGCGAACGCGATGTCCTCGTCGGATGCCGGGCGGGTGTCGATCGCCTGTGCCACGCCGATCAGGAGTGGGATCACGACGCATGCGGCCAGGAGGACCACGATGGCCCGGCGATGCAGGAGTCGGCTGAGTTCGACGCGCGCCAGGCGCACCAGGCCCATCATGAGGTTGCTCCCAGACGCTCGTCAGCGGTCAGATCGAGGAAGAAGGTCTCCAGGTCGGGGCGCAGAGGCGTGAGCTCGGAGAGCCAGAGGCCCGCGTCGGCCATGGTGCGCGTGATCAGCGCGGCGTCGTCCGCCTCAACGCGGAGCGCATCACCGGCGACGGTGGCGGTCAGCCCAGCACGAGTCAACACCTCCAGAGCCCGCGCCCGGTCAGCGACGACCACGCGGTGCACGGAGTCGGTGCCGAGCAGGTCGTCGACCTGTCCGGAGGCGAGCAACCGGCCGTTGCCGATGATCGTCGCGGCCGTGCAGACCTGCTGCACCTCGGCCAGGATGTGGGAGCTCAGCAGCACGGTCACTCCCGACGCGCCGAGCGTCCGGATGGTCTCGCGGATCTCGCGGATCCCCGCCGGGTCGAGTCCGTTGGTCGGCTCGTCCAGGATCAACAGTGCCGGGTCCTTCAGGAGAGTCGCCGCAATTGCCAGGCGCTGCTTCATTCCGAGCGAGTAGGACCGGTACCGGTCGTTGTCCCGCCCGGTCAGGTTGACGGTTTCGATTGCCGCGTCGACACGAGTTTTCGGTGCACCGATCGCTCGGGCGAGCAGTTCGAGGTTGAGGCGACCGGAGAAGTTGGGGCTGAACTTGGGCGACTCGACCACTGCGCCGACCCGGCTGATCATCTGCGGGAGCTGGTCGGGCACCGGTTCACCGAAGAGGCGCATCGTCCCGGCCGACGGTTGAGCCAGTCCGAGCAACATGCGGATCGTGGTGGTCTTGCCGGAGCCGTTCGGTCCGAGGAACCCGTGGACGCCTCCGGCGGGCACTGCCAGATCCAGGTTCTGTACGGCGACCCGCAACTCACCCTTGCGGGTGCGGAAGACCTTGCGAAGACCGCTGGTCTCGATGATCAGGCTGCTCACGTGGATTCCCCAAAGCTCGCGCGAATTCAGACGCCGGATCTTTGCACCATCCGAACAGCAACGGTGGAAGGACGCGCGACCGGGACGGAAGTTCCGTCGTACGGCGACGGGCTCAGGCGTGGTTGCCCGGTGTGACCAGGGTGATCCGGGGTGGCTCCGGACGCGCCTCGTAGTCGGGCGTCGGCACGTAGTCGTGCCACGCGAGGAGGTCCTCGAGGTGACGGCGAACCGAAGGAAGGACGTCGTCGACCGTGACGTCGTGACCGAGTTCGCGTGACAAGGAGGTGACGCCGGCGTCGGCGATGCCGCACGGGACGAACCGGTCGTACCACCCTAGGTCGACGTCACAATTGAGGGAGAAGCCGTGCATGGTGACGCCGCGGCCGACCCGGATGCCGATCGCGGCGATCTTGCGCTCGGGCCCGCGATCGTCGGCGGTCAGCCACACGCCACTGCGGCCCGGAACCCGCGCGGTGGTGACCCCGTGATCCCGACACACTGCGATCAGCGCCTCCTCGACGCGGCGCACGTAGTCGACGACCTTGACGGCCTCAGGAAGTCTGACGATCGGATAGCCGACCAGTTGGCCAGGGCCGTGGAAGGTGATCTTGCCGCCACGGTCGACGTCGATCACCTCGGCACCGCCTGGGTCCGACGGGCGCTCGTGGGCGTCGGTGCGCTTGCCAGCGGTGAACACCGGCGGATGCTCAAGCAGCAGAACCCGGTCGGCGCCGCCCTCGGCGACCTCCGCATGGTGCCCCCGTTGGATCTCCCACGCGTCGAGATAGGGAACTGCGTCAGCGCCGAGCCCGGCGACCAAGAAGTCGAGCGTCACCCGGTCGACGATACGCCCGCTGCGGGCGGCGGCCGAGAGGCCCCTGTGGAGAGCGGGATGCAGCCGCGAGCCGAGCGCGGCACAGTAGTGACATGGGACGCGTCCTCAGGATCGGTGGGTTGGTGGCGGTGCTGGTCGCCGCGGTGCTGGTCGTCGCCGGATTCACCGAGCGAGGCGGCACACCGGTGGCGGCACCGGCCTTCACGCCCTCGGAGACGATCCCGGTCGTCGAACCCGTCGAGATCCTCCGGGACTGGCAGCACCAACGGGCCCGGGCGTGGGCGACAGCGGACGTCGGAGCGCTGCGCGCGCTCTATGTCGACGGCTCGACAGCGCGGTCCGACGTGCGGATGCTGCGCGCCTACGCGCGGCGCAACCTGGTGGTCGAGGGCATCCGACACCAGTTGCTCGCCGCGCGGGTGGTGGAGCGTCGCTCCGACCTGGTCCGGCTGGTGGTGACCCAGCGGTTGGCGGCAGCTCAGGTCCGTGGACCGGACGGACGTCGTACGCCGTTGCCACGCGACCGCGCTGACCAGCGGGAGGTGACGCTGGTCAGTGCGGCGGGAGTCTGGCGGATGGCCCGCATCGAATGAGAGGCAGCGTTCAGTCGTGCAGTGCAGTGGCCACCACGTCGCGGACGTCCTCGTCGGCAAACGAGAAGCCGGTGTCGAGCAGTCGCTTGGGGACTGCTCGCACCGACCCGAGCACCTCCGGGCCCATGCGACCGGCCACGAGTTTGACCACGGGCCTCGGGACGACCAGAAAGGCAGGGCGGTGAACGGCGTCGGCCAGCGCCTGGGTGAACTCGTGGTTGGTCGGCGGGATCGGGCAGCACAGGTTGACCGGTCCGCTGACCTTGGCATCGAGCCCTGCGTGCGTGACTGCGGCGACCCAGTCTCGGCGAGAGATCACCGGGAAGTACTGGTTTCCGCTGCCGATCCTTGCTGACAGCCCGGACCTGGCGAGGAGGCGAAGCTGCTGGAGCGGTGGCTGGCCGCCGTGCAGCACGGGGGCGGTGCGGAGCACGACGACCCGAGCACCGGCTTCGGCCGCCGGATGTGTCGCTCTCTGCCACGACCGGGTGACCCGGGTGAGGAAGGCGTCGCCGTGCGAATCGGCGGACTCGTCGAGGACCTGGTCACCCTGGTCGCCATACCAGGAGATCCCGTTGCCGGCGAGGTAGGCGGGACCGTCACCCTCGCGGTGTGCGCGGGCGATCGCATCCGCGAGCACGCTGGTCGTGGTCACCCGCGAGTGTTCGAGTGCGCGGGCCCAGCGCGACGAGTGCGGGTTGCCGGCAGTCGGGGAGCCGGCGAGATTGACCACCACGTCGGCCTGCGCGACGAGGTCACGGTCGACGGTGCCGGCGTAGGGGTCCCAGGTGGACTCACCCGCCCGGGCGGGGCGCCGGACCAACGCGGTGACCCGGTGGCCCTGGCCGACGAGATGCTGGGCCAGCGACTTCCCGAGGAAGCCGCTGGCACCAGCAATCACGAAGTGCATCGGGTCAGACCTCGAACGCTCCGGCCTCGAGGCGCTGCTTGACGTCCTGCAGGAACCGCGCCGCGTCGGCGCCGTCCACGATGCGGTGGTCGTAGGTCAGCGACAGGTAGGCCATCTGGCGCACGGCAATCGTCTCGCCGAGCTTCGGGTCGTCGATCACCACAGGCCGCTTGACGACCGTGCCGGTGCCAAGGATCGCGACCTGCGGCTGGTTGATGATCGGGGTGTCGAAGAGCGCCCCCACGCTGCCGGTGTTGGTCAGCGTGAAGGTGCCGCCGGAGAGTTCGTCAGGCACCACCTTGTTGTTGCGGGTGCGGTCGGCCAGGTCGGCGATCTTGCGGGCCAGACCGGCGACGTTGAGGTCGCCGGCGTTGTGGATCACCGGGCTGAGCAGACCGCGCTCGGTGTCGACCGCGATGGCCAGGTGCTCGGCGTCGAAGTAGGTGATCTCGCCCTTCTCCTCGTCGATCTGGGCATTGAGCGCCGGGTGCTGCTTGAGGGCGTCGATGGTGGCCCGCGCGAAGAACGGGAAGTAGCTGAGCTTCACGCCCTCACGGGCCAGGAAGTCCGCCTTCACCTGGTCGCGCAGCCGGCCGATGTTGGTGACGTCCACCTCGACGACCTGGGTGAGCTGCGCCGAGATCTGCAGCGACTCGACCATGCGCTTGGCGATCACCTTGCGCAGGCGGGTCATCGGCTCGGTCTTGCCGCGCAGTGGTGATGGGGCTGCCGGTGCGGGCGAGGACGGCGCGGACTGGTCGGCCGCCGGAGCCGATGCAGCTTCCTTGGCCTTCGCTGCGGCGTCGAGCACGTCCTGCTTGCGGACGCGGCCCCCGACACCCGTGCCGGAGATCGACGACAGTTCGACGCCGTGCTGGGCGGCCAACTTGCGGACCAGCGGCGTGACATAACCGTTCTCGTTGGTGGCCTCCGAGGTGGTGGGCGTCTCCTGCTCGGCCGGTGCCTCCTGCGCGGGAGCCGGTGCCTCCTGCTTCGCAGGTGCTGCCTCCGCGGCGGCAGGAGCTTCCGGCTCGGCCGGGGTCTCCTTGGCCGGAGCCTTCGGCTCAGCGGGAGCCTTCGGCTCGGCGGGTGCCTTCGGCTCGGCGGGGGCCGCAGACGCAGCGGACTGGTCGCCGATGATGGCCAGCTCGGCGCCGACCTCGACGGTCTCGTCCTCGGCTGCCTTGATCTCGAGCAGGGTGCCGGCGACCGGGGAGGGGATCTCGGTGTCGACCTTGTCGGTGGAGACCTCGAGGAGCGGCTCGTCGACGGCCACGGAGTCGCCGACCTGCTTGAGCCATCGGGTGACGGTGCCCTCGGTGACCGACTCGCCCAGTGCGGGAAGCGTGACCGGGGTGCCGTCGGCAGAGTCGGTGGACGCCGCCGGCTGCTCGGTGGCGGGTTCCTCGGCGGCAGGTTGCTCGGCTGCGGGTTCCTCAGCGGGCTCCTCGGCTTCGGGCTCCTCGGTTGCCGATTCGGCTGCGGGCGCTTCCTCGGCCGGGGCGGCGTCGTCCGAGCCGCCGGACTCGCCGGACTCACCGATCACAGCGAGTACGGCGCCGACCTCGACGGTCTCGTCCTCGGCTGCCTTGATCTCGAGCAGGGTGCCGGCGATCGGTGAAGGGATTTCGGTGTCGACCTTGTCGGTGGAGACCTCGAGCAGGGGCTCGTCGACGGAAACCGTGTCGCCGACCTGCTTGAGCCATCGGGTGACGGTGCCCTCGGTGACGGATTCGCCGAGTGCGGGGAGGGTGACTTCGCTGGCCATGGGTGTCCTTTTGGGCTCGTGGTCTCTTCGTACTGGTCTATCAGGTGTGGGCATGCAACGGCTTCCCGGCAAGCGCCAGATGGGCCTCGCCGAGGGCCTCGTTCTGCGTGGGATGGGCATGGATGAGGGGTGCGACGTCCTCGGGATGCGCGTCCCAGTTGCGGATCAGCTGTGCTTCGCCGATCAGTTCTCCGACGCGCGTCCCGACGAGGTGTACGCCGACGACGGGGCCGTCCTTGCGGCGGACCAGCTTCACCAGACCTTGGGTCTTCAGGATCTGGCTCTTGCCGTTGCCACCGAGGTCTTGGGTGAGCGACTCGACCTGTCCCGCGCCGTACTGCACGATCGCAGCGGCTTCGGTGAGGCCCACCGAGGCAACCTCGGGGTGGCTGTAGGTGATGCGGGGGATGCCGTCGTCGTCGATCGGCGTCGGGGTCAGGCCGGCGATCTCCTCCGCGACGAAGATGCCCTGTGCAAAGCCACGATGGGCCAACTGGGGGCCCGCGACGATGTCACCGACGGCGAACACGTCCGGTACGCCGGTGCGACACCGTTCGTCGGTGACCACGAAGCCACGGTCCAGGGCGACGCCGACCTCGGCGAGTCCGAGGTCGTCGGTGTTAGGGCCGCGCCCGACCGCCGCCAGCAACAGGTCGGCTTCGATGGCCTTGCCGCCAGCCATGACTCGCACGCCGTCCTCGGTGTGTTCGACGGACTCGAAGGGTGTGGCCAGCAGGGCGGTGATCCGACGTTTGCGGAAGGCACGCTCCAACGCCTTCGAGCTCGCCTCGTCCTCACCGGGCACCAGGCGGGGCAGGGCTTCGACGATGGTGACCTCGGCGCCGAACGAGCGCCACAGGCTCGCGAACTCGCAGCCGATCACACCACCGCCCAGGACGACCACACGTTCGGGAACGGTATCGAGCCGCAGGGCGTGCTCGGAATGAATCACTCGTTTGCCGTCGATGGCAAGGCCGGGCAGGGCGCGTGAGTGCGATCCCGTCGCGAGGACGATGTGACGTGCGGAAAGGACCTGACCGTCGACCTCGACAGTGGTGGGCGACGCGATCCGCCCGGTGCCCTCGACGACGGTGATCCCGCGAGAGTCGACGAGACCGGTCAGACCCTTGAAGAGTCGGGAGACCACGCCGTCCTTGTAGGCGTGGACGCCGGCCATGTCGACGCCGTCCAGGCTTGCGCGGATCCCGAACTGGGAGGCCGCGCGTGCGCTGTCGGCGATCTCGGCTGCGTGCAGCAGTGCCTTGGTCGGAATGCACCCGACGTGGAGGCAGGTGCCGCCCAGCTTGTCGCGTTCGACCAAGGCAACCGAGAGTCCGAGCTGCGCGGCACGCAGGGCACACGAGTAGCCGCCGGAGCCTGCTCCGAGCACGACGACGTCGTAGGCCTCGGAGGGCACCTGCTCGTGGGTTGAACCGGTCACGACGCCCATCCTTGCACCATTCGGCATGCGGATGTGTGAGGGGTGCCGACGCTCATGCGTCACACTGGGTGCATGGGTATGTTCGACCGATTCCGCCGCACGAAGGTGCGTCGCCCCAGCGGCGACCGCACACGCACCGGATCGACCACAGTGCGAGCCTCGGACTCTGCCGACGAGAAGCACCTGCAGGAGTTCGTCACGACACGCCGCGGAGTCGAGGGTTTCGTCGAACCGCGCACGGCGGTCAGCGACGTCACCCTGTTGCTGGTCGCCCACGACGGCGCATGGACGCGCCGACGGGTGCCGTCGGTGCAGTGGGCCCACAACTTCGCCAACAAGCACCAGGTGCCGTCGTACGACGCAGCTGTGGTCGGTATCCCGCAGCGCATGCGGGACTGGAACCGGCGCCAGAAGGAACGCTGAACCCGGCCAGAACTACTGGGCGGCGGCCTCGACGTACTCGAGCAGGGTGGTCAGGCCAAATCCCGTGCCGCCGGCGGGCACGTGGCCGGTGGGACCTCCGGTGTTGAAGGCGGGCCCGGCGACGTCGAGATGCCCCCAGGGGCGACCGTCGGTGAACTCGCGCAGGAATGCCGCGGCGTACAGGCCGCCACCCCACCGCACCCAGTCGTGCTGGGCGAGATCGGCGACCTTGCTCGACCGCACGCGGTCGTGCATCTCCTCCGGGATCGGCATGTGCCACACGGCTTCGCCGGCCTGCTCTGCTGCGCTCTGCAGGTCCGCAACCACGTCGTCGGTGCCGATCAACCCGGCGATCTTGTCGCCGAGGGCGACCACCATGTGTCCGGTGAGGGTGGCGATGTCGACGATCGCGTCGGGCTCCTCGGCCGCCGCCATCACCAGGGCGTCGGCCAGGATCAGGCGCCCTTCGGCGTCGGTGTTGGAGACCTCGACCGTGGTGCCGCCGTGGATGGTGAGCACGTCACCGGGGCGCATCGCCGCGCCGGAGATCATGTTCTCCGCCATCGGTGCCCAGGCGGTGACCCTGACCGGGAGGCCCAGACGGGCGACCAGGAACAACGTCTGGATGACGGTGGCGGCGCCGGCCATGTCCTCCTTCATGGTCGCCATCGAACCGGCCGGCTTGATGGTGTAGCCGCCCGAGTCGTAGGTGACGCCCTTGCCGACGAGGGCGAGGTGCTTCGTGGCGCCCTTCGGGGACCAGGTCAACTTCACCATCCGCGGCTCCACTGCGGAACCGGCACCGACTCCGAGGATGCCGCCGCAGCCGTCGGCGACGAGGCGGGCTTCGTCCCAGACCTCGATGCCGATCTTGGGAGCACCCTTCGGCTTGGTCAGCGCGGCATGCGCCGCCGCGACCTCCTCGGCGAAGGACGGCGGGGTCAAGGCGCTGGCCGGCAGGTTGACCCAACGGCGGGTGGCGTTGACGGCTTCGGCGACCAGGGCAGCCCGGTCGAAGACAGCGTTTGCCTCGGCCTGGCGGGCGAGCGGGCTGAGCACGATCACTTCGCCGACACCGGGATCGTCCGTGGCGCTGTCACGCTTGAACTCGTTGAACACATAGGCGCCGAGGCGCATGCCCTCCGCGACTCCTCGCAGCAGCGCGACCGAGTCGGCTGGCAGTGCGATCGCCAAGGTGGCGGCATTGGTGACGGTGCGTGCCACCGAACCGGCCGCACGCCGTACGACGTCGGGCGTGAACCGCTCGGCGTCGCCCAGCCCCACCAGCACCAGCAGGGGCGAGTTGACGGTGCCGGAGGTGGGCACCTTGGCGATCTCACCGACCGAGCCCTTGAAACCCAAGGTCTGCAGCAGCGGGGCGAACTTGCGCCCGTAGGCGGCAGCCACCTCGTCGCCACCGGCGGCAGCAACGAGCTTCTTGCCGGACTTCACCACGCCGATCACCACCACGTCGGCGCGGGTCTTGGCGGGACTGGCGGAGCGGAGAGCATAGGTGGTCACGTCGGGCACTCTACGACGTGTCACCACCGCAGACCGGGTCGGCTGCGTGACGGCTCCGTCTGTGGGGGATAGGTTTCGATTCCATGAGCGACAGTGAGTCACTGAAGACGTCACCGGTGCACGATCGCCACGTTGCGCTCGGGGCGAAGTTCTCCGAGTTCGGTGGCTGGTCGATGCCTCTGGAATATCCCTCGGGCGTGGTCAAGGAGCATCACGCGGTGCGCGAGAGCGTCGGTGTCTTCGACGTCAGCCACCTCGGCAAGGCGATGGTGAGCGGGCCCGGTGCCGTGGACTTCGTCAACTGCACCCTCAGCAACGACCTGCGCAAGATCGGTCCGGGGCAGGCGCAGTACACGCTGTGCTGTGACGCCGAGACCGGCGGTGTGGTCGATGATCTGATCGCCTACTTCCAGGACGAGGAGCACGTGCTGCTCGTGCCCAACGCGGCCAACTCCACCGAGGTGCTGGGCCGGTTGCGTGCCGCGGCGCCGGAGGACATCCGCATCATCGACCGTCACGAGACCTACGCAGTGTTTGCGGTGCAGGGGCCGAAGTCCGACGAGACCCTCGCTGCGCTCGGCCTGCCGGTCGGGCACGACTACATGCACTTCCTCGAGGCCGAGTTCGAGGGCGAGGGCGTGGTGGTGTGCCGCACCGGCTACACCGGCGAGCGCGGCTATGAACTGATCGTGCACAACGAGGTGGCCGGCAACCTCTGGGACGCGTTGCTGCACGCCGGTGCGGAGTTCGGCATCGCTCCGTGCGGTCTCGGCGCGCGTGACACGCTGCGCACCGAGATGGGCTATCCGCTGCACGGCCAGGACCTGACCCCCGCGGTCACCCCGATGGAGGGCCGGGTCGGTTGGGCAGTGGGCTGGAAGAAGCCGGCCTTCTGGGGCCGCGACGTGCTCACCGCTGCCAAGGCTGCAGGTGCGCCGCGGGTGCTGCGCGGTCTCGTCGCCACCGGACGCGGCATCCCGCGGCCCGGGATGAGCGTCTCGCTGACTGCCGACGTACCCCTGTGTGAGGTCACCTCGGGCACCTTCTCGCCGACACTGCGCAAGGGCATCGGTCTGGCCCTGGTGCCGACCATCGTCGAGGACGGAGCCGAGGTGGGCGTCGACATCCGAGGTCGACGTGAGATCTTCACGGTCGTCAGGCCACCGTTCGTGGACACCTCGGTCCGCGAGTCCTGATCAGGCGTTCGCCGCGGGCTTCGGTGCGGGCTCAGGCAACGGTGAGCCCGAGGGCGGCGGTGACCAGTGCGGCGGTGAAGGTGACCTCGATCGCGGCGCCGTAGACGTCCCCGGTCATCCCGCCGAAGCGATCACGCGCGGTGACCGCGCGGACCAACCCGGCCAGCAGGCCGAGCGGGACGCTCGCGACGATCCAGGTGCTCGCCCGAGCCGTCAGACCGTCCTGACCGGCCCACGCGAGGATGCCGGCGACCACGCCGGCCAGCAGGGCCAGACCGACGACCGCCTGCGGCGCACGCACCGAGGACGCGACGCTCTGCCCCAGCCCCGCAGGCCGGGCGGCCGGATAGAGCGAGGTGCCCAACAGCACGAGTACGGCGCGACTGGTCACCAGCGCGACGGCGAAGGCCGCGCCACCGAGGGTCGGTCCCAACTGCGTGAGGAGTTGACTCAGCGCGCTGACCTGGACCAGCAGCACCAACAGCAACGTGACCACACCGAATGGACCGATGTCGGAGCGCTTCATGATCGCCAGCGCCTGTTCCGGTGGCTTGCCGCAACCGAGTCCGTCGGCCGTGTCGGCCAAACCGTCCAGGTGCATGCCACGGGTCAGCCATGCCACGGTCGCGACCATCACCGCTGCCTGCAACAGCGGCGTCGCGCTGACGTCGGCGAGGTCGGCCACCCACCACGGCGCGACCGCGCAGACCGCGAGCACCGCTGCGCCGAGCGACGACAGTGCCAAGGACCATCCGGCGACCCGCGCGTCGACCTTGCTCGGCATCGGCACGGGAATGCGGGTCAGGGTGCCCAGGCACAACCAGAGGGAGTTCACAGCGACACCACCCGTCCGGCCATGCACCAGCGCACGTCTTCGGTGGCGGTGGCGACGGCGGCATTGAGCCGGCCCATCTCGTCGCGGAACCGCCGCGATCCGGCACCTTCCGGCACCAGGCCGTGACCCACCTCGTTGGTCACCGCGACCACCCGACGGGAGGTGTCACGCCAGGCCGTGACCAGGGCAGCGCACTCTGCGGCGACCGATGTGCCGGCACCGGCGTGCCACGCCCGGTCGTCCCACGCGTCGTGCCGGTCCATGACACGGGTCAGCCACAGCGTCAGGCAGTCGATGAGCAGCGGCGGCCCGTCCTGGCGCAGCAGCGGGACGAGGTCGAGTGTCTCCACAGTCGTCCATGCAGGCGGCCGCTGGGCGACGTGGAGCGCCACGCGTGCGTTCCACTCCGGGTCGTCGGCTCGGGGGTACGACGTCGCCACGTAGGTCACCTCGGCCGATGCGGCCAGCAGGCGCTCCGCCTCGTGCGACTTCCCGGAGCGGGTACCACCGATCACCAGGCTACGGCCGCGAGGCATCACCGGCGGCGTACCCCCGACCAGTTCGGTGCCGTCGTCGCACACCTCGGCGCCCCACGCAGCGAGCCGCCGGGCGAGCTCCGGCGTCGGTGGGTTGTGGTGCGACAGGTGGGTGGCCACGACACGGGTGGACGCACCGATCGCACCGACCGAACGGAGGCGGCGTACCTGCTCGGGGAAGGTGCTCAGGTCGAGGTGCCGGGTGCCGTGGTCGAACAGGTCACCGAAGCTCTCCTCGAGCACCACCACGTCGTACGCCGCGTCACGGGTGGCCTCGACCGTCGCGGTCGGGAGCGGACCGGTGTCGGTCGCGTAGAGCACCCGCGTGCCGGAGCGTGCGGTGACGTCGTACAGGACGCTGTCGGGTTCGCCGTCGCGTCCGAGTCGGGTCCGGTGCGACGAGGCAAGGACGCGGACCAGGTGGCCGGCGTGGTCGACCACGTCCCCGGGGCACACCGGTCGGAACTCCACCGCCGCGTCCGGCGCGACCCAGTGCCGTGCGGTCTCGACCACGTCCGGCGGACCGACGACGACGAGGGGAGTGGGGTCGCTCCATGCGCGATACATCAGGGTGGCTGCACTGAAGTGGTCACTGTGCTGATGGGTCCACAGCAGCAGTCGTACGCCGGCCAACGAGATTCCGAGCCGTTCGGCGGCCAGCGGTGTCGACGGCCCGCAGTCCAACAACACCTCACCGTCGAGGAGGGCGGCTGCTTGTGCACGGAAGCGGCCCGCGGTTCGCTCAGCAGTGCACGAGGAGCAGTTGCAGAACGGTGAGGGCCAGCCGTCTGCTGCACCTGTTCCGACCAGACGCAGGCTCATGGGCGACCACAGTAGTGTGAGCCCCATGCTCCCGGACCAGCCCCCGACGTTCCCTGCCGACCGCCCGCTCGAGGAGCCGTGGCACTGGCGGCTGCTCGACGCCGACGCCGCGGAGGTGGAGGTCGAGGCAGATCTGGTGCAGACCTTCTCCAACCAGTCCGACGCGGAGTCGTGGCTCGGGGAGTTCTTCACCGAGCTGGCCGACGCGGGTGTCGACCAGGTGGTGCTGCTCGAGGCCGACCGTGAGGTCTACGGCCCGATGTCCTTGCACGCGTAGGCTGATTGTCGTGCAGGCATACCTCGACCTCGTCAGTCGGATCCTCGACGAAGGCGTGGAGAAGACCGACCGCACCGGCACCGGCACACTCAGCGTGTTCGGGCACCAGATGCGTTTCGACCTGACTGCGGGTTTCCCGTTGTTGACGACCAAGAAGGTGCACACCCGCTCTGTCTTCGCCGAGCTCCTCTGGTTCCTCCGCGGCGACACCAACGTCACGTGGTTGCAGGAGCGGGGCGTCACGATCTGGGACGAGTGGGCCGACGCCGAGGGGAACCTCGGGCCGGTCTACGGCTACCAGTGGCGGTCGTGGCCCACCCCGGACGGTCAGCACGTCGACCAGATCCGCAAGTTGATCGAGGGGATCGGCAACAACCCTGACTCCCGTCGGCACATCGTGTCGGCCTGGAACGTCGCCGATGTCGACGACATGGCATTGCCGCCGTGCCACACGATGTTCCAGTTCTACGTCGCGCCTGCTCCGGACGGCGGCCCGGACCGGCTGTCGTGCCAGCTCTACCAACGCAGTGCCGACGTCTTCCTCGGAGTGCCGTTCAACATCGCCTCCTATGCCCTGCTCACGCACATGGTGGCTCAGGTCACCGGCCTGCGGGTCGGCGACTTCGTGCACACGTTGGGCGACGCGCACCTCTACTCCAACCACCTCGACCAGGCGCGGCTCCAACTGACGCGCGACCAGCGGCCGTTGCCGACGCTCTGGCTCGACCCGTCGGTGACCGAGATCGACGGCTTCGAACTCGAACACATCGAGGTGCGCGGCTATGACCCGCACCCGGTGATCAAGGCGCCGATCGCAGTATGACCCTCACCCTGATTGCGGCTCTCGCCCGCGGCCGGGTGATCGGTGACGGGCCACGGATCCCGTGGCACAGCCGCGAGGACTTCGCCCACTTCAAGGCCACCACGATGGGGCACACGCTGGTGATGGGGCGGGTCACCCACGAGTCGATCGGGCGGCCGCTCCCGGGCCGCCGCACCATCGTGGTGAGCCGTGACCTCGACTGGCGGGCGGACGGCGTCGACGTCGCCCACTCCCTGGCCGAAGCGTTGGAGATGGCCGGTGACTCCGAGGTGTTCGTGGCCGGGGGAGCCCAGATCTACGCCCTTGCGCTGCCCCGCGCCACGCACCAGATCCTCACGGAGATGCATGTCGACGTCGACGGCGACGTGCGCTACCCGGCGTACGACGAGAGCGAGTGGCGCGAGACTCGTCGCGAAGCGCGCCCCGACCTCGATCCGCCACTGGACTGGGTGTGGTGGGAGCGTCGATGAAGGTCCGACGCGCCCAGGCCGGCTGAGCGTCAACAGGTGCTGGCAGAGGTTCCGGCAAACCACACCTTCGTCGTGGGCTGCAGAGTGGCCGAGCGTCCGAGCAACGAGGTGCCCACCTGTGCCGCCGGCACCCACAGAGTGCCGAGCGCGGTGCAGCCGTCGTGTCGATAGGCATAGACGATCTCGACCTGCATCGACTCGTCCGAGCTGAGCCACCTGTCCAGCGGCACCCGGGCTGCGACGCCTCCGTAGATCGGCATCTGGTCGTCAGTCCACACCGTCTTCACGCGAACGGCGGCACCGGCGTCGGGCCCCATCAGCGGCAGCATCAGGTCATGGAGCTTGACCGGCAACCAACTGTCGTTGCGGAGTTCGAGGTTGAGTCGACACTCCATGCCCGGCTCCAGGCTGACGACCGGGACCAGGGTGTCGTCGATCGGTGACCGACGGGCAGTGACGTCGGTGCCGGTGCAGTGCGGTTCGTTGAGCACGCGCACCTCGACGCCTTCGACCGTGCGTCCGCCGACCACCCACCAGAGGCCGGCAAGCACGACCACGGCGAGCCCCACGAGCCACACCCGTCGACTGGTGATCACCCGCGCACCCCATGCCATGGCAACGCAGACTAGCGGGTACGACTGTCGCGCGAGGTTCAGCGCGCCCCGCGGTGTTGCCGGTCGCCCTCGGCGCGCACGCAACCGGACGGATGACAGGCTGGGCCCATGGAACTGCGTATCTTCACCGAACCCCAGCAGGGCGCCACGTACGACGATCTCCTCCGGGTGGCGAAGGCTGCCGAAGAGCTCGGGTTCGGGGCCTTCTTCCGGTCCGACCACTACCTCGGCATGGGCACCGAGGGCCTGCCCGGTCCGACGGACGCCTGGACCACCCTGGCCGGTCTCGCGCGAGACACCTCGACGATCCGTCTGGGCACGATGATGACCTCGGCGACCTTCCGCCACCCTGGCGTCCTCGCGATCCAGGTGGCCGGGGTCGACCAGATGAGCGGCGGCCGGATCGAGCTCGGCATCGGCGCTGGTTGGTTCGAGGCCGAGCACACCCAGTACGGCATCCCGTTCCCCAGCACCGCCGAGCGGTTCGACCGGTTCGAAGAGCAGCTCGAGGTGATCACGGGCCTGTGGCGCACGCCGTCGGGGGAGCGCTATGACTTCGCCGGCCGGCACTACACCCTGGCCGACTCGCTGGCCCTGCCCAAGCCCACCCAGACGCCGCACCCGCCGGTGCTGGTCGGTGGTCTCGGCAAACGGCGTACGCCGGCGCTCGCGGCCCGCTACGCCAACGAGTTCAACCTGCCCTTCGTCTCCCTGGAGACGACGCGCGAGCAGTTCGGGCGGGTCCGTGCTGCGTGCGAGGCGATCGGTCGCAACCCGGACGACCTGGCCTGGTCCAACGCATTGGTGCTCTGTGTCGGCCGCGACGAGGCGGAGATCTCCCGGCGCGCGGACCGGATCGGTCGTGAGGTGGCGGAGTTGCGGGAGAACGGGCTTGCCGGGACCCCGCACGAGGTCGTGGCCAAGATCAAGCAGTACGGCGACCTCGGCGCCCAACGGATCTATCTGCAGGTGCTGGACCTGGCCGACCTCGACCACCTGCAGCTGGTTGCCGACGAAGTGATGCCCCACGTCTGAGCCACCGGCGAGCCCGTGCGCGGTGTGGTCGGGGCTGAGCGATAACCTCCTCCCATGACCACCGCTGCCCCCGAGGCCCCGTTCGGCCGAGTGCTCACCGCGATGGCGACCGCGTTCCACGACGACGGCTCGCTCGACCTCGACAGCACCGCCAAGATCGCGGCCCACCTGGTCGCGCACGGGCACGACGGACTGGTCATCTCCGGCACCACCGGTGAGTCGCCGACCACCACGGTCGAGGAGGACGGCGAGATCCTGGCCGCGGTCCGTGCGGCGGTCGGATCCGGCATCAAGCTGGTCGCAGGCGTCGGCACCAACACGACCGTCCACTCGGTCGAGCTCGCCCAGCAGGCCCAGCGCAACGGTGCTGACGGCGTACTGCTGGTCACGCCCTACTACAACAAGCCCAGCCAGAAGGGCCTGCTGCACCACTTCCGTCAGGTCGTCGATGCCAGCGACCTGCCGGTCATGCTCTACGACGTCCCCAGCCGCACCGGCACCACGATCGCCTTCGACACCTACGCAGTTGCCGCCGAGTGGGACAAGGTGGTCGCGGTCAAGGATGCGGTCGGCGACTTCGTGCGCGGTCTGCGCCTGTCGACCGAGCTCGGTCTGGCCGTCTATTCCGGTGACGACGCCAACAACCTCGCCTGGCTCGCTCACGGCGCCTGTGGCTTCGTGTCCGTCGCAGGCCACGCCGCTGGCGACCAACTCCGCGCGATGGCCGATGCCTGGTTCGCCGGAGACGCTGGCGCGGCCCGAGAGATCTTCACGCGGATGCTCCCCGCGATCGACGCCATCATGGGCGTCCCCAACTACGGAGCTACCACGGCAAAGGCGACCTTGCAGTTGCTGGGTGTGATCACCAATCGGAACGTGCGCAGCCCGCTCGTTCCGCTCGACGACGACGAGTACGCCGCGCTCCGTGCCGGTCTCTCGGCGTCCGGCCTCCTGTGAGGTCACGACCCTGATTAGAGGAATACATGAGTCATCCGCATCCTGAGCTGAGCGCGCCGGCACCGTTGGCCGAAGGGGGCCTGCGGATCACTCCGCTGGGTGGCCTCGGCGAGGTCGGTCGCAACATGACCGTCTTCGAGTACGACGGCCGGTTGCTGATCGTCGACTGTGGCGTGCTGTTCCCGGAGGACCACCACCCCGGCGTCGACCTGATCCTGCCCGACTTCTCGTCGATCAGGGATCGGCTCGACGAGGTCGAGGCGTTGGTGCTCACCCACGGTCACGAGGACCACATCGGCGCGACGCCGTACCTGCTGCGCGAGCGGGGCGACATTCCGCTGGTCGGCTCGGAGCTCACCCTCGCCCTGCTGGGGTCGAAGCTGCGCGAGCACCGGCTGCGGGAGACCGTCCACCACGTCGTGAAGGAGGGCGACCGGATCGCGTTCGGTCCCTTCGACCTGGAGTTCGTCGCGGTCAACCACTCGATCCCGGATGCCCTTGCGGTGGCGATCCGGACCGGCGCCGGACTGGTCCTGCACACCGGTGACTTCAAGATGGACCAGTTGCCGCTGGACGGACGGATCACCGATCTCAACGCTTTCGCCCGCTTGGGTGACGAAGGCGTCGACCTCTTCATGACCGACTCGACCAACGCCGAGGTCCCGGGGTTCACCACGACGGAGAAGAGCATCGGACCGGTCCTCGACTCGGTCTTCCACAATGCTCGCGACCAACGCATCATCGTGGCCTGCTTCGCCTCCCACATCCACCGGGTCCAGCAGGTGCTCGATGCCGCCGTGGCGCACAACCGCAAGGTGGCGTACGTCGGACGCTCCATGGTCCGCAACATGGCAGTCGCCCGCGACCTGGGCTATCTCAAGGTGCCCGCCGGGATCGTCGTCGACGCCAAGGAGCTCACCGATCTGGCTCCGCACAAGCAGGTGCTGATCTCGACCGGATCGCAGGGCGAACCGCTCTCCGCGCTGAGCAGGATTGCCCAGCGCAGTCACAACTTCGTGCATCTGGAGGAGGGTGACACGGTCGTGCTGGCCTCGTCCCTGATCCCGGGCAACGAGAACGCCGTCTACCGGGTGATCAACGGACTCTCCCGCTGGGGTGCCAACGTGGTGCACAAGGGCAATGCCCTGGTCCACGTGAGTGGTCACGCCAGCGCCGGCGAGTTGCTCTACTGTTACAACATCGTCAAGCCGCGCAACGTCCTGCCGGTGCACGGAGAGATCCGGCACATGCGAGCCAACGCCGACCTCGCCCGCG
>JBEBTI010000040.1:0-18338 GCA_040393845.1 Nocardioides daejeonensis
CACAGGGCGTACGCCGAGACTCCCAGCGCCAGACCGCGTCGCTCCTCCACCACGTCCGACACTCTATGCGTGCGGCACTACGCCGAGTCGCGGCTAAGAAATTCCGGCAGTGAAATGTGTAGGAGCCGACTTGTTGCGGTAGGAGGAGGCGGCACACCAGAAACACGTCAGCTCCTCGGGGGGCTGCCCTACCCTCGAGGAACTACCCATGCGCATGAAGCGCTTCTTTGGCGGCGTGCTGTCCGCCGCCCTGCTCGGTCTCGTCCCCGTCGCGCTGACCAGCGCCCCGGCTGAGGCGGCGACGCCGATGGCCACGTCGATCACCGGAGGAATCGACAAGACGACAACCGTCGTCGGCACCACTGTCTACCTCAGCGGCAAGGTGGAGTCGGCAGATGGCTACCCGAAGGGCACGCTCGTGGTCCAGGAACAGCGCGCTGGCTCGTCGAGCTACAAGACGGTGCTGACCGACGACTCGCCTGGCTACTTCTCCTACTCGTTCAAGGCGAAGCAGAACACCAGCTTCCGCATCCTGTTCACCGGCAGCAGCGACTCGACTTACACCTACCTCGACTCGAACGGCACCGCGTCGCTCAACGTGATGCGCGACCTCGGTGACAAGATCGCCAACCTGAAGCTGCAGGGCAAGGTCAAGCCGAAGTACAAGAAGAAGAAGATCACGATCGAGATCAAGACTTCAAAGAAGGGCAAGTGGAAGAAGTACGCCACGGTCAAGACGAACAAGAAGAGCAAGTGGGCCAAGAAGCTGCCCGCGAAGTCCAAGTGCACCTACTGGCGCGCCTACGCCAAGGGTGACAAGAAGTTCGTCAAGTCCTACTCGAGGTACAGCTACTACACCGTGCGCGGCTACAAGTCCTGCTGACGCACCCCCCACGCAACGGCTGCTCCCGATCGGGAGCAGCCGTTCTTGTCGTCCGGGGCGGTTTCGACCCGCTCGCGAACCCTCAAATAGTTCGCGTGGGTCAGGCGACGGTCCAGGTGTCGGGGCCGTGGATGAGGGCCTCGAGGCGGCTTTCGGCGCTGGTGGTGGCGCTTTCCTGGGCCTGGCTGACCTGCTGGCGGGCGAGGTCGTCGTACGCCGGGCGTTCGATCTGGCGGAAGATGCCGATCGGGCTCTGGTTGAGGTAGCCGGAGTCGGTGAGCCGTGAGATCGCGAAGGCGGTGGACGGGTCGGGGTTGTGTGCGTCGTGGACGAGCACGTCGGTGAGAGCGACCTGTCCGGGGTTGGTGCCGATCTCGGCGACCTCGACACCGCCGCCGGTGTTGCGGACCAAGCCCTTGGTGCCGTGGCCGTCCTCGCCGAGCGCTCCGAACGTGATCGGTTCGCCGTGGACGAGGGGGATGATGGCGTCGGCCTTGGTGTCGGGGCTCTTGATCGCGTCGAAGGCGCCGTCGTTGAAGATCGGGCAGTTCTGGTAGATCTCGACGAAGGAGGTGCCGCGGTGGGCTGCGGCTGCGGTGAGCACCGAGGTGAGGTGCTTGCGGTCGGAGTCGATGGTGCGGGCCACGAAGGTGCCTTCGGCGCCGAGGGCCAAGGAGACCGGGTTGAACGGGTGGTCCAAGGACCCGACGGGGCTGGTCTTGGTGATCTTGCCGATCTCGGAGGTGGGGGAGTACTGACCCTTGGTGAGTCCGTAGATGCGGTTGTTGAACAGCAGGATCGTCATGTTGACGTTGCGGCGCAGGGCGTGGATCAGGTGGTTGCCGCCGATGGACAGGGCGTCGCCGTCGCCGGTGACGACGAAGACGTGCAGGTCTTCCCTGGCGGTGGCCAGGCCGGTGGCGATGGAGGGGGCGCGTCCGTGGATGGAGTGCATGCCGTAGGTGTCGAGGTAGTAGGGGAACCTCGAGGAGCAGCCGATGCCGGAGATGAACACGACGTTCTCGCGGCGGATGTTGAGTTCGGGCAGGAAGTTCTGCACGGCCTTGAGCACGGCGTAGTCACCGCAGCCGGGGCACCAGCGGACCTCCTGGTCGGAGGTGAAGTCCTTGCCGGAGAGCTTCTCGTCGGTGCCGAGGGTTGGGACGCCGGCGGTGCCGAGAGTGGGCAGGCCCAGATCGACGGGGTTGAGGCTCATCAGTTCTCCTCCGAACCTGTGTTGGTGAGGTGTACTTCGATGCCTTCGGCTTCGGCGACGAGGTCGCCAATGGCCTGGGCGAGGTCGGCTGCCTTCAGGGGCAGGCCGCGGACCTGGTTGTAGCCGATGACGTCGACGAGGTATTTCGCGCGGAGCAGCAGGGCGAGTTGGCCGAGGTTCATCTCGGGCACCAGGACCTTGTCGTAGCGGGCGAGGATGTCGCCGAGGTCGTCGGGGAACGGGTTGAGATGGCGCAGGTGGGTGACCGCGACGTCGTAGCCGGCCTTGCGGACCCGGCGGGCGCCGGCACCGATCGGGCCGTAGGTGCTGCCCCAGCCGAGGACCAGCACCTTCGCCTTGCCAGAGGGGTCGTCGACCTGCAGCGGGGGCAGCGACTTGGCGATCGCATCCACTTTGGCCTGGCGGGTGCGGACCATCTGGTCGTGGTTGGCCGGGTCGTAGGAGATGTTGCCGTGGCCGTGACCCTTCTCGAGGCCACCGATGCGGTGCTCGAGGCCGGCGGTGCCGGGGATCGCCCAGGGGCGGGCGAGGGTCTCGGGGTCGCGGCCGTAGGGCTGGAACTCTTCGCCGGCCAGTGATTCGAGGGTGGTGAAGTTGGGCTCGATGACCGGGAGGTCGTCGATGGCGGGGATCGACCACGGCTCGGAGCCGTTGGCCAGGTAGCCGTCGCTGAGGAGCATGACGGGGGTCCGGTAGGTGATCGCGATCCGGGCCGCCTCGACAGCGGCGTCGAAGCAGTCACCGGGAGACGACGGCGCGATGATCGGCACCGGCGCTTCACCGTTGCGGCCGAACATCGCCTGCAGCAGGTCGGACTGCTCGGTCTTGGTGGGCAGGCCGGTCGAGGGGCCGCCGCGTTGGACGTTGACCACCAGCAGCGGCAGTTCGGTCATCACGGCCAGACCGATCGCCTCGCCCTTCAACGCCACACCGGGACCCGAGGTGGTGGTGACACCGAGTTGTCCGGCGAACGAAGCACCGATCGCGGAGCCCACTCCGGCGATCTCGTCCTCGGCCTGGAAGGTGGTGACACCGAACGACTTGTGCTTCGACAGTTCGTGCAGGATGTCGGAGGCCGGGGTGATCGGGTAGGACCCCAGGAACACCGGCAGACCGGAGCGGACACCGGCCGCCACCAAGCCGTAGGCCAGGGCGAGGTTGCCGGTGATGTTGCGGTAGGTGCCGGCCGGCATCGTGGCGGGCTTGACCTCGTACTGGACCGCGAAGGTCTCGGTGGTCTCACCGAAGTTCCAACCGGTCTTGAACGCGGTGATGTTCGCGTCCCGGATGTCAGGAACCTTGGCGAACTTCTTCGACAAGAACTCCACCGTGGTGTCGGTGGGGCGGCCGTACATCCACGACAGCAGACCGAGGGCGAACATGTTCTTCGCCCTGGCGGCGTCCTTGCGGGACAGGCCGAACTCCTTGACCGACTCCACCGTCATCCCGGTCAGGTCGACCGGTTGCACGTTGAACGCCCCCAGCATGTCGTTGCTGTCGCCCACCAGGTCGAGCGGGTTGACGTCGTACCCGGCCTTGTCGAGGTTGCGCTTGGTGAAGTCATGGGTGTCCACGATGATGGTTGCGCCCTTGGGCAGATCACCCAGGTTGGCCTTCAACGCTGCCGGGTTCATCGCCACCAACACATCCGGGGCATCACCGGCGGTCAGGATGTCGTGGTCGGCGAAATGCACCTGGAACGACGACACGCCCGGAATCGTGCCCTGTGGGGCTCGGATCTCGGCAGGGAAGTTCGGCAACGTCACCAGATCATTGCCGAACGCAGCCGACTCCTGCGTGAACCTGTCACCCGTGAGCTGCATCCCGTCACCGGAGTCACCAGCGAATCGGATGATCACACGGTCGAGCTGACGGACCTCTTTGGCCACCGCCGCAACCTTCTTCCTGCCTGAGTTCTGTTGACGTACCGGGGTATGGCAAGGATCGCAACGCGTTTCAGTTTCTGGACTGAAGCGGCATTGAGTGCCAGTGCTCCCCGATTGACCACTGTAGTCCTCGGCGGGTCGCAGTGGCGTCTGTCTCACCAAGAGATCTCCGGGTCCAGATGGTGAAACGCTCGCGCGGTGATTTGTAAATCCATAAAGTCATGTAATCTACTGCACTTAGCGGAGAAATGCTCCGTGTCGTGAATGCGCAGGAGTGGTCATGAAGAAGAGGTCCAAGGCAGCAGTTGCCGCAGTGCTTCTTGCCGGTGCGACGGTGGCGGGCTGCAGCAGCTCGGCAGACTCCGGCAAGACCCTCTCGGTCGTCGGGTTTGCAGTCCCGGAGAAGGCAAACGATGCGATCTTCGAAGAGTTCAAGGAGACCGAGGCCGGCGACGGGCTCAAGCTCAAGGACTCCTACGGAGCCTCCGGTGACCAGAGTCGCGCCGTGGAGTCCGGGCTGGATGCCGACTACGTCCACTTCTCGGTCGCCAGCGACGTGACCCGCCTGGTCGACGCCGGGCTGGTCGCCGAGGACTGGAACACCGGCGAGAACAAGGGCGTGGTCTCCCGCTCGATCGTCGTCTTCGGGGTGCGTGAGGGCAACCCCAAGAACATCCAGTCGTGGGACGACCTGGTGAAGCCGGGTGTCGAGATCGTCACGCCCAACCCGGCCTCCTCCGGTGCGGCGCGCTGGAACGCGCTCGCTGCCTGGGGCCAGGTGGCGGCCAACGGTGGCAGCGAGGCGGAGGCGGCCGAATACATCGACGCGTTCTTCGCCAACGTCGTCGCACTGCCCAACAGCGGCCGCGACGCTACCCAGGCGTTCCTCGGCGGTACCGGTGACGTGCTGATGGCCTACGAGAACGAAGCGATCCTGGCCAACCAGAACGGCCAGGGTTTCGAATACATCATCCCGGAGACCACCATTCTCATCGAGAACCCGGGCGCAGTCCTCAAGGACGCACCGGACTATGCGCAGGAATGGCTCGACTTCGTGCTCAGCGACGCCGGTCAGACACAGTTCGCGCTCAAGGGTTTCCGCCCGATCCGTGACGACGTCGACTTCGGCGGCACCGTCGAAGGCGCCACCGACCCCTCGAACCCGTTCCCGCCCGTCCCCAACCTGCTGACGGTCGACGAGGACTTCGGCAGTTGGAGTGAGCTGTCCACCAAGTTCTTCGACGAGACCGACGGCATCGTCACCAAGGCGATTGCCGCCTCCGGCAAGGCCTCGTGACCACTGCACAAATCACGGAGGGTCGACCGGCGCGCTCGCGGCGGTCGACCCCGTCCACGAACCGGGCAAGATCCACCGGCCTCGGCCTGGGGATCGCGATGCTGTGGTTCAGCCTGTTGGTGCTCATCCCCCTCTGCGCTGTCATCGTGACGGCCAGCGAGGGTGGCTGGAGTGCCTTCTGGTCCGCGGTCACCAATGAGCAGACCGCACATGCGATTCGACTGACCGTCGGCACAGCGGCGCTGGTCACCGTCGTCAACATCTTCATGGGTACGGCGATCGCCTGGGTGCTCGTGCGGGACCGGTTCTTCGGCCGCGGAGCGCTGGAGGTGTTGATCGACATCCCGTTCGCGCTGCCGACGATCGTCGCGGGTCTGGTGCTGCTCTCCCTCTACGGCCACGACAGTCCGCTGGGCATCGACGTGGCCAACCAACAGTCGTCGGTCTTCCTGGCCTTTCTCTTCGTGACCCTGCCGTTCGTCGTACGCATGGTGCAGCCCGTCCTGGAGGAGCTCGAGCTCGACGTCGAGGAGGCGGCCGCCTCGCTCGGCGCCAGTCGGTTCACCACGTTCCGGCGGGTGATCCTGCCGAGCCTCACGCCGGCCATCGCCGCCGGCGCGGCGCTCTCGTTCGCGCGGGGCGTGAGTGAATACGGCTCCTTGGTGCTGCTCTCCGGCAACCTCCCGTTCAAGACCGAGGTCACCTCGGTGCGGATCCTCGGCAGCGTCGAGAACGACAACCTGCCTGGCGCCGCTGCGATCGCGACGGTGTTGCTGGTCATCTCGTTGGCCGTGATCGTGCTGCTCGACGTGATCCAGAGAAGGGTGGCGCGCCATGGCTGAACTCGCTGTCGAGGAGCGGGTGCGGAAGACTCCGCGCACCGCGCCCACCGCCGCCGTGCGACGCAAGGGGCCGGTGGTTCTTCTGGTCCGGGTGCTCGTCGTGGCCTATCTGGTCCTGCTCGTCGCCTGGCCGGTTGCGCTGGTCGTGACCAACACCTTCGACGACGGCACCGAGGGAATCCGGCTGCTGCTGGAGGATCCCGACGTGATCGCGGCGCTCCGACTCACCGTCGTCGTCGCTGTCGCCGCGGTGGTGATCAACACCGTGTTCGGCGTGGGGATGTCCCTGCTGCTGGTCCGCTACCACTTCCCGGGGAAGCGGATCCTCAGCGCACTCGTCGACCTGCCGCTGTCGGTGTCGCCGATCGTGGTGGGCCTGGCGCTGGTGCTGGTCTACGGCGGGCGCAACGGCTGGGTCGGTCCGACCTTGGAGGAGAACGGTCTCCGCGTCATCTTCGCGACTCCGGGGCTGGTGATGGCGACCGCGTTCGTGGCGCTGCCGCTGGTGATCCGTGAGGTGGTGCCGGTCCTCCACGAGATCGGGGTCGAGCAGGAGCAGGCCGCGCAGAGCCTCGGGGCCAACGGATGGCAGACCTTCTGGCGGGTCACCCTGCCGGCGATCAAGTGGGCGGTCGTGTACGGCGTCGTGCTCAGCCTCGCTCGCTCGCTCGGCGAGTTCGGGGCGGTCAAGGTGGTCTCCGGCAACGTCGCCGGCGAGACCCGCACGGCAACGCTGGTGGTGGAGGAGAAGTACCTCAACTTCGACCAGCAGGGTGCCTATGCAACGGCCTTCCTGCTGGCCATGGTGTCGGTCGCCTGCATCGTCATCGTCGCGATCATCCGTCCCCGGAGCCACAAGTGAACCTGCCCATGAGGCGCCCCTCCGTCAAACTGAAAGGTCCCCACTCATGAGCATCGAAGTGAAGGGAATCAACAAGCGATTCGGTGACTTCGTCGCCCTCGACGACGTCAACCTCATCATCCCGACCGGACAGCTCACCGCTCTGCTCGGCCCCAGCGGCGGCGGCAAGTCGACCCTGCTGCGGATCATCGCCGGTCTCGAGCAGGCCGACTCCGGCTCGATCAGCATCGAGGGGGTCGAGGCCACCAGCCTGCCGCCGCAGAAGCGCAACGTCGGGTTCGTGTTCCAGCACTATGCCGCGTTCAAGCACATGTCGGTGGCCAAGAACGTGGCATTCGGGCTGGAGATCCGGGCCGGGCGCGGGCTCCGGCTCCCGTGGGACGCCAAGCGGCGTGCCGACAAGGAGCGTATCGCCGCCCGGGTCAGCGAACTCCTCGACCTGGTGCACCTGTCCCAGTTCGGTCACCGGCTGCCCTCCCAGCTCTCCGGCGGCCAACGCCAGCGGATGGCGCTGGCGCGGGCTCTGGCGGTCGAGCCGTCCGTGCTGTTGCTCGATGAGCCGTTCGGCGCACTCGACGCCAAGGTGCGCAAGGAGTTGCGTGACTGGCTGCGGCGGCTGCACGACGAGGTCCCGGTCACCACTGTGTTCGTCACCCACGACCAGGAGGAAGCACTCGAGGTCGCCGACCAGCTCGTCGTCATCAACGAAGGTCGGGTCGAACAGGTCGGCACGCCCGATGAGCTGTACGACGCGCCTGCCAACGACTTCGTGATGTCGTTCCTGGGCGAGGTCACGACTCTCGCCGGTCGGTTGGTGCGTCCCCACGACGTCGACGTGCACACCTCGGTGGGCGACGTCGACGCGGTGGAGGGACAGGTGTCCCGGGTGGTGCGGATCGGCTTCGAGATCCGTCTCACGGTGTTGACGGTCGACGGCGAGGAGGTCCTGGTGACCCTGACCCGGACCCATGCCCGCCAACTCGGGATCGTCGAAGGCTCGCACGTCTGGCTCGGCCACGCCACCGGGGCGGCTGGCGTCGTACGCGCTGCTGGCTGACGGGTCAGGACAGCCGCCCGGCCGTGGCACATGGACGGTCAGGGCGGCGCGCGGACGAGTTCGCTGCCGGCGGGTTTCGCCGGTGCTGGCAGCGGGCAGCCCGGATGCATGGATCAGCAGCCCGCCACCCAGATGCCCGAACCGGATCGAGGTCACACAGTCGACTTCGACTGGTTGCGGCACCTGGTGGTGGCGCTGCTGGTCTGCGCCGCTCTCGTCCCCGTGCTGCACCGCCTGGTCCTGCTGGGTGAGGACGGCAACGGATGGCTCGTGCTGTCGTCGACCGTGGTGGTCGTGGTCGCCGAGGGCCACCTACTGCGCATCATCGGCCTCGCCCAGGGCGTGGGCCTGACGATGAGTGCAGCCGGTGCCTTCGGAGTCGTCACGCTGGTGCTGGTGCGGCTCAACCTGGACATCCCCGGCCGCACCGCCGTGGCCCTGACCGTTGCCGTGCCGGCGGTCGTGTTGGCCAGTCTGCTGGCTGTCTGCGTGGTCAAGTGGGCGCACCCCGGCCCGAGCACGTGGTTGGGCGGCTTCTCATTGGCCTTTGCAGTGGGGTTCACCTCGATGTTCGGCCCCGGTCTGCTGGAGTCGCTCGACGAGGCCGAGGACCGGTTCGCGACGGCCGAGCAGGCCGAGGCAGCCGGCCTGTCGGCCTATCTGGTCGAGGTGGATGACTGGGACGTCCATCTCGGCACGGTGCGCGAGGAGTACGACGACGGCGTCCTCCGGGTCGTCGGTTACACGTTGGCCTTCGAGCGCGACGGGGAGTTCATGTCCGAGAGCTTCCTGATCACCGTCGAGCGCGGGATGGTGAACCGCTGTGACACGGCCGATCCCGCCCTCCTCGACGACTGCACGGTCCTGGAAGAAGGCGTTGCGTGGGTCAATCTCGACAGCAACCAGCTCGTCGTCGAGGACGGCGGAAATCTGTTCACCGTCAGGCTGGGCGACTCGACACCCGATGCCGAAGAACTTGCCGAGGCGATCGGCGACCGGAGCCTCGTCAGCTGGCACCGCCTCGCAGCGTCCTAGATGTCCCCGGCGCCTCGGCGCGGGCCTTCAGGCCGGCTGCATGGCGGCGGAATCCGTCGGCGACCCGGCCGGGGCCGGCCAGCTTGACCAACGGACCGGTGAACTCCTCGACCGTGTCATACGTCGTCGGCCCACCCGGCGCCTGGGTCAGCCGCTGGTAGCGACGACCGCGGACCAGGCCGAGCTTGGCCGGCCAGCCTTCGAAGTCGTAGGCGAGAGTGGCCCGGCGTACCCCGTCCGGCCCGGTGCTGGGCGGGTCCAGCGCGCTGATCCGCTCGGGTGAGCGGGTCGTCCCGCCGTTGGCCCAACGCACGTGCAGCACGATCTCGGTGCCGACCGCGGTCGGGCCGGCGATCTCGGCGCGGGTCACGAACGGGTTCCACTCGCCGTACCGCTCGGTGTCCAGCATCACCGCCCACACCTCGTCGAGCGGCGCATCGATCGTGGTCTCGGCCCGCGGCCAGTGGTCGTTCATGCAGGTGATTGTGCCGTTGGCGGGGGGGGGGGGGGCCGGGGCCCCCCCCCCCCGGGGACCGAGAAAAGGCCCCCGGGGTGCGACCGGAGCCCGCACCCCTCGTCGCGGGGCCCTTCTATGGGGGTCGCGCCCCGCGGCCTGGGGTGTTTCAGGCTGGTTTTTGTGGGGGGGGGGGGCGGGGGGCCCGCCCCCCCCCCGCCCCCGGTGGACAGGAGACTGTCCCGTCGGTGTCCGACTGTCGCCTGCAGGCAGGTTGGGTGCCGCACTGTCTCCTGTCCGGCGAAACGCATAGTTCGAAGGCGTCCGTGTGCCAAGTCCGCGTCAAGCGCCATTCAGCCAAGCGGCCGGGGCAGGTCGGCCACCGGCTGGCCGACCACCTCTCGTCACTATGGGCGAGCACCGCATTCCGGCGCCCTGCGGCGCTGCCGTGGTGCCCCTTGCTCTGCTCGGTCCGTAGCCGGGCTGTTGCCCAGGGAAGACGCAGCGATTCAGCGGTAGTTGGTGAACTGCACCGCGAAGTCGTAGTCCTGCGCCTTGACCAGGGCCTGGACGGCCTGCAGGTCGTCGCGCTTCTTCGAGGAGATCCGGAGCTCGTCGCCCTGGATCTGCGCCTTGACCCCCTTGGGACCCTCGTCGCGGATCAGCTTGGAGACCTTCTTGGCGTCCTCGGAGCTGATGCCCTCCTTGAGGGTGATGCCGATCTTGGACTGCTGGCCCGAGGCCCGCGGCTCGGAGGCGTCGAGGATCTTCAAGCTCTGGTTGCGCTTGATCAACTTGTCCTGGAAGACGCTGAGCACGGCGCTGGCCCGGTCGTCGGCCGACGCAGTGATCTCGATCGCCTCGTCGCCCTTCCACTCGATGGTGGCGTCGGTGCCCTTGAAGTCGAACCGGGTGGCGATCTCCCGGGCCGTCTGGCTGAGTGCGTTGTCGACCTCTTGGCGGTCGATCTTGCTGACGATGTCGAACGACGAGTCGGCCATGTCTGCTCCTTCGGCCTCCGGGAGCGCCCGGGGCATTGTCTGGTCGGCGGTGGTGCGGCGCCTTGGGGGTGGCTCGGTTTTTCCCTCCGCCTGCTCTGCGCTATTCTCCTTGCTTGTCGCGCCGGGGCCAACCCGGGGTGACGAGTGAGGCAGATTGCCCGAGCGGCCAATGGGAGCGGACTGTAAATCCGTCGGCTTACGCCTTCGAAGGTTCGAATCCTTCATCTGCCACACATGTGAGGGCTGGCCCGGGCTGTGAAAGCAGCCCGGGCCAGACCCATTTCAGGAAGAAGTGCCGCCGATGTCGACGAGGGACGCCGCAGCTGGGGGTCTGATCGGCGGCCGGCGTGCGTGGTTGGTCTGGGGCGTCGCGCTCGGGGTCTACGGACTCGGGGTCTTCCACCGCAGCTCACTCGGCGTGGCGGGCCTGTTGGCCGCCGACCGGTTCGAGATCACCAACTCGCAACTCGCCGCCTTCACCGTGTTGCAACTCTTCGTGTACGCCGGGATGCAGGTGCCGGTCGGGGTCCTGCTGGACCGCTTCGGTGCCCGGACGTTGTTGCTCTCCGGGGTCCTGCTGATGACGGCAGGCCAGTTTGCGTTTGCGTTCTCCGATTCGTTTCCGGCAGCCGTCCTCGCGCGCGGGGTGCTCGGCGCCGGCGACGCGATGGTCTTCACCAGTGTGCTGCGGTTGGTGGCCGCCTGGTTCCTGGTGCGGCAGGTGCCGATGGTGGTGCAGATGACCGGATTGTTCGGCCAGCTCGGTGCAGTGGCCGCTTCGGCGCCCCTGACCGTTGCGTTGCGCGAACTCGGCTGGACCACCACCTTTGCCGGCGCCTCCAGCGTCGGACTGGTGTTGTTGGTCGGCGTACTCGTGCTGGTGCGCGACACCCCCACCCGCACCCACGCCACCGGTGAGGTGCAGATGTGGGCGTTGGTGCGCTCGCTGCGCAGTGTGTGGCGACGCCCCGGCACCCAGCTCGGCCTCTGGACCCACTTCACCGCCCAGTTCTCCGCGAACACCTTTGCGTTGCTGTGGGGCTTCCCGTTCATGGTGGAGGGGCTCGGTCTCTCCGAGACTCTCGCCAGCTGGTTGTTGATGGCGATGATCGCCTGGGTGATCGTGGTCGGTCTCGCGATTGCCAAGGTGATCGAGAAGCACCCCTACCAACGCTCGCTGATCGTGCTCGGCATCATCGCCGCGATGGCGGTGAGTTGGGCCGCCGTGCTCCTGTGGCCGGGTGTCGCGCCGCTGTGGTTGGTGATCGTGATGGTGATGGCCACCGGCACCGGCGGCCCCGCCTCGATGGTCGGCTTCGACCTCGCGCGGACCTTCACCCCGACCGCGACCTCCGGCCGCGCCAACGGAGTCGTCAATGCCGGCGGGTTCGTCGCCACGCTGTGCGTGATGGGCCTGATCGGATGGTTGCTCGACCTGCGCGACGGTCGCACGCTGGCCGACTTCAAGGTCGCGATGAGCGTGCAGTTCGCCTTCTGGGCCTTCGGAGCGACGCAACTGCTGCGGTATCGCCGCAAGGCGATCAGCAGCCTGCGCAAGCACGACCCCGCCACCCTCGAGTTGATCCGGGCGGGCCATCAGGTCGAGGGCGTCGAGCTGCTCTGACGGCGTACGCTGCCGAGATGGACGACGGCGAGGTGCGCGACAACACCCGGGCGGTCGAGGAGTCGGTGGTGACCGACTTCTCCGACCGGATGAGTTATGGCGGCTACCTCGACCTCGGCACGTTGTTGGCCGCCCAGCGGCCGCTCAGCGACCACCACGACGAACTCCTCTTCATCGTCCAGCACCAGACCACCGAACTCTGGCTCAAATTGGTGCTGCACGAACTCGAGAGCGCCTGCCGGTGGTTGCGTGAGGACGACCTGTCACGAGCGTTGAAGAACATCGCGCGGGTCAAACACGTGCAGAAGACGCTCGCTGAGCAGTGGTCGGTGCTGGCCACCCTCACCCCGAGCGAGTACGTCGAGTTCCGCGGCGTGCTGGGCAACGCCAGCGGCTTCCAGTCGTGGCAGTACCGCGCCGTGGAGTTCACGCTCGGCAACAAGAACGCCGCGATGCTGAAGGTCTTCGACGCCGACCCGCCGGCGCGCGCCCTGGTGCAGACGGCGCTGGAAGCACCGTCGCTGTACGACGAGTTCCTGCGTTATCTGGCCCGCCACGACTATCCGGTGCCCAGCGACGTACTGTCGCGCGACGTCACGCGGGCCTGGACCTTCCGCGACGACCTCGTGCCGGTGTTCGGCGCGATCTATGCCGACGCCGGACAGCACTGGGCGGCCTACGAGACGTGTGAGGAACTGGTGGACCTCGAGGACAACTTCCAGCTGTGGCGGTTCCGGCACCTCAAGACCGTCGAGCGGATCATCGGCACGAAGTCGGGGACCGGAGGCAGCTCCGGTGCGTCGTTCCTGCGCCGGGCGCTCGATCTCACCTTCTTCCCCGAGCTGTACGCCGTCCGCACCGCGCTCTAGGCATCGGCGCGGGGAGCCTCCGCCCCGGGCATTGACAACCCGGGACGGAGCGAGTCGGTCAGCCGCGGCGCAGCAACCGGGCGAGCAGGCCGGGCTCGGCGACGTGGCCGGGGCAGCGTTGCGCGATCGGGACGCCGCGCATCACCTGGTCGACGTGCATTCCGCACCCGGCCCAGGTCGTCTTCTGACACTTCTTGCACGTGACGGGTCGACACATGGAGGTTCCTTTCGTCGAACTACTTGAAGGCGCAGCCGCTGTCGACACCGAAGCGACGGAACAGGGTGGCGGCGGGGCAGAAGCCGGTGATGCCGGACTGGAGCAGGTTGGCGCCCACGAAGGCGGTGAGCAGCAACCACCAGGGCGAGACGAAGGCACTCAGCCCGGCGCTGGTCAGCACCATCGTTCCGGCCAGCGCGAGCACCGCACGGTCGAGGTTCATCTTCAGGTCCTCCTTGAGGTTGACGGGATCAGTTGTGGGCAAAGGTGATCGATGGCAGGACGCGGCGCAGCCACGCTGGGCACCACCAGGCCGCGGCCCCGGTCACGCGCAGCAGCACCGGCAGCAACACCAGTCGGACCAGGAACGCGTCGAGCAGTACGGCGACTCCCAGCACGACCCCCATCTCCTTGGGCGGGAGCGGACCGGAGAGCGCGAAGGTGAAGAAGACCGCCACCATCACGGCGCCGGCCGCAAAGATCACCCGACCGGAGTGGGCCACCGCCCCCACCATCGCTTCGCGCGGATCGCCGGAGCGCTCGAAGTGTTCCTTCGCCGAGGCCAGCAGGAAGACGGTGTAGTCCATCGCGATCGCGAAGATCATTGCGAAGAAGAACACCGGCGCCCATGCGTCGAGGAATCCTTGGCTCTCGAACCGGAAGAGTCCCGAGCCGTGGCCCTCCTGGAAGACCAACCGCGCCACGCCGAAGGCTGCGGCAGTCGAGAGCAGCGACACCAAGGTGCCGAGGAGCGCGATCAGCGGAGCCTGCAGTGCGAAGAGCAGCAGCACGAAGCCCAGCGCGAGGATGATGCCCAGCACCAAGGGGGTGGAGTCGTCGAGCTGGGTCTTGAGGTCCAGGTTCTCCACAGCAGCGCCACCAACGAGTGCGTCGGCCGGCAGCGCCTCACGCAGCCGGTCCACCGTCTCGGCGAGTGCCGGGTCGGACGGGTCGACGGTGGGCACGGCCTGGATCAGCACCAGGTCACGACCATCCGCGGCGGGTTGGGCCGGCATCGCGGCAGCGATGCCGGACTCAGCGTCGAGGACTGCAGCCACCGAGTCGGCGTCCGCGCTGGGCGCCACGACCTGCAGGGCGCCCGGTGCGCCGTCACCGAAGGCATCCTTGACCAGGTCGTAGCCGACCCGGGCGCTGGCATCCTCGGGCAGCACCTTGATCGATGGCATCGCCGTCTTGAGACCGAGCAGCGGGGCAGCGAGCAGCGCGAGCACGACAAAGGCAGCGGCGCCGTAGGTCGAGGGACGACGCCACAGCCGCTCACCCCAGGCCGCGAAGCGTGGCGACCGGTGCTCGCCGGCGCGCGACCACGGCAACGCGAACTTGTTGATGCGGTGGTCGAGCTTCGCCAGCACGAGGGGCAGCAGGGTCAGCGTCGCGGCGAGGATGAAGACGACCGAGATCATGATGCCGCCGGCCATCGACCGGAAGGACGGCGACGGCACCAGCAGCACTGCCGACAGTGAGATCAGCACGGTGACGCCGGAGAGCAGGACAGCTTTGCCGGCGGTGTCCATCATCTCGACGACCGCCTCGGGAACCGACCTGCCGGCACCCATCCTGGCAGCTCGATAGCGGACCACGAGGAAGAGGGCGTAGTCGATGCCCAGCGCGAGCGAGAACATCATCGCGAAGTTCATCGCCCAGATCGAGACGGGCATGAACTCGTTGATCAGCACCAGCGATCCGGCGGAGGCGACCAGTCCGGCCAGGGTGAGCAGCAACGGCAGGCCGGCGGCGACCAGGGCGCCGAAGGCCAGCACGAGGATCGCCAAGGTCACCGGCCACGAGACCATCTCCGACTTCAGCATCGCTTCGAGGTTGGCGTCGTTGAAGTCCGACCACAGTTGGGACGAGCCGGTCGGGTCGACGCTCACCCCGTCTCGGGACAGACCACGCAACTGCTCCTTGAGGTCGTCGGCGACCCGCACCATCTCGTTGGTGTCGACGCCGGCGCCGGCCAGCACCACCGCCGTACGCCCGTCCTCGCTCAGCGTGGCGCCCGGAGTCGGCGGCACGATGGCAGAAAGCCTGTTCTCGGACTCGAGCAGTGCGGTCACGTCGGAGACGACCTCTGCGCCGACTCCGTCGGTGACGGGGCCGTTCGTGCGATGCACGACCACCTGGAGGGCGGAGCTGGCGTTGCCGCCGAAGTGGTCTTCCGCGAGGGTGCGCACGGCGACCGACTCGGAGCCGTCGGCCTGCCAGCCCGCCCCGGAGAGCTCGGCCTCGACCCGCGGGGCGAAGAAGCCGAGTCCGAGCACGATCAGCACCCAGACCAGTGCGGTGGTCCGCCGCCTGGACAGGACGGTGAGACCGAGCCGGCCCAAGGGGCCGGGACGGGTGCCGGCTGCGGGAGGGGACTCCGGAGCGGTCGAGCTGGTCATCAGTTCTCCTTGGGGTACGACGGATTGTGGGAAACGCTCCGGTCAGGCGAGTGCCCGCCAGGCGGTGGCCACGGCGGTCGTGACCAGGAGTGCGGCGAAACCGCGGACGAGCAGGGTGCGAGGCACCCGGGTGGCCCACCGCGCCGCGAGGGGCGCAGTGAGGGCTGCCGCGCCGCCGAGCAGCAGCACGGGGACCCAGTCGATGTCGAAACCGAGCGACAGCCTGCCGACGAGCGCGCCGGAGCTTGCGACGGCAATCGCGACGAGCGACGTACCGACTGCGGTGGCGGCAGGCAGCCCGAGTGCGAGGACGAGGGCGGGGGTGACGAGGAAGCCGGCGCCGACGCCGAAGAGTCCGGTGACCACGCCGACGGCGGTGGCGATGATCGCCACCTTGAGCACCCGCGGGCAGGCACACATCGGTCGCGGCGAGATCGTCAGGATCGGCTCGGCCCAGTCGGCGGTGGGCTCGGAGGCTCGGTTGCTGATCGTCAGCGTGGCCGCAACCGTCACGAGCAGCACGGCGAACCCGGCCGCCAGGCCTGCCGCAGGGAGGGCGTCCGCGAGTTGCGCACCGAGCAGCGAGCCGCCGATCGCCACGATCCCGAAGCCGACGCCGCGGGCCACCAGCACCGTGCCGTGGCGGTGGGCCGAGACGGCGCCGACCGCCGCACCCACCGCGACGACCAGGAGTGAACCGGTGGTCGCGGTGTGCGGGTCCTGGCCGAACAGGTGCATCAGCACCGGTACGGCGAGGATCGAGCCGCCGGCGCCGAGCAGGCCGAGCAGCGCGCCGATGGCCAAGCCGGCGGCGACGCCGAGGGCCAAGGTCATGACGTCACGAGACCCAGACGGTGTGCCTGGTCGAAGGCGTCGTCGACTGCGACGGGTCGTCGTCCGGCCGCAGCCAGGATCGATGCGGCGATCGACGCACGGTAACCGCCAGCGCAGTGCACCCAGATCTCCCCTTCGGGCACCTCGTCGATGCGCTCCAGCAGCGAGTGCAGCGGCAGGTGCTGGGCGTCGGCGAGGTGGGCGGCGGCATACTCGCCCTCACGGCGTACGTCGAGCACGTGAACGGCACGGTGGTGCCGGATCTGGGCGAGGTCGGCGAAACTGGCGCGCGGGAAGCTCTCCAACGGCCGGTCCGACCAGGTCGTCGGGTCGCCGGTGGCCTGCCCGCCGATGCCGTCGATGCCGATCCGGCTCAACTCGCGCTGGGCGTCGGTCACCTGTTCGACGGTGTCGCCGACGAGGGTGAGCGGAGTGCCCCACGGGATGATCCAGCCCAGGTACGTCGCCAGCGCGCCGTCTGCACCGACGTTGACGGTGCCGGGCGCGTGGCCGGCAGCGAAGGCGGTGCGGTTGCGCAGGTCGACGACCCACTCGCCGTCCTCCAGGCGGCGGCGCACCTCGGTGGCGTCGACCGCGGCGGGCAGGGTCAGGTCAGCGGCGGACGCGCCTTCGGCGTTCCACGGACCCATGTGGGCGTAGTAGGCCGGCCACGTGTCCAGCCCGGCGAGCATCTCTGCGATGTAGGCCTCGGCGTCCTGGGTCAGCGCCGGATTCGCGGTGCGCTCCCGGCCCACCGTCGAGCTGGTCGCCTCCGACTGGGTCGCGGAGCAGAAGGAGCCGAAGCCGTGGGTGGGAAAGACTTCGGTGTCGTCCGCCAGCAGGTCGGCCAGGCGGTTCACCGACGCGTGCTGGTGGTGGGCCAGCGCATCGGTGTGGTCGGGACCGAGCAGGTCGGGGCGACCTGTGGCCCCGAAGAGCATCGAGCCGCCGGAGAAGACCGCTTCTGCGTCCTCGGCTCCTCGTGCCGCGTCGTGCAGGGCGAAGGACAGGTGGGTGAAGGTGTGCCCGGGAGTGGCCAGCGCGGTCACGCGCATCCGGTCACCGACCGCGACGCTGTCGCCGTCGCTGATCGGGGTCCGGGCAAAGCTCACCTGGTCGGCCGCGTTGACGTGGTAGGTCGCTCCGTGCCGCGTGGCCAGGGCGAGTCCACCGCTGACGTAGTCGTTGTGGATGTGGGTCTCGAAGACCGCGCGCAGGGTCACGCCGTGCTCGGTCATCAGGGTCTCGACCCGGTCCAGGTCGCGTTGAGGGTCGACGACGAAGGCGTCGCTGCCGTCGTGGACGAGGTAGCTGCGGTCGCCGAGCGTGGGTGTTTCGACGACCAGCACGGTGAATCCGGCTGCCGTGTTCGTTGCGTTCATCGGAACCTCCTCTATATACCCCGGGGGGTATGACTGTTGATTCGGAAGAATAACACCCCCGGGGGTATGGTTCAATGTGTTCTCGGACGCACAGGGGAGGAATGGTCATGCAGTTGGATCCAGAAGCGATGGCGCCCGTGATCAACCGGATCAAGCGCGCACAGGGTCAGCTCGGCGGCGTACTGCGCCTGCTCGAAGAAGGCCGCGAGTGTGAAGACGTCGTCACCCAGCTGGCAGCTGTTTCCAAGGCGCTGGACCGCGCAGGTTTCGCGATCGTGGCCAGCGGCCTGCAGCAGTGCCTGGCCAGCGGCGCCGACGAGCTCGACATGAAGAAGATGGAACGGCTCTTCCTGTCGCTGGCCTGAGCCGCGCGTCCGCCCCCGTGACGCGGGTGGTGGACGGATTCTCACGTCACGGCCGCGTGGAGCGGCCGCAACCCTGCGTTATGAGGGG
>JBEBTI010000041.1:0-17808 GCA_040393845.1 Nocardioides daejeonensis
CTCCCGCCGGGCCACGGGGCTCCGACGACCCGGGGGGCCGGCGCTCCCCGATCGGCGGCGCGCGGACGCGCGCCGGGACAGGGAACCGCTGGTTCCCGAGCCGCCGGTGGACGCCGTGGTGCCACCCCCGTCGCCGGTACCGGAGGCCGCAAGGGCGGCCGCGACCGCGAGGACCGCACCCGTGAGGCGTTGGCCTACGACGACGAGCAGGCGTGGCTCGAGGACGGCGCCGACGGGGCCCAGGTGCTCGACTGAACACGGCGTTGTCGGCGAGACCTCGTAGGCTGCTGGGGCATTCGACGGGGCAGGCGCCCCGGCGTTCTCGAGGAGTGATGCCGCAATGACCCAGCCAGCGGTCTCGCCCGCGCCGTCCGGGCTGATCCGGGTGACGGTTGCCTCCGGCACCCGGCGCGTCGATCTGGTCCTGCCGGGTTCGGTTCCGGTTGCCGAGCTCGCACCCGAGCTCGCCCGTGCGGTGGGACTCCTCGACGCCGCCACGGCTCACGGCGGTTACCACCTGAATGCTCCGGACGGTCGCCGGTTGGCCGGCGACGCCGGCCTGACCTTCCAAGGCATCGAGGACGGCGCCCTGCTCACGGTCGGAGCCGGGGTGCTCGACGAACCGCCCCGGGTCTACGACGACGTCGTCGAGGCGATGGCTGATGCGGTCGAACGCGACCTGCGGGCATGGTCACCGGCTGCGGGGCGGCGTACGGCGTTGACGGCGGCAGCGCTGCTGCTCGGCGTCGGCGCCCTGGCCCTGTTGCTGCAACGTGACTCGTCCCTGGGCACCACCGCTGCCGCGGTGGTCGCGGCCCTGTTGGTGGTCGGCGGCATCACGTTGTCGCGTGTCCAACGCGAGCGGGAGGCGGCAGTCTGCCTGGCCTGGACCGGCGCGGCCTATGCCGCAGTGGCCGGAGTGATGGCCGTGCCCGACCACGCGTTGACCGACCCGATCGCGATCGCGGCGGCCGGCGTGGGCGCCTTGGTTGCCGGTGCGGTGGCGGTGGTGGGTCTCGACGAGGGACGCGTGCTGGTGATCCCGGCGGTCGTGGTGGGCAGCGTGCTCGCCGCCAGTGGCCTGGTGATGGACGCCGCCGGCGTCGAGCAGGTTGCCGAAACCTTCACCGTCGTCCTGGTCGCGGTCGTGGTGGCCGGCAGCCTGTTGCCGTGGATCGCCCTCGGCGCGACCCGCACCCGGGTCGAACAGATCTATTCGACCGCAGACATCACTGCCGACCCGACCCCGATCGTGGCCGGGCAGGTCAGTGAGGACGTCCAGCTCGGTCACGAGTTGATGGTGGCGATCTCGGCGACCGTCGGTGCGCTGCTGGTGCTGATCGCTCCGATGGCCGTCTCGCTCGGCGTTGCCGGCACGCTGCTGGTGATCGCTGCATGCGTGGTGGTGATGCTGCGCACCCGTCAGCACCGGGCCGGCACCGAAGTGTTGGTGGGGCTCGGCGCAGGAGTGGTCGGCCTACTGGTGACCGCGATCGCCGTCCTCGGTCTGCACCCCGACTGGCGGCCCACGGTGGCGGTGGTCCTGGCCGGCGCCGGCGCTGCCCTGTTGGCCACGACGCTGGTGCCCAGCACTGCGTCAATCCGGCGCGGCCGACTGGCCGACGTGGCGGAGGTTGCCGGGCTCGTCACGCTGCTGCCCCTGATGCTGGTGGCCATCGGCGTGGTCGGGGGCTGAGCGATGGCCAGCAAGCGCGAGCTCGTCGAGGCCCACGCATTCAGTCGGCGTCGACTGGTCACCGCATTCCTGTCCGGAGCTCCGGGCGGGCGCGAGGTCGAACCGGTGCGGCACGGCCGCGCCGTGATCGGCGGCATCGCGGTCTCGGTGCTGCTGCTCGCCGGTGGCGCGATCGCGGGCTTCTTCTCCTCACCCACGGCGGCCGACTGGACCAGCCAAGGCATGGTGATCTCCAAGGAGAAGGGCACGCCCTACGTCATCCTCAACGACGGCGACGCGCCGCAACGGCTGGTCAATGTCACCTCGGCGATGCTGCTCCTGGGCGATGACTTCGAGATCCGCACTGTCGCCCAGGAGAAGATCAGCAACCGCTCCGACGGCCGCTCGATCGGAATCTACGGCGCACCCGATGACCCGCCGGAGGTCGGCGAACTGGTCGACACCGGATGGACGGCGTGCACCGCCTCCACCGGGGGTCTGAGGCTGCGCATCGACGACGCAGTGACGACCACGGCAGCAGCGCAGGGCGCGGTGATGGTGCAGGTCGACAAGGCGCACTACCTCGTGGTCGACACGGCCGCCGGCGCCTACCGGTTGGCGCTGCCCGGCAAGCCCGCAGCCCGCAACAACGTGGCCACGGCACTGCGCGGCGTCGAAGACCTCGGCCAGGTGCCGGCGCGGTGGGTCGATCTGCTTCCGCTCGGTGAGCCGCTCACCGAAGCCGGCTTCCCCGTGGCGCGACGCGGTGACCGCGCGGACTACCTCGACGGAGCGGACCTGCGGATCGGTGACGTGGTCGACGTCAACGGACAACGACTCCTGATCGGCACCGACGCACCGATGCCTCTCGACCCCTTTGCCGAGGCCGTCTACCGTGCCGTGGTCGCCTCCCCCGAGGTGGTTCCGTCCGCGCCGCTGGGGGTCGCCAGCGGCTCCGTGCCGCAGTCGTGGCCGGTCGCCATTCCACAGCCGACGCCGCTCGATTCCGACGGAGACGGGGCCCACGAGGTGTGTGTCGTGCTCGACGCGGAGGCCGGACGGGCGGCGGTACCTCGGCTCGCGGTCGACCCGTCGGCCGACGCGTCGGCAGCTGAGCTCTCTGCCAAGGCGCGTGTCGATGTGGCAACGGGGCGCGGCGCGCTGGTGTTGAGCGCTGATCACGGAGTGCGCTCCGGTGGACAGCCGTGGCTGATCGACGCGTGGGGCCGGCGCTACGCGCTCGGCGGTCCGGCGGGTGACACCGCGGAGCGGCTCGGGTACGGCGGCCACGCGCCGCCGTCGGTGGCCGGTGCGTGGATCGAACTGGTCACCGACTGTGGTCCCGAACTCTCCCAGGCGCTCGCGATGGGTGTGCCCGACCTTGCTGCCCAGGGTGGGTCGTGCGGGTGAGCATGCGAGGACTGGCGCTGGCGTTGGCCGGCTCGGTCCTCGTGGCACCGGCGCCGGTGGCCGCCGCTGACGAAGTCCCCGACGACGAGGTGTGCGGTCAGGCCCGGCCGGACCGTGACTACGACCCGCGACCGCGTGACGTGGCCGACGAATCGTCCGTGGCCGCACCGCTGCGGTTGGCGGAGGCGCACCGCATCGCGACCGGCGACGGCGTCGGGGTTGCGGTGATCGACACCGGCATCGATCCCGGGGTGGGTGCGAGCGGACGGCTCCGGTTGCGCGACGGGTCGGCAGTGCCGGGGATGAAGAAGGCGTTGTTCGACATCCACGGCACGCTGGTGGCCGGCCTCGTCGCCGGACACCTCGACGAACGCGACCTGGGCGTCGCGCCGGATGCACACGTCGTACCGATCAGGGTTGCGGACGGTGGTCAGGCGGTGGTCGAGTCGTACGGCGATGACGAGGGCCTGCGCGGCGTCACCGCCGCCAACATCGCAGCGGGGATCAGGTTGGCGCTCCAGCGCGCCGACCGCGACCAGATCAAGGTGATCAACATTTCGCTGTCGGTGCGCACCCAGGACGACGCACTCGACCGTGCCGTCCGCGAGGCCGAACGAGCGGGAATCCTGGTGGTGGCGGCCGCCGGCAACCGCCCCCAGGCGGAGTCCGGCGACTCCGACGACAACGCCTTCGAGCCGGGCGAGGACCGACTGCCGTGGCCGGCGCGCACCGACTCCGTGCTCGCCGTCACCGCGCTCGCTCCCGACCTGTCCCTCGATCCGGCCGCGGTCGAGACCGGTCCCGGCGTCGACGTCTCTGCGCCCGTGGTGGGCGCGGCGACCCTCGGGCCCGAGGCCACCGTGTGCCGCGTCGCCGATCTGGCGACCAGTTGGGCGACTGCCGAGGTCAGCGGTCTGGCGGCGTTGCTGTTCGAGACGTTCCCCGACATCACGCCCGAGGAGGTCCGCACCCGGATCATCGCCACCGCCCGCGGATCGGCGGGCGCGTCACTCGAGGGCGCAGGCATGGTGCAACCGGTGGCGGCTCTCACCGCCGAGCTGGCCGTCGACGACGACGGACGTCTGGCGACGATGGAGACGCAGGTCGACCCACCACCGCCGCTCGACACTCCGCGGGTCGCACCCGACGAGTTGGCCGATGCCCGGTCGTCACTGCGCTGGTGGGCGCTGGGTGCCGGCGGCGCGCTCGTGCTGGCGTTGCTGCTCAGACCGTTGGTGGCGCGTCGACACTGACCGGCCCGGCGACGCGGCGGCTCACGAGACGTCGTGGTCGCGACGGAGTTCACGGAACTCCTGGTCAGCCTCGCTGATGTCCTCCTCGAGCGCGGCGACCGCCTCCGGCTTGTTGTGGAAGCGTCGGTAGGAATAGACGATCAGCGCCATCGCCACGATCCCGGAGACGATCTGGGTGATGCCGGTGACGGCCCCGCCGGGCAACCACCAAGTCTCGGAGAACCACCACCACTCGGGCATGTCCGGGCTCCAGATCCACACCACACCACAGGCGACCAGACCGACTGCGAGCGTGGAGGACATCAGGATCCGCGGCCAAGTCTCCACGCCTTCGGCTGCTCCCTTGAGTGCGCGGTACTTGATCGGGTCGAGTCGCTTGGCTGCCCATTCGTATTGCTGCGACAGGATCGCCATGCCGCCGAAGATCATCAGCAGGCCGGGACCCGGCAGCACGAGAGCGGCAATGCCAGCAAGCACCAGGAGCCAGCCGACGAACTCCAGGGCAACGCGCTTGGTGGCGGCGATCATGGGGTCACTCTTCCAGACACACGCCAACGACAAACACGGCAGGGCAGGATGGATCCATCAGCAGCCCGTGTGCTGGTGTCGACACGCGGAAGGCAGGCCAGTGACCACGCATCCCTTTTCCCAGGTGGACGTCTTCGCCCGAGCGCCCCTGACCGGCAACCCGGTGGCCGTGGTGCACGTGGCCGCGGAGGTCGGTGACGACGCGATGGCGGCGTTCGCCAACTGGACCAACTTGTCGGAGACCACCTTCCTGCTCCCTGCCGAGCATCCCGTGGCCGACTACCGGTTGCGGATCTTCACGCCCTCCGGCGAACTCCCGTTTGCCGGACATCCCACCTTGGGAAGCGCGCATGCGTGGCTGGAGCAGGGTGGGCGTCCGGCCCGGGAGGGGGTGGTCGTGCAGCAGTGCGGCATCGGGTTGGTCGAGCTGCGGCATGACGACGAGGGACTCGCGTTCCGGGCACCCGAGCTGCTTCGGGCCGGCGTGGTCGACGACGAGGTGATCGCCGAGATCGCCGATGCGCTCGACATCGATTCGAGTCGCGTGGTCGACAGCAACTGGATCGACAACGGGCCTGGTTGGGTCGGATTGCAGCTGCTCTCGGCCGACGACGTGCTGGCGGCTGATCCGACACCTGCGTTGGGCGACCACAAGGTCGGTCTGATCGGCCCGCACCTGCCGGGAGGCCCGGCCGACTTCGAGGTGCGCGCCTTCGCCGGTGGGCTGGGTGTTGCTGAGGACCCGGTCACCGGCTCACTCAACGCCGGCTTTGCCCGCTGGCTGATCCGTTCTGGAGCACTCCCGCCGAAGTACGTCGTACGGCAGGGCACGGCGTTGGGGCGGGACGGCCGGGTGGTGGTCACCACCGACGAGGTCGGTGACCACTGGATCGGTGGCGCCTGTACGACGGTGATCTCCGGCTCCGTCACGATCTGACCTGCCTCTCGATCTGACCTGCCTCGCGGGCCGACCGGACCGCACCCACCCCGACCGCGGGCGATGCGGCCGGGTGTTTCGGCGCGCGCGAAGCCGGCGGAGTCTCCTACTTGATTGAAGTAAGGCTCTAATGTTTACTAGTTCACTAGATAAACAACCATTGCTTCTCGCTCGCCCCCTGAAGGGACCGGACTGGTGCGCAAACTCCTTGTTCTCGGATTCGTCGGCCTGCTCGCTCAACTGATCGACGGATCGCTCGGCATGGCCTATGGGGTGACCTCTTCGACGTTGCTGCTGGCCGCCGGCGTCGCCCCGGCGGCGGCGAGCGCCGCGGTGCACTTCTCGGAGATCGGCACCTCACTGGTTTCCGGCATCTCGCACGCCCGCTTCGGCAACGTCGACTGGCGCACGGTCGGCATCTTGGCGTTGCCCGGCTTCATCGGCGCCTTCGCGGGCGCCACCTTCCTGGTCAGCCTCGACGGCGATGCGGCCAAGCCGTGGGTCGCGGTGATCCTGTTGTCGCTGGGGGCCTACGTGATCTGGCGCTTCCTGCTCCTGGGTGGACGTCGGCCGGTCTTCAAGGACCGTCCGTCGGCGGGCTTCCTCGCCCCGATGGGCCTCTTCGGTGGCGCACTCGACTCGATCGGCGGCGGCGGCTGGGGCCCCGTCGGCACCACCTCGTTGCTCTCGTCCGGGCGTCTCGAGCCGCGCAAGGTGATCGGCTCGATCGACACCTCCGAGTTCGTGGTCGCGGTCGGTGGATCGCTCGGTTTCCTACTGGCGCTCGGATCCGCGGGCATCGATTGGCAGATCGTCGCTGCTCTGCTCGTCGGCGGCGTGATCGCCGCACCGATCGCGGCCTGGCTGGTGCGGATCCTTCCGGCGCGCGTCCTCGGCGTCGCGGCAGGTGGCCTGATCGTCCTGACCAACTCCCGCACCCTGCTGCTCGCCCTCGACGTGCCCCAGCTCGCCATCTGGTCGGTCGTCGCCGCCCTCTTCGTGGCCTGGGTCGCCGGCATCACGTGGGCGGTCCGCCAAGAGCGGTTCGCTCGTCGCGCTGAGACCCTCCACCCCGCGAACCGTCAAGAAATTCACGCGAACTGACAGAGAATCCGGGCGAACCTGCAACGGGGCGCCGTCGGGCTCGAGCATGAGTCTCGAATCTGAGACGGTACGCCGCGGCGGGGGCTGGCGGTCGTCCGTGCGGGAGGCGCAGGATCTGGTCATGCAGAAGATCAACCTCGGCGTCGGCCCGGTCGGGTTTGCGGAGTTCTTGAAGGTGGCGCGCGACGGATGGGGCGTCGTACTCGACGAACCTGCGGAGCGCGCCGTCGCGGAGTCACGCGCGGTCGTCGACGAGCTCGCGGCGGGGGAGACGCCGAGCTACGGGATCTCCACCGGGTTCGGTGCGCTGGCGACACGGCACGTCCCGGCGGAGATGCGGGTGCAGCTGCAGCGCTCGCTGGTGCGCTCGCACGCGGCCGGCTCCGGCCCTGCTGTCGAGGTCGAGGTGGTGCGCGGTCTGATGCTGCTGCGCCTGTCCACCCTTGCCACAGGTCACACGGGCGTGCGTCCCGAGGTCACCCGTCTGATGGCCGACCTGCTCACCCACGGGATCACGCCGATCGTGCACGAGTTCGGCTCGTTGGGATGTTCGGGTGACCTGGCGCCGCTTGCCCATTGCGCTCTCGCGCTCCTGGGTGAGGGCGAGGTGATCGTTGCCGGGGAGCACGTCCCGGCGGTCCGCGCCCTCGCCGACGCCGGCCTGCGCCCACTTGAGCTTGCTGCCAAGGAGGGTCTTGCCCTGATCAACGGCACCGACGGCATGCTGTCGATGTTGTTGCTCGCGATCGCAGATCTCCAATGCCTGTTGGCGTCTGCCGACATCGCAGTGGCGATGTCGGTCGAGGGTCAACTCGGCACCGACCGGGTCTTTGCGCCCGAACTGCAAGCCCTGCGACCGCACCCCGGCCAGGCGCGCAGTGCCGCCAACCTCGTTGCCCTGCTGACCGAATCAGGTGTGGTGGCCTCGCACCGTGGCCCCGACTGCAATCGCGTGCAGGACGCCTACTCGTTGCGCTGCGCCCCTCAGGTGCACGGTGCCGCCCGGGACACCCTCGCGCACGCGTTGGCCGTTGCAGAGCGTGAGCTGGCCAGCGCAATCGACAACCCCGTCGTCCTTCCTGCCGAGCGGCGCGTCGAGTCGAACGGAAATTTCCACGGCGCCCCGGTGGCGTATGTCCTTGATTTCCTGGCAATTGCGGTGGCTGACGTCGCCTCGATGAGCGAACGCCGCACTGATCGCTTCCTCGACACCAGTCGCAACCACGGCCTGCCTGCCTTCCTTGCGCACGACCCCGGGGTCGACAGCGGCCTGATGATCGCGCAGTACACCCAGGCCGGGATCGTCTCCGAGTTGAAGCGTCTGGCCGTGCCCGCATCGGTCGACTCGATTCCGTCGAGCGCGATGCAGGAGGACCACGTGTCGATGGGTTGGTCTGCGGCGCGCAAGCTGCGGCGGTCCGTCGACGGTCTGACACGAGTGGTGGCGATCGAGGTGATGACCGCGGCGCGTGCGCTGGACCTGCGTACGACGGCACTCGGGGTCGGCGCGTCGCCGGCCACCGCCGCAGTGGTCGGCCTGCTCAGAGCCGCAGGTGTCGACGGCCCCGGTCCGGACCGGCACCTGTCGCCGGAGATCGAGGCAGTGGTCGGCCTGGTTGCCTCCGGCGCGGTGCTGGCCGCTGCCGAATCGGTCATCGGTCCACTGCAATGACGACGTACTGCTCTCGGTTGCTCGGCGACCGTTCGAACCACCCCGTGGAAGGGAAGAGGGACCGATGAACACTGCACCCCGAACGATCGTCGCGCCCAGAGGTGCGCGGCTCACCGCCCGTTCGTGGCAGACCGAAGCGCCGCTGCGGATGCTGATGAACAACCTCGACCCCGAGGTTGCGGAACGCCCCGAAGACCTCGTCGTCTACGGCGGCACCGGCAAGGCGGCACGGGACTGGCCGGCGTACGACGCGCTGGTCCGCACGCTGACGGATCTGCGTGACGACGAGACCATGCTGGTGCAGTCCGGCAAGCCGGTCGGAGTGATGCGCACCCACGAGTGGGCGCCCCGGGTGCTGATCGCGAACTCCAACCTGGTCGGTGACTGGGCCAACTGGGAGGAGTTCCGGCGACTCGAAGAACTCGGGCTCACGATGTATGGACAGATGACCGCGGGCTCGTGGATCTACATTGGCACGCAAGGGATCCTGCAGGGCACGCATCTGACCTTCGCCGCCGTGGCGGACAAGGGTTTCGGTGGCACGCTGGCCGGGACGATCACGCTGACTGCGGGCTTGGGCGGCATGGGGGGCGCGCAGCCGCTCGCGGTCACGATGAACGACGGTGTCGCGATCTGCGTCGACGTCGACCAGAGCCGGATCACGCGGCGGATCGCGCACCGATATCTCGACGTACAGGCCGATTCCTTGGAGCACGCACTGGAGCTGGCGGTGTCCGCGCGAGACGGACGCCGGCCGCTTTCGATCGGGGTGCTGGGCAACGCCGCCGAGGTGTTCCCACGACTGCGTGTGATGGCTGCGCCGATCGACATCGTCACTGACCAGACCTCGGCCCACGACCCACTGTCCTACCTGCCGGCCGGGATCGGCTTCGAGGAGTGGCACCGCCGGGCCGAGGACGACCCGGCCGGTTTCACCGAGCAGGCACGCGCGTCGATGGCGGTCCACGTGCAGGCGATGGTCGACTTCAAGGACGCCGGAGCCGAGGTGTTCGACTACGGCAACTCGATCCGGGACGAGGCGCGCAAGGGCGGCTGTGACCGGGCCTTCGACTTCCCGGGTTTCGTGCCGGCGTACATCCGGCCGCTGTTCTGCGAGGGCAAGGGGCCGTTCCGGTGGGCGGCGCTCTCGGGCGATCCGGCAGACATCGCCGCGACCGATCGCGCCATCCTGGAGCTCTTTCCCGACAACGAGCGTTTGCATCGCTGGATCACGATGGCCCGGGAGCGGGTGCAGTTCCAGGGCCTGCCGGCACGGATCTGTTGGCTGGGGTACGGCGAGCGGCACCTGGCCGGCCTGAAGTTCAACGAGATGGTCAGCACCGGTGAGCTCACGGCGCCGATCGTGATCGGTCGGGATCACCTCGACTGCGGATCGGTCGCCTCGCCGTACCGTGAGACCGAGGCGATGCTCGACGGGTCGGACGCGATCGCCGACTGGGCGCTGCTGAATGCACTGGTCAACACGGCTTCCGGGGCGACATGGGTGTCGATCCACCACGGCGGTGGCGTCGGGATGGGACGGTCTCTCCACGCGGGCCAGGTCTGCGTTGCGGACGGGACCGCACTGGCGGCCGAGAAGATCGCCCGAGTGCTCACCAACGACCCGGGGATGGGTGTGATCCGGCACGTCGATGCGGGTTATCACCGGGCGGTCGAGGTGGCCGAGCAGCGAGGTGTCCGGATCCCGCGGTGAGTGCCCGCTCCACGCTCGGCGGCGCTCGGTCGGGCACTGCAGAGCGACCCGTCGGCTGGCTGGAAGTGGCGTGTCGGCGGGGTCAGGGGGTGCGGGGGCGGCGGCCGAGGCCGATCGCGACCCGGAGCACGAACACCACGACCGAGGCCAGAAGGCCGATCTGGATGGTGGTCAGCAGCGACTCGAAGACCGCGTCCCAGAGGGTGTCGGCGATCTCGGGCGCTGAGTCGAGCACGGCAGTGCGGGCCAGCAGCAGTCCGCCCCAGAGCAGGCCCAGTGCGACCAGGGCGCCGATCGCGAGCTCACCGAGCGCGGCGACCTTGCGCCGGGCGCTGACCAGGACCAGGACGACCAGCGCGGCCCACGCGATCGGCAGCCAGTAGCCGAGCGTCGTCACGACGTTCCATCCCCAGCGCGCCTTCTCCAGCTCCTCGGTGGGGGCGACCTCCACCGTCAGGTCCCGACCCGACAGGTCGATCGGTGCGGTGACCCCCTCCGACTTCAAGCCGTCGATGACGTCCGCGGCGAGCGGGGCCAGGTCGATGCGGAGTGTCTCTCCGTCCGGCAGGTATCTGCTGGAGAGGACGCGCACCACCTCACGGTGCAGCACCCGGTTTGCTTCGGTCCACGCCGGCGGGAACTCCGGTCCGCCCACCACTCGGGCCACCACGCGACGGACGACCACCTGCACGTCCGGCTCGTCGGCGTACGGCGGACCGATCGCGGCAAGGCTGGCCGCGGTGAGCCGGCTGGCCACCTGCTCGGTGACCTCCGGCTGGTCGGCGAGTGGGCCGACGGTCTCGACCCAGGTGTCGGTGTCCTCCACCATGGCGGCGGTCCAGGCGGAGAGCACGGCAAGCGGCAGCACGGCGGAGACGAAGGCGACGAGCAGCCAGGTCACGGGGCGAGGCATCACCGCCCCAGACTACGGAGCGAAAAGATCTTCGCCGAGGAGGGTTTGCCCGCACCCGCCGGCGGGTACCCACTTGCCAGCACGTCCCGGTCACGGTGGCGTCTCGGGGGTCACCGTGCCGGGCTCGTCGTGCTCGGGGGAGACAATGTCCCCATGGAGTTCAGTGACGTCGTCCGACGCCGACGCATGGTCCGGGCCTATGACCCCCGCCCGGTCGACCCGGTGCTCGTGGACCGGATGCTCGAGCACGCCGTACGGGCGCCGAGTGCAGGGTTCAGCCAGGGCTGGGCGTTCCTGCGACTCGACACCCCCGAGGACGTCGCCCGGTTCTGGGAGGTCACCTCGCCCGATCCGCACGCCAGCAACCGCTGGCTCGACGGCATGCGTACGGCGCCGGTGGTGATCGTGCCGCTGTCGCACAAGGACGCCTATCTCGACCGCTACGCACGAGCCGACAAGGGCTGGACGGACCGTGCCGAGGCCCGGTGGCCGGTGCCCTACTGGCACACCGACACGGCGATGGCGTCGTTGTTGATGCTGTTGACTGCCGTGGACGAAGGACTCGGCGCCTGCTTCTTCGGCATCCCTGCGGAGCGGTACGACGCGTTCCGCAGCGGGTTCGACGTTCCCGAGAGCCACACGCCGGTCGGTGCGATCACCGTTGGTCACAGACTTCCGGACACTGGGGCACCGGGTTCGGCGGCCCGCCGCTCCCGCCGGGCGATGGACGAGGTCGTGCACCGCGGTCGGTTCCGGGGCTCAGCCGGGCTCGACAGTTTCGGGCCTGCGGAGCCCCTGGGAGATTCCTAGGACTTCAGCAGGCGGGTGATCGCGTCTGTGGCTTCCTTCATTTTGACCGATGTCGTCAGGCCGGTCAGTCTCGAATCCGAGACGACTGACTGCGCGGCGCCGTTGACCGGGAACGCCGTCGCGGGTGGACTGGGTCGGTGACCTTCGAGGCGATGTGGCGCGAGTTGACTCCGATCGGCCGATCGGCAGTCAGTGGTGGCTACTTCCGCCAACCGTTCCACGGAGCGGAGCGGGAGTGTCATGCGTGGTTCCTGACCGAGTGCGCGCGCCGTGGCCTCGAGGTGACGACCGACCTCCACGGCAACACTGTGGCGTGGTGGCGACCTGACGGTGCCAGTGGTGACGGGGTGCTGACCGGGTCGCACCTCGACTCGGTGCTCGACGGCGGCGCCTACGACGGTCCGCTCGGGGTGGTCTCGGCGTTGGCTGCTGTGGACGTGTTGCGTGCCCGTGGGGTGCGTCCGAAGCGTCCGATCGGGGTGGTGGTGTTCGTCGAAGAAGAGGGGTCCCGGTTCGGGATGCCATGCCTCGGTTCCCGTTTGGCCACGAACACCGTGGATCTGGAGCACGCCGGTGCGCTGCGCGACCGGGACGGGATCTGGCTGCGCGACGTGGTCGACCTCGGTGCGTCAGAGATCCTCGACGGAGTCGGCGTCTTCGTCGAACTACATGTCGAGCAGGGACGGGCCCTCGAGGACCTCGATGCACCGGTCGGTGTCGCGCAGGGGATCTGGCCGCACGGGCGACTCCGCTTCGACTTCGGAGGGATGGCCGACCACGCCGGCACCACCCGGATGGAGGACCGCCACGACCCGATGCTGACCTACGCGATGACGGCGCTCGCGGCCAACAAGCAGGCGCGGCTCGGGGGTGCCCGAGCGACCTTCGGGCGGGTCGAGGTGGCCCCCAACGGCACCAACGCGATTCCGTCCCGTGTCTCGGCCTGGTTGGACGCGCGGGCGGCGACCGACGAGGCACTCGCTGATCTCGTGGACGGCGTACGACGCTCCGCCCATGACCGTGCCGGGCGCGACGGGACCACGTTGGATGTCACCACGGAGTCGAGCAGTGCCGCGGTCGTCTTCGACCCTGCGCTCGCGACACAGGTGTCCCGCGGGCACGACGGCCGTGACTGGCCGGTGCTGCCGACCCAGGCCGGTCACGACGCCGGGATCCTGTCGGAGGCGGGGATTCCGACAGCGATGCTCTTCGTGCGCAACCCGACGGGCGTCTCCCACTCACCTGCCGAGAGCGCCCGCACGGAGGACTGCCTGAGTGGCGTCGAGGCGCTCGCCGAAACACTGCAGCGACTGTCGGTCGCACCATGACCGCCTATGTGCTCGAGAGCGCCTGGGTCGACGGTGCTCTTCGCGACCGGGTGGCCGTCGAGGTCGTCGACGGTCACTTCGCCGTCGTCGGGGGACCGGTCGCCCCGGACGCGGTCGCCCTGCATGGCATGGTTCTTCCCGGTTTCGCCAACGGGCACAGTCATGTCTTCCACCGGGCGTTGCGGGGCCGCACTCAGCAGGGACGGGGCAGTTTCTGGACCTGGCGCGAGCAGATGTACGCCGCCGCCGAACGACTCGACCCCGACCGCCTGCATGCGCTGGCGCGTGCGACCTACACCGAGATGTTGTGTGCCGGCTATGTGGCCGTGGGTGAGTTCCACTACCTCCATCACGGATCGGGTGGGCGGCGCCATGCCGACCCCAATGAGACGGGGCGCGCCCTGATCGCCGCGGCCCGGGAGGTCGGCCTGCGGATCACGTTGCTCGACACCTGCTATCTCGCGGCGGGCATCGGCGAGGAGCCGGCCGGCGTACAGCTGCGCTTCAGTGACGGTGACGCAGACCGGTGGGCAGAGCGGGTCACCGCGCTGGTGCCGAGCGAGGGGGTGGTGATCGGCGCCGCGATCCACTCTGTGCGCGCGGTCCCGCGCGACCAGATCGCGACCGTGGTCGCTGGTGCAGCGGGGCGGCCGTTGCATGCCCATGTCAGCGAGCAGGTGGCGGAGAACGAAGCCGCCCTTGCTGTGCACGGAATCAGCCCCACCCGGATCCTGCACGAGGCGGGCGCGCTCGGGCCGATGAGCACCGCTGTCCATGCCACCCATCTCAGCGGCGACGACATCGACCTGCTGGCCAGCACTGGGGGCACGGCCTGCTTCTGCCCCACCACCGAACGCGACCTGGGGGACGGCATCGGTCCGGGCCAGGCATTGCGGGATGCCGGCGTGCCCCTCACCATCGGCAGTGACAGCCAAGCCGTCATCGACCCCTTGGAGGAGGTGCGCTGCCTCGAGTTGCACGAGCGTCTCGCGTCACAGTCGCGTGGCGTGTGGTCGGACGCAGAGCTGATGGAGGTCGGAACGGTCAACGGACACAGGAGTCTGGGGTTTCCGGACGCCGGATCCATCGCCGTCGGCAACCGCGCCGACCTGGTGGTGGTCGACCCCTCGTCGGTGCGCACGGCAGGCACCGGCCCGGCGGTCGCGTCAGCGATCTTCGCCGGCACGGCCGCAGACGTCGTTGCGGTGATGGTCGACGGGCATCTACGTGACGTGGCCGCACTCCGCGAGCGGTGCGCTGCCGATCTCGACGCGTCGATCGGAGCGCTCTGGGCATGACGAGTGTGTTGCTGACCGACATCGGTGAACTCACCACCTGGGAACCGGAACGTCCGAGACTGCGGGACGCCGCGGTGCTCGTGGTCGACGGACGGGTGGCGTGGAGCGGGCCCGCGGCTCAGGCGCCCGCGGCAGACACGGCGTACGACGTCGGTGGACGCGCCGTGGTGCCGGGCTTCGTCGACAGTCACAGCCACCTGGTCTTCGCCGGCGACCGCGCGCCGGAGTTCGCGGCCCGGATGGCAGGTAAGCCCTACGCGGCCGGCGGGATCCGCACCACCGTCGCCGCCACCCGCGCGGCCACCGATGAACAGTTGGCCGCCAACACCGCCGCACTGGTCGCCGAGATGCGCCGACAGGGCACCACCACGGTGGAGATCAAGAGCGGCTACGGACTCACCGTGCGCGACGAGGCACGCTCACTCGCCATCGCCCGCCAGTTCACCGACGAGACGACGTTCCTCGGCGCGCACGTGGTGCCGGACGGCACGTCCGCCGAGGAGTACGTCGCGTTGGTCACCGGAGAGATGCTGGCGACGGCAGCGCCGCACGCACGGTGGATCGACGTGTTCTGCGAAGAGGGAGCGTTCGACGTGGGCGCTGCGCGCACCGTGCTCGCGGCCGGTGCCGCAGTGGGGCTGGCGGGACGCCTGCACGCCAACCAACTCAGCGCCGGGCCGGGAGTCGTCCTGGCCTGCGAACTCGGGCTGGCTGCAGTCGATCACTGCACCCACCTCAGCGACGCAGATGTCGATGCGTTGTCGGCCTCGACGACGATCGCCACGCTGCTGCCCGGGGTCGATTTCTCGACACGTCAGCCGTGGCCCGACGCCCGACGGCTTCTCGACGCCGGCGTCGAGGTGGCCCTCGCCTCCGACTGCAACCCGGGCTCCTCCTTCACCTCCTCGATGCCGTTCTGCATCGCTCTTGCCGTCCGCGACCTGCGGATGACTCCCGACGAGGCGTTGCGCGCCGCGACCCTCACCGGCGCCCGTGCCCTGCGCCGTGGCGACATCGGCCACCTCCGGCTCGGCGCTCGCGCCGACCTGGCGATCCTCGACGCCCCGTCCGCGGTGCACCTCGCCTATCGCCCCGGTGTCCCCTTGGTCGCCCAGACCTTCGTCGCCGGCCGCCCGGCCTGACCCCTTCGGCGCGCGAGGATGTGCAGGGACGCAGAGCGCGCGTGGTGGGACACCCGAGCGACGATCGACCACGCTGCGGGAGACTGGCGGCATGGACGGCCTGACAAAGACCCGGTGTGCGCTCGACGCGCTGGCCGAGCCGTTGGCCGGCACGGCAGCCACCGACGACACCCACCTCCTGCTCGAGCACCCCGGCCCGTGGGGGCACAAGGCATGGCAGGACAGCGACCTGCCGGCGGACGTGCGCGAGCGCGTCGCCGCTGCCGCGAAGACGGCCGGCGTGCGCCTGCACCTGATCCGTCGCCACGGTCGCACTGCGCGGCCCCAGCGTCCTCAGGTGTTCTTTGCCCACACCAGACCCGGCAGTGCGTGGCTGCAGCGCACCGAGATCGACGACGTCCACCAACTGCTGGAGGTGGACTTCGAGACGCTCGCTGGTGGCACCGCTCCCGGATTCGAGCAGGTCACTGAGCCGTTGGTGCTGGTCTGCACCAACGGCCGCCGCGACGCCTGCTGCGCCACCTTGGGTCGCCCGGTGGTCAAGGCGCTCACCGAAGCACACCCGGCGCTGACCTGGGAGAGCAGCCATCTGGGCGGACACCGGTTCGCCGCGGCAATGTTGGCGCTCCCGACCGGTCTCGCCTACGGGCGACTCGACGCAGTGGCTGCGCTCGACGTGGTCGACCGCACCCTGGCCGGTCACCTCGACCCGAGCCACCTGCGCGGTCGTGGGAGCTATCCGCACCCGGTGCAGGCTGCCGAGGTGGCGCTCCTGATCCACCTCGGTGAGACCCGCGTCGACGCGCTGGAACTGGTCGACTCCCGAGCGGTCGACGGTCGACAGCAAGTGCGGTTCCGCCGTGGCGACGACCTGTTCACGGTCGCCGTCACGAAGGAACCGGGACCGCGGGTCCGGACCAGTTGCACCGACACGCAGGCCAAGGAGACCTCGAGCTGGGTGGCTCGGCTCGGGTGAGTCCGCCGTGACTCGCTGTGTGTCCGGAATGGGCCGGGCCTGCTGCGCGTCGCCCAACCCGTAGTCAGGCTGCCGGGTCGAAGGACGTCGCCAGGTCGTCGAAGACGTCGCAATAGATCGGGTAGTCGCTGAGTCCGACGCTGCATGCGAGGGTCCACGCGATGTCGTCGACCAGCCACGTCCAGGCGTCGGTGATCACCTCGCTCGGCCCGACCTGGTGGAGGACGCGAAGGTAGCCGACGTCGCAGTCGCAGAGGTCTTCGATGCAGTGGTCCTCCATCTCCGGAAGCGTCAGGGTGTGGACGAGTGCCGTCGCCTGCTCCTCCATCAGTTCGGGCAGCGTGAGGGCACACCGGGCCGAGGTCAGAGTGGCGCGCGGTCGGTAGCCACTGTCTGGAACCCGGGGAGCGCTGATCAGCACGGCGACCTCGGGAACGGGACGGTGGACCACCGACCAGCCGCGGGGGATGACGAGTGGTGGATGTGGGAGTTGTGTGTTGGTCATGGCGGCGAGGCTAGGAGCCGTCGCCGACATCCGTCGCCGCCCGCCTCGTTGCCTGTGGACGAGAGCGTGCGGCGACTGCAGCCAGCCGCACCGGACGCCGTACGAGCGAGTCCGGGACTACCGCTCGGCGAAGGCGGCGCGGACCTGCTCGGCGGTCAGTCCGTAGTCGGCCAGTGAGTACTTGTGCGCCGGACGCTTGCCACCCTGTCGGGACTCGGCGTCCATCGCCTCGACCGCGGTGGCCACCTGCGGCGACCAGTCGAGACCGAACGCGGCATAGATCCCCCGCGTGGTGCCGACCGGGTCGGCCACGAACTCGCGGTAGTCGACGTCGTGGAACTGCGCAGCGTCGTACTTCGTGCGCGCCTCGGCGAAGCGGCGGTGCGACCGCGACAGCATCTCCAGCTGCGTCTCACCGATCCGGTCACCCACGAAGGTGGTCGACCAACCGGCGGGGGGCCCGGGGGGGGGGGCGCAACCCCCCGGGCGTCACACCCCCGGGGGACCCGGGGGGGTGCACACCCCCCCGGGCCGGGGGGACCC
>JBEBTI010000042.1:0-17695 GCA_040393845.1 Nocardioides daejeonensis
GGATGGTGTGGCGTCTGGCCGAATCCGTCATTGCGTCGGCAAGTACCTCCAACCGGCGGGCAAGCTCTTTGTTGCAGGCGATCAGGTGCGAAACGTCGTCGCTGGGGCGAGTAAGATCGCCATGCCCCAGCATTTCGTAGTCGATGGGTTCATTCATGATCGGCGCCCTCGCGGTTCCACGCCTCAACGCTCGTCCACCCGCCGCCCCACGGCTCGCCGTTCAGGTACAGCTCTCCCTTGCGGGTGCCGACTCGGACGCCGGGCAGGCAGTTGAGGCGGTCGCGGGTGGTCGTCGTGTTCCAGCCGGCGGTGGTGATCTCCAGCGAGCGCAGCGTGGTGTCGCCTGCGGCGTAGCGGGCGATCGCGTTGCCGAACAGGGTCAGGTAAACGAACCGGACTTGAACGCTGCGCAGGTCATCCGGGTCCACCCGGTGGGAACGGTACTCGACGCCGGTGTTGCCGGACTTGAAGAACTCGCCGTGCAAGAATGCGTGGCGGGCGGCTGCGGTAATCTTTCGCATGATGTTACTCCCGAACAAGTTGCTCACTACAGTAGTGAGCTGCAATTAAACTGTTAAATTACTTAACAGTCCCGCACATTATACAGCATGCGGGACGTGTGTCAAGCTACAACAGGTTGCTGAACGTGGTGCCGGTGAGGGCCATGGCCACGATCAGGGCGCCGACCAGCAGGACCACAGCGCCCAGCAGGAAGTCGACGATCCGCGCGCGGCGCCTGCGCCATACGGCCCGGCGCATCAGGGTCTCGTACTCGCCCCGGCGGGTGGCCCCGCGCAGTTTTTGCTTGGCCATGGTCAGTTACCCCCGTCGATCCAGTTTTTGTTCTTGTTGAACCCCGGCGGCACGCGGTCGTCGCGGTACTTCATGGACAGGACCGCCCGGTGCGTGCGCGGCTCGCCGTCGCTCAGGTTCTGCAGGTGGTGCTTCGCCTCGGCGTAGGTCATCTCTGCGCAGCTTTCGTGGTACACGTCCGCCGTGCCGCCGAACATGACAGTCACGTACTCGACGCCGCCAATCATCTTTTTCTCGGCCTTGCGCACAATGAAACGAAAATCGTAGGTCTTTGCCATCTCACACCTCGATGCCGGCCAGCCGGCTGGTAAGTTCTTCGGTCCACTCGTCGAGCGCAGCAGCGTGCAGCAGGTCGGTAGCGACGCGGACGGCCCCGCACCGCTCAGGGTACGTGATCGCGATCGTCATGCCGCTGGCGATCATCCGGGCCACGAGAATCCCGGCGACCCGTTCATCCACGGTCACACTCACGGACACCACAACCGATCCGCGCAAGTGCAGCCGGACATGCTTGTGGCCCTCGAACGCCGACCCGTTTGTCTCGGGCTTGCGCGGCACACTGTCGCGCGGCGTACCGCGTGCCAAATCTTCGAGCGTGCGCGCGGTCTTCACGCGCCGCTGGATATGCTCACGTCCCATGGTTGCCTCCCCGTTGGGTACGCGGCCGGCTCACTACCGTAGTGAACCGACCAGTTGGTTACTCGGGTTTCAGCTCGTGCACCGTCGTGACGCGGACGGCGCGCAGCAGCGACGGCCCGCGGTACAGCGCCACGCCGTGGTAGCCACGTTCGACGCCGACCACCTTCGACAGCATCAGGTTCGAGGCGTTGCCATGACGGGCGTCGAGCCGGATCACAGCGCGGTCGCCACAGGCTTCGATCAGCCGGCCAGCGCCGGGCAGCCCTTCGGGCACGCGGTTGAAAAAGAAAGCGTAAAGAGCCATGGTCAGTCCTCGATGTCGTCCCAGAAAAGGATGCGAACGTCGCCCTCGGCGACGCCCAGCACGTGGATGTCCTCGGGGTCGCACTCCCAAGCGTCAGCGCACGCCTCGCGGGCGATGTCCATCACTTCCGACAGTTCCGGCGAGGTGGACTCGACGGCCTCGACCCACGTTGTGCCCCCGCCATTCACTTGGCGACAGAACGCTGTGAACACGTATTTATAGGCCATGGTCAGTTCTCCTTCAGGTAGTGACCTTCGGGCGCGATCAACGCACAACCCGTTTCCTTGTGGTACTCGCGCGCAGCCTTCTCGCAGCTGAAGGTGATTGCATACGCGCCATCGCCGCCGCCACGCACGCACTTCCACATGCCGCGCTCAGGGCGCCACAGGGCGGCCATCGCGACCGAGTTTCGACGCTGGTGCCAAGTCGCCATGGTCAGCCCTCCTCTTTTTCCAGCAGCGACGCCAGATCGGCCTGCGTGGTGACCATCAGGCGACGGCCCACGAACGCGATAGTCGGGGCGTACACGTCGCCGGCGTCGCACATGAACACGTCCAGCCCGGTGCGCTTGTGGCGGCCCAGCCGCACGATGTCGTTAAACCCGGCCATATCGCTCACGGCGTAGCGGCGCAGCTCATTGATGCTGGTGCGGCCAATGTGGTGGGCGGTGCCCGGCGCCATCTCGCGCAGCTCCTTGGACGACTCGCAGGCCCAAGCCTTGCGGATCAGCTCCGGCTCGCAGTCGAGCTTGACGTCGGCCAGCGACTTGACGCTGGCGCAGTAGGTGTTGTGCATATCGTTCACTCCGAACAAGTTGTGCCTTGTTTGTTGACGTTGGTGACCTGTCTCGTCAGCGCCGGTAGGTCAGGCCCGGCGGACGCCTTCACTACCGTAGTGAAGGCGTTTCGACTTCAATCATCCAGCAAGCCGTTGTAGGTACTCCCGACAAGCCTTGCGGTATGCAGCGCGCGCCGGGGTGAGGTCCGCGAAGCTATCCCAGAGCAGGCGCTTGTGTTCCTCGAAGTCGTAGGCGCGGACGTGGTAGACCCCGCCGTCGTGATACAGCTGGACTCGCCGCCCGCCTGCCTCGCGTTGTTGGATGTAGCCGCACCCGAAGGCGTAGCTGGTCAGACTGCCGTCGGCGTTGTAGAACTTGCTCATCGTCGTTCCCCTATCAGTGTCGCGCCTATGCCAACTTGACGAGCACGGCGTACCCGGAGTCGTCCGGCAGTTGCCCGGCGTCGCGGACCAACCAGCGGGTGCCGCCGGTACGCTCGCGGTTGAGTTCATCCACAAGGCGTTGGGCTGCCGTCAGGTGGTTCGCTTCGACGCTCAGCTCGCGGTCCCATTCGATGGTCAGCGTGCCCATCATGGCCGTGGCCTTCACCCGCGAGTCTCGGCGACTCGTCGGGCCGATGTATTTCGTGATGATCGCTTGCATGGTTATTCCCCGGTCAGTGGCGCGAGTTGGTCCGCCGAGTAGACAGACGGAAAAACGATAACTGAATCGACTGCATCTTCTAATATCCCCACATCTATACGCCCCTCGAACGCCGGCGCTTCGCCGTCGTCCGTGAGGTACATCCACTGCCGGTTCGGCGTGAACAGAACGAAAGTCACGTCCGGGAAGTGATCGCGCACGTGCCTCAGCGCTGTGGCAACAGGTTTCGGTGTCATGGTCTCTACTCCGGTCAGTGGCGCGCCCGGAAGGCGGCCACGCGCTTGTGGGTTTTCGTGTAGATGTCGGCGCCGCCGTCGAGCATCGTCACAGCGTAGAAGTCGCCACGCGGCGCGTTGGGCCACAGCAGGTAGAACAGCCGCAGAAACCCCACCGGCGTCTTCGCCTTGCTGGTGGCCGGGTGCATGTAGTGCCTCGCCCGACCGTCCTCGAAGTCAACCACAGTGAACTCGGTCATGGCTCACCCCAGCAGGAACATGGCGCGAGGTTGCGGGTTAGCAGCGGCGTATGCCTCAGCGCGCTGGCGGCGTTCGGCGAGGATCGCTTGCATGGTCGCCTCGGTGGCTTGCTCAGCCATCAGCGCGGACAGGGCGCGGCGGTGACGGGTAGCGGTTACGTGGTTGGAGCGCTTGAACACGTTCATCGTGTGGTTCCTCGGAAAAAGTGGCCTGTCTCGTCAGCGGCAGGTGGCCGGTCTCTGCCGGACGCCTTCACTACCGTAGTGAAGGCGTTTCGACTGTTTGTTGTCGGGTCGTGCTGGTCAGGTATGGCGCTCGACGTCCGCGCCGATGGTCCGCTGGATGTGGGCGATGTACAGCAGCCGGTTACCGGCATCGTCGTACAGACACACGCCCCACTCCAGCCAGCCCGGATCGGACCGTGCGTCAGCGGGCTTGCGCGGCGCCATGTAGCAGGTGACTTGTGCCACGCGGCCGCCTGCCACGTGTCGGTTGAACGTGTCCAGCACGCGATTGACCATCGGGCGGCAGTCGTCGGTCAGGCAGTCGAGCGACCATCCGTCGTTGTGCACTGGCCACACGAATTCCATCTTTGCGCTCTGGCCCTCGGATTGCAGTGTGGCCGTCGTCGAGTGCAGCACATGGTCGTCGACCCAGCGCGCGCCGGGAACCAGTTCGGCGAGCATCGTGTGGAACAGGAAAAGGCTGCGCGCAGCGGCGCGGTCGGTGTCAGGTGTCATCGTGTGTTCCTCTGGAAAAGTGCCGGTCACTACTGTAGTGAGCCGATCAGTGGTGAATCAGGTAGCTGGCCACGCTATGCGCAAACAGCATGGCGACCAGCACAACGTAAAGGCCGGGTCCGCCGGTTGGCGTGGCGGACCCGTTCCGGGCATGGCCTCTCATCTGCCCTACTCGCCGGACGATTGCGGGCCAGTGGCCGGCGCCAGTTCGGACGGGGCGAGCTTCGCGGCTTCGGCGGCCGCGTCTTCGGCGCGCCATTTGGCCAACTGCCAGTCGATCAACTGGCGCAGCCGGTCGGCGCGCTCACGCGGACATCGCACAGTCAGTACGGCGACCTTGCCGGTCATAGAGTCCAGCGCGGCGCGTGCCCGGTAAATGGCCTGCCGCGTCACGCCGAACTGTTCGGCGGCGTCTGCTACTTTCTTGCCGCCTACCACTACGGCGGCCAGCGCCTCGCGGGTCGGACCATGAAGGCGCAGCCGGGCGGCGCGCGCTTCGAAGGTCTTTTGGTCAATCAGTTTTTCCATGTGCGGTTGTCTCCTGCGAACAACGTTTTACAAACTTCCTGCGCAGTATAAGCCACGGGTGGCCTATGTCAAGCGTTGTCGGTTCGCTGGCGCTGGCGTGGGTTAGTCGGCGCCTAGATTCACTATGGTAGTGAGCCGGCGTGGATTAGTCGGCGCCTAGATTCACTACGGTAGTGAGCCGGCGAGCTAGATTTAGCTTCGCTAAGCCTAAATTAAGCCCGCGAGGCTACGGCGCAGCTAAGCGGCTAAGCCTTAAATTAGCGTGGCGGCGGCTAAATTTAGCCTAAACGGGCCTTAAAATTAGCTAAATCAAATTAAAAACGCGTTGTAGGATGATTTTAGGCTAAAACGCGACCGAATAGGACAATTGCGAGGGTAATAGTAGCCCGTTGTCGCTTTGTTGTCCTAGTCTCTAGGCCGCGTGGCAGTAGGACCGTAGCAAGAATAGGTCAAATAGCATGGATTTTTTCGATAAGCCTTCTATTAGGAAGGCGTGACAACGTTGTCACGGCGCTAAATTAGCTAGTTTGCCAGTTGGGAGCTAAGCCGGGCGGCTCAAACTGATAACGCGTTGTAGGATGATTTCCCTTAGGGGTCTTATATAAATTTTTCCATGCTAATACTTCTATTCTTACTACGACCCTACTGCCCCGTGGCTTTCCAGTGGGACAATATTAATTTCGGCGGATACTATCGTTTCTATTTGTTGTCAGACTGGCAGCTTAGCTAATTTTAAGCCTAATTTAGCCTAAGCCTAGCCGCCTAGCTGGCAACTAGCTCCGGCCTTAGCCGCTTAGCTGGCAACTAGCTTCGCACCTAAGTCGGTTCACTACCCTAGTGAACAACGCTTTACAGCGCCCCCGCACCTAAGCCGCTTCACTACCCTAGTGAACAACGCTTTACAGCGCCCAATAAAAAGCCCGGCACTTAGGCCGGGCTTGTCACTCGCGTGGTAGCTTAGGCGGCGACCACTTCGCCTTCGATAACGTCGCCAACATCGACGGCGCCGCCACTGGCAAGCGCTTGGGCGATATCCGCCGCAAGGTCTACCAGCGAGGCGAGCAAGTCCAGCGCTTCCGCATTGTCGCCGGCCTCGACTTTCAATCCGTCGATGGCCAGTTGGAGCAGCGCCATCGGACTGGCCTTGATGCCTTCGGGCTTGGCGGCCTTCGCGGGCTTGTCGGCCTTCGGTCCAGTGTTCTGGCGTGCGCCGCGCTTCGCCGCACGGCAAGCGCTTGCCGCGTGTTGGATGTTATTCGGCAGGGAGTCCGGCAGTTCCTCGCAGTTGAATACTGCCATGGCCTCGGACACACGGTTGCGTACAGACGGCGCCTTTAGCGCGGCCTCGAATTCCAGCCCGTTGAGGCTTGCATACGCAGCGGCGAAGGCATGGTGCACGGTCTCGCGGGCGGCGTCCGGGTCCACCTTAGCCTTGCGAGCTTCGAGGATCAGCGCCAGCAAGCGAACGCCAGCGGTTGCGTAGTCGAGCGCGGCGGCCTCGACGTTGCCGCGCCATTCGGTGACGGAAAACTTAGCGGCCTTCGCCTTGTTGGTACGGCCGGCACGTTGAGTGGTGGACTTAGCGACTTGGTTGGTCATGACATAGCTCCGGGATAAGCGCCGCGACGTTGCGGCTATGTCGGCTGGGCGGGCTTGCCTCGCTTCGACGGTTCGCACTTTACACACTTTAGGGATCGCGTGCTCTGGGCTTCACTACCGTAGTGACGGCGCAGGGTAGAAAAAGAATTCTTTTCGGGCGAAGGGGCGGGGCATGGGGGAGCGGCGCGCGGGGCGGGTGTGCTTACCCCAGCCACATAGTCGATTCCCTAAAAATTATCGGACCCATAAAGTATCTAAGCCACCTCGTAACCAACCCGCAACGAGTTGTAGCACGAAGCTCACTGCTCAGGCTTAGCCGCCCCGCAGCCGGAGCCTATCCTTCGGCGGGTGTGCGGAACCAACCGGTGGGACGGGCGTCAAACGGTAGTAGTGCGGGACCACGAGGCCCAGAGTTCTCCCCCTCTGGGCCTCGTGCTATTCTGCGTTTCTACTTGACAAAAGGGGGTGCGTCATGGGTAAGGCGAAGGACGAACAAGTCATCGGGCTGATCGGCGACGACGGGAAGGTCGTGCCGCTCGAACAGCTCAGCGACGTCGAGCTGGCCGGGGTCGCGGTCGACTACGGCGTAGACGCGGAGCAGGGCCGCGAGAAGCTGCTGTCCGCGGTGCGCGAAGCGATCCTGTCGGCGCAGCCCGGCGCCACCGAGGAACCGAAGGTCGAGCCGGTGCTGGCGCTGGTGGGCGACGAGACCGCCGTGGTGGGCAGCAACGAGTTGGAGGTTGTGACCCCGGCGATGAAGCCCGAGGTCGAGGACGCCCCGGCGCCGACCATGGTCAACGGTCGGTACGTCGGCCCTGTGGCCGAGCAGGAGCCGGAGAAGAACCTGCAGCAGCGCGCCGCGGATGCGTTCCACAACGCCCGACAGATCGACGTGCTGGTCGAGATGGCCCGCCGCATCGAGGAGCTGGAGGCGCGTCTGGAGCGGCAGCCGTGATCGTCAAGCGCGGCGATAAGTGGGTGGTCAAGGCCGAGGGGTCGAACAAGACCCTCGGCGTCCATCCGACCCGCAGCGAGGCGCTGGCACAGCTGCGGGCCATCGAGGCGAGCAAGGCCCGCCGCAAGCGTTGACGCCGCCCCGGCCGGCGAGTAGGCTGCCCGTACTCATCAGCCGGCCGGGAGAAGGCGATGCCTATCCGATTCCGAACTCAAGACACCAAGGCGAGCTGGGCTCGAAAGATCAACGAGCTGCTGGCCACCGAGGGCACCTTGAGCGAGCACTTCCGCGAAGTGCCTCAGACCCTGTTCCAGTGGCAGACAATGCTCAACGAGTTGGTGCAAGCTGCGACCGCGGCGAACTACCCGGTTGAGCCCACCCTGTTCCGACTGGGCGAGACCCGCCAGCTCTGGACCCGCAAGCTGAACAAGCTGGCCGAGGCGATCGAAGCCGGCCCGACCCCGCCGGGACCATAAGCCATGCTGGGTGATCTGAACCCGAAAGAGCTGCGCGTGACCGTAGAGGCCGGGGTGATCTACCCGGGCCTCGACCACACGGCAGTGGCCACCGTCGACAAACTGGTTGGGCGGCAGTACGAGCCGGTCGACTTCTCGGCTGTGACCCGTATGCTGCTGGTCCTGCCCGGCTACGAGCCGGCTGTGGTGATCGACTCGGCGTACTTGCCGGACGTCATCACGTGGTCCGGGAACGAGATCACGATCGACCTGTCGTCCTACGACATCCCGCCGTCGGTCCACAACTGCAGCCTCGTTGCGTTCGACGCCCAGCACCCTCGTGGGCAGGCAGTCGTCGACGGCGTGGACTCGCGGATGGTGCTGGACTTCCGGGACATCATCACCGGCGGCGCGCTGCCCCCGCCCATCGGCGACCAGACCACCATGGTCCGGGAAGCCGGGGCTACGATGAGCGCGCTCAAGGTGGTGTACGAGCTGGACGGCGTGGTCTACCCGCTGGACAAGGACGACGCGGTGCACATCGACCTGCTGCTGGGGGTGACCCTGACGGCGGCCGACATGGGCGGCACAGTCACTGTGCAGCGCACCGGGTTCATCGACGACTCGAGCTGGAGCTGGACCCCCGGGCGCGTGTACCTCGGCGCTGCTGGTGCGCTGACGCAGGTGCCGGCCACCTCTGGATCGGACGTCCTCATCGGGTCGGCGTCATCTGCGACCCGCCTGATCCTCGGCATCACTGACCCGATAACACTGGAGTAAAGCCATGGCCGTTCAAGGATTCCTCGCCCGAGTGGCGGGCAAGACCAAGCAGATCATCGCCACCGTCACGTCGAACGGCGCCGCCGACGCCGGGAAGATCGTCGCGCTGAACAGCGGCGGTAAGCTCGACCAGTCGCTGCTGCCCCCCGGCATCGGGGCGAACTCCGTACAAGCGGTCGCCAGTGAAGCGATAGGCGCCGGGAAGTTCGTCGAGTTGTGGAGCGACGCTGGCGTGCTCAAGATGCGGCTTGCCGACAACAGCAACGGCCGCGCCGCGTGGGGGTACGTGAAGGAGGCCGTCAGCTCGGCGGCCTCCGGCGCCGTGTACCGGCTGAACACCGTGAACGCGAACATGAGCGGCCTGACCCCGGGCGGCGACTACTGGCTGGGCGTGGCCGGCGGCGTGGTCAACGCCCCGCTCGACCCGGCCGTGGACACCGGCAAGCTGGATCAGTACCTCGGCAAAGCGCTGTCGGCGACCGAGCTGGTCACCGTCGAGTACGAGCCGGTGACCCTGTAACATGGCTCTCCGCCGCCCGCTGGTCCGAATCCTCGGCAAGCTGCGTATCCTGCCGGCCGAGGACAAGATTCCGTTCAGCACGGTAGACGAGCTGGGCACGGCGGCGAAGCGGAACATCGGTACTTCCGGCACCGATGCTGTACCGGCGCTTGGCGGGTTCAACACATGGTCTGCCGCGCAGACTGTGCGCGCGGCCACTGCTGCGCCACTAGCGCTGGAGCGCACTGGCGCAGCGGCCAACGTCAGCATATCGTTCACCACGACTGCCGGCACGACGTACTTCGGGTTCGGCCCAGCCACGTTGGGCGACCTGTACGTCGGCACAACCCCGAACCTCGCGAACGAAGGCAATAAGCTGCTGCACACCGGCAACCAGCTCGCCATCGGCACTACCGCCGCGTCGGCTAGAACAGCGCTTGGCCTCGGCACCGCCGCCACGAAAAACACAGGCACCGCCGCCGGCAACGTGATGGAGGTGGGCGCCGGCAACCTGTTGGCGAACGCCCTGCTCGAAACTACTCAGAGTTGGAACGGCTGCCGCTTTTTCGGCGTGCAGTCCACTTCGGATTGGTCGCCTTCTGTCGGCGTAGCGTGCGGGTGGGAAGCTGGCTACGCCGAAATCCGTCGGTTTCAGTTCGTTATCGACACCTCCGGCGAAGCGTACTTTCGGTACGCATCCGACATAAACGCCACCGGCGGATGGAAGGCTATCCGCCACAGCGGCAACACGTTCACGGATGCCAGCGGCGTGCTGACTAACACGTCCGGCGCGCTGACGAACTTTGTTTCGTTGTTCTTGCGGGCCGCCACAGCTGCCGCAGGCCGCACCCAACTGGAGCTTGGGACGGCGGCCACCGCCACGTTGACAACGAGCACACTGGACAGCACAGCGGGACGGGCGCTGAAGGTCGGAGACGCTGGGATACTGGGTGCCGCGGCAGTCACCATCACTGACTGGAACACTGCGACCCACAACGGCGCGATCATGATGGCGTCTGCGGGGGCGAACGCACCGACCTCGGGTTGGTACATCGGAACGTACTGGAAACACAACAACATCTACGGCACACAGATAGTCTCCACGTTCACAGACGCTGCCCCGCGGATTTACGTTAGGACTTTGGTGAACAACGCGTGGAGCGGTTGGGTCGGCCTGAACACAGGCAGCTTCGTGGTGGCGGTGTCGGCGTCCAGAACGCTGACGCTGGTCGACGCTGGCGCCTACCTCCGCACCACGGCTGCCACCACGATAACAGTACCCACCAACGCGACAGCAGCGTTCGTTGTGGGGACGGAGATCACCATCCGCGCAGCACAAGCCAGTGGCAACACCACGATCGCCGCCGCCTCTGGAGTAACGCTCATAGCGCCCGCCGAAGGCACGCTGACCCTCGGCCCGCGGATGACCGTAACCCTGAAGAAAGTCGGCACGGACACGTGGGACGTGATCGGCCAGACGGTGCCCGCCTGATGATGCCGGGAGTAGTCGCGGGGTTTCCGCGCAAGACCGGGCCGGTAGGAGGTACGTTCACCGTAACGTCTGCATTCAGCCAGACTGCGACGTTAGAACTTCTCGGCTACTTCCAGCAGACTGGGCTGGGCAGCATTTCCCCGCTCTACTTCAACTACTTCACAGGGGCAGCCGGAGCGGTAGGAGACCGCGGGGCGATACTTGGGGTACGCCTCACGCGCTCGCAAGTGGGCGGGGTATGGCAACCATGGGAGCTGTACTTGGATATGGCTGGCAACTACCCCACGGCGGCTGAATTCCCGTCCACCCTGACAGTCCGCGGGGTAGCGTTCGCCCGCGCCGCGGCCACGTTCGTGTACGTTTCGTCGAACAGGTCCAGCTTGAAGTGGAGCGGGGCGAACGTGACGACCGCGCTGCTGCCAGCCGGCCAAGTCACAACGGTGGTTGCCACGCCGTAGCTTGACCCTTGTGAAGTAAACCAACTACCCTTCGCACAAACGGAGGGATCAATGAACACAGACCTGTCGCTCTACTCCCCGACCGGCCCGGAGCTTCGGCCGGAGTGGTCGATGCGCCTCGTCATGGACGTGGCCCTCGGGTCAAGCGTCGACTCGATCCTTGAAGCGCACGACCTGCAGCACCACCAGTTCGAGGCGATCTGCAAGAACGCTCAGTTCGTTGCCGCGGTCGCAGCGCTGCGCAAGGACTTGGAGAAGGAAGGCGCCACCTTCCGGCTGAAGTCACAGCTGCAGGCGGACTTCTACCTCGCGAAAGTCCACGAGATGATTATGAGCGAGGACACCGACGAGAAGGTGAAGACGCGCCTGATCGAAGACGTCGTGCGTTGGGGTGGACTGGACGAGCCCGTGCGCAAAGACGCAGGCCCGCTCGGCGGGTTCTCCATCAACATCAACTTCGGCACGCACGAACGGCGCGGCATCACGCTAGACGGTGATCCCCAGTGACGATCAACTACACGCCAGAACCGATTGCAGAGCAGTTCATCCTCGACGACCGCAAGCTGACCTACATCGTCGGCCCCGTCGGTTCGGCGAAGACCACCGCCTCCCTGATGAAGATCGTCCACCGCGCGCAGCTGCAGGCGCCGTCGCCGGTTGACGGCATCCGCTACACGAAGTGGGTGGTGATTCGTAACACCGGCCAGCAGCTGAAGGACACCACGATCAAGTCGTTCCTGACGTGGTTCCCCGAGGGGCAGGCAGGCAACTGGCAGGGCGGGTACGGTAACACCTTCGTGATGCGCTTCGCCGACGTGCACTGCGAGATTCTGTTCCGCCCCCTCGACAGCCCGCAGGACGTTCAGCGCGTACTGTCGCTGGAAGTCACCGGCGCCGTGTTCGACGAGTTCACCGAAATCCCGCAGGAGATCGTCGAAGCGGTAGAAGGCCGTCTCGGCCGCTACCCGTCGAAGGTGCACGGCGGCGCCACGTGGCATGGGATGTGGGGCGCCACCAACCCGGGCAACGAGGACAACTGGTGGTACGACTTCCTGTACTCGCCGTGGCCGGACGACCCGGACGGCTCGGTGAAGGCCCGCAAGCTGGGGTTCTACGAGCAGCCGAGCGGGTTCAGCCCGCGCGCCGAGAACCTTGCCAACCTGCCGAACGACTACTACAAGTCGCTGGCCGAAGGTAAGAGCGACGCGTGGATCAAGCAGTTCATCGAGGTGCGCTGGGGCTTCAGCCTCAAGGGCAAGCCGGTGTACCGGAGTTTCAACCCGGACATCCACGTTGCCGCGCGCCCGCTGATCTACAACCCGCACCTGCCGCTCATCATGGGGTTCGACGCCGGCCTGACACCGGCGGCCACGTTCGGCCAGCTCGACCCGCACGGGCGCCTGCTGGTGCTGGCGGAGCTGACCAGCGAAAACATGGGGGCCAAGCGGTTCGCCAACGAGAAGGTGAAGCCCCTGCTGCGTACCCGGTTCCCCGGCGTGCAGCTGGTGATCGCCGCCGACCCAGCCACGAGCCAGCGGGCGCAGACGGACGAGTCGTCTGTGCGGCGTGTCCTCGAGGAAGAACTCGGGGTCCGCGTGTACCCCGCGCGCAGCAACACGCTGGCCGACCGACTCGGCGCGGTAGAACACTACCTCTGCCGCCTCACCGACGCTGGCCCTGCGCTGCTGCTCGACCCCAGCTGCACCACGCTGGCCCGGGGGTTCAAGTCTGGTTACCGCTACCCGGTGAACAACAAGGGCCAGCAGGGCGACTCGCCGGAGAAGAACAGCTACTCGCACGTCCACGACGCCTGCCAGTACATGTGCATGGAAGCGCAGGGCGGCGAGGTCCGGGACGCTAGACGGCGGAAGGCCGCGTCTGTAGGCTTCCACCGATCTGTCAACCCCTATGTCTACTAAGGTGCCCCATGGCCGAGACCACTGACACCCTCCCCGCCGACGGCCAAGGCCAAGTGGAAGCACGGGCCTCGCTCGGGCGCCAGTTGCGCATGAAGTTCGACCAGTACAAGAAAGACAGGCTGCCGGTCGAGCAGCAGTGGATGAAGAACCTGCGGCAGTACCTCGGCAAGTACGACCCCGACGTGGAGGCGGCCTTGCCCGCTGACACCAGCCGAGCGTACCCGAAGCGCACCCGGGTGAAGGTGGTTTCCATCGTCTCGCGTCTGATGTCCCTGCTGTTCCCCGCCGGCGAGAAGAACTGGGCGCTGAAGGCGTCGAAAGTCCCTGACGTCAGCGCAGAGCAGCTTCTGACCGCGCTCGAGAACTGGCAGGCAGCGAACCCCGGCGTGGCCCCCACGCAGGAAATGCTCAACCGCCTGATGGAAGATACCGCCCGGGCTGCCGCCGACAAGCTGGAGAAGGTGATCGACGACCAGCTGCAGGACATCGACCCCTACGGTCGCAGCGACTACGAGGCGCTGGCCCGCAAGGTGGTGTACTCCGGCGTGCTGTACGGGCCGGGGATCATCAAGGGGCCGAGCGTTATCGCGCACCGGACGGCCAAGTACGAGATCACCAACGGCGTGGTGCAGGTCGTCGAGGTCGACACGTACCGCCCGTACTTCGAGTTCGTGCCGTGCTGGGACTACTTCCCGGACCTCGGCGCCCCGACGTTCGCCCAGATGGACTGTGAATTCCAGCGGCACGTGTACTCGCGCGCCCAGCTCAAGGCGCTGCAAGCGCGCGAGGACTTCGACCGCGACGCCATCGAGAAGGCGCTCGCCCGGATGCCGAACGGCAACTACCAGAAGTACAACTACGAGACCGAGATGCAGGCCATCGGCGGGCAGGCGAACACGCCGCCGTCGGAGATCAGCAAGTACGAACTCGTTGAGGCTTGGGGCACGCTGCCGGCATCCAAGCTGCGCGCCGCCGGTGTCGAGCTGCCGGAGGGAACGGACGACGGAGACGAGCTGCGGTTCACTGCGTGGCTGATCGACAACCAGATCATCAAGCTCGCCCGCAACCCGCTGCCGATTGGCACGCGCGTCTTCCACCAGTTCGTGTTCGAGGACGACGAAGTGAACCTGATGGGCTCTGGCCTGCCGCCGATCATGCGCGACAGCCAGCTGGCCGTGTCTTCGTTCGCCCGGATGCTGATCGACAACGCAGCCTCCGTCTGCGGCCCGAACGTGGAAGTCGACGTCGACCTGATCTCGCCCAGCCAGACCGACATGCGGATCATGCCGTTCAAGGTGTGGAAGAAAGAGGGCGGCCAAATCGGCCAGCGCGCTGTCCAGTCGGTCAGCTTCGACTCGCACATCTCCGAGCTACTGAGCGCCATCGGTCGGTTCGACGAGTTCGCGGACAGCGAGACGTTCGTGAACTCCCTCACCGGTGGCGACGTGGAGGGCGTGCCGGGTGAAGCCCTGCGCACCACCGGCGGGGCCAGCATGATCTACGCCAACGCCGCGCTGCCGTTCAAGGACATCGTGCGGAACTTCGACCAGTTCACCGTGAGCGTTATCGGAGCACTGGTCGAATGGAACCGACTGTTCCACGAAGACCGCGCCCAGCTCGTAGGCGACGTGCGCCCGCTGGCTCGCGGCGCCACCAGCCTGATGGCCAAGGAAATCCGCGCGTTCGCCCTGCAGCAACTCTCGATGACCCTCAGCGACGAGGACCGGATGTACCTCGACAGCAAGGCGTTTCTGATCGAGCGCCTGCGCGTCCACGACCTGCACACATCTGAACTGCTGGCGCCGGACGAAGTAGTGCAGCAGCGCATGGAGCAGCGCAGTCAGGAAGCCGACGCAGCGCAGCAGGCGCAGCAGGCCATGCTCATGGCGCAGCTGAAGATGATGGACGCCGACACCCTGAAGGCGATGTCGCAGGCCCAGAAGAACCTCGACAATGCCGACGTGGCGATCATGAAGACTTTGCTGGAGGCACTGAACAATGGAGCAAGCCCAGAACAACTCGTTGCCATCGCGCAACGCACTCGCCAAGGCCGCGGAGGTCAACCGCGGCAGTGAGCTGCTGATCCGCTTGACGCAGTACATCGAAGGCGAGATCAGCAAGCAGGTGCAGCTGCTTGCTACTTCGGATAACATGACCGAAGTGCACAGGGCGCAGGGCCGCCACGAGATGCTACGGCGCCTGCAGGACACTATAAATCCCAGCCGCGCTTAGACGCGGCCTTGACATATAGCAGAGCACGGAGTACATAGCAGCCATGGACAACTCGCAACAGGTTGACACGCAATTGGACACCGCCGTCCCCGACGAATTCGACCTCGCCCTCGCCGACGCTTTCGGCGAGACGGGGAATTCTGCGCCGGCCGCCGAGCCCGCGGCTGAACCTGCCGCTGAACCCGCAGCCGCCGAGCCCGCGGCTGAACCTGCTGCCGAACCGGCTGCCGAACCGGCCGCCGAGCCTGCTGCCGCTGAACCGGCTGCTGCTGAACCGGCCGCCGAGCCGGCCGTAGAACAACAGCAGAAGCCCGCGCAGCCTGAGCCGCTGGACCCCAAGTACCTCGCGCAAGCGATCCTAGAGGCCCAGCAGGAGGCAGCCCGCAAGGCGGAGCAGCAGAAGCCGGCAGCCCAGCCTGAGCCCCCGGCTCCGGCCAAGGCGGATGACTTCCTCGACGACGCAGCCAAGGCTGCGATCGCCAAGTTTAAGACCGAATGGCCCGACGAGTTCGCGGCGATCCAGCAACTGCTCACTGCAGAAGCGCGTGCGATTGCAGCCAACGAAGTCGCTGCCATGGGCAAGAAGTACGACGGCGCTCTGGCGCCGCTTCAGCAGTCGCTGCGTGAAGCGGAGGTGAACGCCCACTGGGGTGCAATCCTGTCTGCCCACCCTGACGCCAAGGAAGTGGCGCCCAAGGTGGCCGAGTGGATAGACACCCAACCCGCCCTCGTGAAGCAGCACCTCAGTGTTGTGCTCACTGGCGGCCGCACCTCGGAAGTAATCGAGCTGCTGAACATGTACAAAGCCGCGCACAAACAGACGGGTGCAGCGCCAGCGTCACCAGCCCCGTCGGTTCAAGAGCCGGCGAAGCCGACCAAGCCTGCTGTGAGCGCCAGCGCAGTACAAGCGCTTGCCGCAGTGCCGGCTACCACCCGGCCGAAGCCCACCAGTGGGGCTGACGCAAACGACTTCGACTCCGCCTTCTCCGAGGCGGTCGTAGCGTTGACCAACTCTTGACCGACTGACCGAAGCAAAGGAGCAACACCATGGCCTACACCGGCACTGCATACGGGGACATTACCCCCCGCCAAGCCGCCTTCTCGATGGCTGGTTTCCTGAGCCGCGCGATCCCGAACATGGTGATCGAGCGCTTTGGCCAAGCCTTCGTGGTTCCGACCAACAACACCCAGACCGCGAAGTTCCGCCGTTACTTCCTCGCGGGTGGCACCGGCTCGTACTCCGGCAACGCTGGCAACTACAGCATGCCGACCGCCACCACCCCGCTGGTCGAAGGCGAAACCCCCGCCGGTAAGAAGCTGGCGAACAAGGACTACACCGTCCAGCTGCGCCAGTACGGCGACTTCGTTGGCTTCACCGACGTCATCGTGGACACCCACGAAGACTACCCGGCGATGCTGCGCGAGCTGATGAACATCCTCGGCGAAGAAGCTGCACACACTGTCGAGACCCTGCGCTTCAACGTGCTGAAGGCCGGCACCAACGTGTTCTACGCCAACGGCGCCGCCCGCAACGCGGTGAACACCCCGATCACGCTGGCCCTGCAGCGCAAGATCACCCGTTCCCTGAAGCGCCAGAACGCTTCCCCGATCACCTCGGTGCTGAAGTCCTCGCCGGCTTACAACACCCAGCCGATCGAGGCGTCGTTCATCGCTCTGGTCCACCCGGACGTGGAGAACGACATCCGCGACATGGACGGGTTCATCTCGACCAAGCACTACGCTACCGTCGAGCCGTTCCCGGGCGAGATCGGTTCCGTGGAAGACGTGCGCTACGTGCGCTCCACTGTGTTCGAGCCGTGGGCCGACGCGGGCGGCGCTGCCGGCACCATGACTTCCACCACCGGCACCAGTGCCGACGTGTACCCGGTGCTGTACATCGCCCGCGACGCCTACGGTGTGGTGGCCCTGCGCGGCAAGAGCGTCGCCCAGATCATGGTGGTGCAGCCCAAGCCCTCCTCCGACGACCCGCTGGCTCAGCGCGGCACCGCCGGTTGGAAGCTGTGGAACGCCACGGTGATCCTGCAGGACGCCTTCCTCGTCCGCGCCGAAGTGGCCGCCTCGGCTTGACGGCTGGGCGGTAACGTAACAGAGTAAACCCCGTCGAGTACGGGGTTTACTTTATGCGCGCACTAGCAATCGAGGAATCATCCATGCAACGGATCACCATCGAGCCGGCCGATAACGGGTTCGTGCTTTGCTATCAAGACCCGGCGATCGTGAAGCGCAACCGCGACAGCGACCACTGGGAAGACCCGGAACGCCGCCGCGTGTATAGTACGCCCGAGGCACTGGCGAAAGACCTGATGGCGGTGCTGCCGCTGATGGAAAAGCCGGAGCCCAAGCC
>JBEBTI010000043.1:0-17615 GCA_040393845.1 Nocardioides daejeonensis
CCGACCCCCGGATGGAGCACCTGCGCGACATCAACCACGTCTCCAAGTTCGACCGCCTGGAGATCCAGCACTTCTTCGAGGTCTACAAGGACCTCGAGCCCGGCAAGTCCGTCGAAGGTGCCGACTGGGTCGGCCGCGTCGAAGCCGAGGCCGAGATCCGCGCGTCGTTCGAGCGCTTCAAGAAGGCCGGCGGCCACCACTGATTCCGACAGGCCATTTACCCGGTTGACCGGGTTAATGGCCTGTTTGTGACGGTAATTTCCGGCACGAACGACCCAATTCCCCGCCGAACCGGGGAATTGGGTCCTAGCCGTCAGCCGACGAGTTCGTCGGCACGCAGGACCTCCGCGGGAATGCCGAAGGCGTCGACGAGTACGCCGGCCAACGGGCGGATCTTGCGACACAGGTCGTTGATCTCGCGAGTGATCGCCTTCGAGCGCTGGATGCTCAGGCGACCGTGCTCCATGAACCAGGCTCTGTCGGCCTCGATGACCGACAGCGCATGCAGGTCGACCAGCAGGCCGAGCGCGACCTTCTCGTCGGAGTCCGGCAGGGCGGCGACCTTGTCGATGAAGGCGTCGAGGACCAAACGTTCGACGTGTGCGTGCGCTGTGGCGATCACGTGGTCCTGAACGGCGGAGAAGACCGCAGCTGGGTCCATGCCGTCGTCGACTCCGCGCTTGAGCCTCCGTGCGACGCCGCTGACCATGTGCTCCTCGCGGAACTGCAGCATCGCCTGCTGGAAGTTGGGGTCGAGGAGACCCGCCTCCTGCGACCACTCGTCGCCGCCGGGGAGCAGGTCCTTGAGCCGGGTGAAGAGCTTGTGGGCCTGGGTGCGCTCGATCACCGTCTCGACCGCCAGATCGGTCACGAAGCGGACCATGCCCAGCTGGTCGAGGTCTTGGAAGTCGGACGAATAGCCGGTCAGCAGGCCCTTGGCGACCAGCTGCATCAGCACGGTGTTGTCACCCTCGAAGGTGGTGAACACATCGGTGTCGGCCTTCAATGCGGCAAAGCGGTTGCGCGACATGTAGCCGGCACCACCACACGCCTCGCGACACTCCTGGATCGTGCGGGTCGCGTGCCAGGTCGCCAGCGCCTTCGTGCCGGCGGCGCGTGACTCCAGCGCCCGACGCATGTCGTCCTCGTCGGTGTGCCCGTTGAAGACTGCAGCGAGTTCCTCGACGAGCACCTCCTGGGCGAAGTGCAGCGCATAGGTGCGTGCCAGCAGCGGCAGCAGACGACGCTGGTGCTGGCCGTAGTCGAGGAGCAACATCTCTGGCTCGTCGTCGGCGGCGAACTGGCGGCGTCGGTCGGCGTACGTCACCGCAATCGAGAGAGCGACCTTCGCGGCGCTGACCCCGGCTCCGCCGACCGAGACCCGCCCGAGCACCAAGGTGCCCAGCATCGTGAAGAACCGCTTGCCGGTGCTCTCGATCGGCGAGGAGTAGACACCGTCGGGCGAGACGTCGGCGAAGCGGTTCAGCAGCGCCGTCCTCGGCACCCGGACCCCGTCGAACCAGATCTGGCCGTTGTCGACGCCGTTGAGACCCATCTTGTTGCCGGAGTCCTCGATGCGGACGCCGGGCAACACCGTGTCACCCGAGCGGATCGGCACCACGAACGCGTGCACGCCTTCGCTGCGGCCGCCGATCTCGAGTTGTGCGAAGACCACCGCAAGCTCGGCATGGCGGGCAGCGTTGCCGATGTAGTCCTTGCGCGCGTGGTCGTCAGGGGTGGTGATCACGAACTCCTGCGTCGCCGCGTCGTACGTCGCCACCGTGCCGAGCGCCTGGACGTTGGAGCCGTGGCCGCGTTCGGTCATCGCGAAACAGCCCATCAGGGACCCGTCGGCGGCGCCGGGCAGGTACGCCGCGTGGTGCTCCTCGTTGCCCAGCTGCTGGATCGCGCCGGCGAACAGCCCGAACTGCACACCAATCTTGACCAAGGCCGAGAGGTCACCGAAGCCCATCGTCTCGAAGGCGGCAACGGAGGCACCGACGTCGTCGGAACCGCCCACCGATGCAGGCAGGCCGAGGGTGGTCTGTCCGGTGCCGGCAACCGCCACCACGACGTCACGCACCCGGTCGCGGTACTCGTCGCGAGGCAACGTCTCGGCGTCGACAAGGAGGTCGGCATGCGTGACCAGGTTGCGCCGCACCATCTCTCGCACCTCGGCGTACCGGCCGTCGAGGAGCCGGGCGATCACCTCGACATCGGGCTCCGGCTGCTGGTATCCGTCGGTCTCTGGTGCCTGCACGTCAGTCGCCATGGTGCGAGGCTACCGCCGCGCGGTAGTGCGGGCGGGCCGGGATGTTCCGCGGGGCCGGCGGCGACGGGCTCAGCGCGAGGTCCGCGGCCCACCGCAGCGAGTCGACGGGAATCGAGGCGTACGACGCCGCACCGCCGCTGGCACGGTGCCGCACGCCTCGAAAATCTTCCGCTGAGGAACCTCGAGTGACTTCCCCATCACTCGAGGCACAGAGGGAACACTAGACGTCGTTCACCCCAAAGGAAACAGGAATCTCAAACTTTCTCGGCTACCGCGGCGTGTCGCCTTGACGAACCACGCCGGCGCAGCGGGCGGACCCGCGCGACTGTCAGACGTCGGTTTCGATCGGCACCTTGGAGGTGGTGGTGGTCGGATGGCTGGACAGCCCATGTCTGTCGAACTTCTGACCTGAGGCAATGCCACCGACGAAGAAGGAGATCACCGCGATCGCCGCACCCGCGACGTCGTCGGCGACGTAGTGCCAACCGAAGTAGATGGTGGCGACGACCGTGCAGCCGAAGTTGGCCCACAGCACCCAGTGCACCCAGCGGATCTTGATCGTGTACTGCGCCATCAGCGCCCACAGCAGCGTCACGCCGGTGTGCAGGCTGGCGAACGCCGCCACGGTCTGGGCGCCGCCGTACCCGTCCCACCACAGGAACGCCTCCCGGGCGTTGTAGAGCGCGTTCATCAGGTCGGTGGTGCCGGTGTGGGCGAGGTCCTGGTAGCGCCACGGGTATTCGAGGCCGGGGCCGAGCGACGGCAACATGTAGTAGGTCGCCGTACCCAGGGACCAGATCATGCACTGACTGGTGACGAACCAGTAGCCGTAGCTGATGTTGCGCGACCAGACACACCACACCGCGACGAAGACCGCCACCATGGGGATGAAGCCGACATAGATGGTGGACAGCACGTGGGCCGCGATCGTGTTGCCGAAGATGCCGTGGATGATGCCGGCCGGCTCGTGGCCGAGGAAGATCGCGTGGTCGAGCACGTCGAGTTCGCGGTCGTAGTTCGCACTGCCCATGATCTCGGGCAGGAACGACTTCAGGTTGCGGTAGCAGACATAGGTCACGTAGAAGCAGGCGATGCCGAGCGCCACCAGGGTGAACCGCTCGCGGTTCCAGTGCGACTTCCACCGAGCGACGACGATGCTGCGCCACAGGGCTGGTTTGCCCCTGGAGACCCACAACATCCGCGGCACCATGTCGACGAAGAGTGCGGCCCCCACCAACAGCGGCAGCCGCAACCACGACGGCCCGAGGAAGCCCTCCGGGTCGACCAGGCGCTTGTCGAGGCTGATCGCAGCGACGACTGCCAACACGCCCATGAGCAGGGCGATTCCGACGAGAAGGACATAGGCGCGGCGATACACGCAAGGAAGTTTAGGGGTTCCTTGCACGGAGGCTGCCATCACCAACGACCGCCAGCCGGTCACGGACCACCCGCAGGCCCACCTCCTGGCCGGGTCCCGGCAATGTTTCGCGCGGCGGCGCGACCGCCGCCAACTGACCGATTCCGGCGATCTCCACGGTCAGCCGCACGACCTCCGGCGCGGCACGCGCATCACGAACGACGCCCCGCAGCGCAGCGTCGTCAGCGCCCGGAGGCACCACTTCGAGCGCTGAACGACGCAGCGCCACCGCCGTCCCGACACCGCCAGCGCCGACCACCGCGAGCACCTGCTCCGCGGCACTTCCGCTGAGCACGCGGTCATAGCCGAGGAAGAGCGCAGCCTCCTCGTCCACCGGCGCCGCCCACACCTCACTGGGGCGCCCCGACTGCACGACGCGGCCGCCCCGCATCAGCGCCATCGCATCGGCAAGGGCGAAGGCCTCCTCATGGTCGTGTGTGACCAACAACGCCGTGGTGCCGGTCTGCGTGATCACCCGGCGCAGGTCAGCTGCCAGACGTTCCCGCAACGAAGCGTCGAGGGCGCTCAGCGGCTCGTCGAGGAGCAGCAGACGTGGCGACACCGCAATCGCCCGGGCCAATGCGACCCGTTGACGCTCCCCGCCCGACAGGGTCTCCGGCCGACGGTCGGCGTACCCCTCCAGGCCGACAGCGGCAAGCAACTCCTCAACTCGGGCAGCCACGGCGGCCCTGGGACGGCGGCGGATCCTGAGCGGATAGCCGATGTTGTCGCCCACGCTCTGCTGGTTGAACAACTGGCCCTCCTGGAACATCAGCGCGAAGCCGCGCTTGTGGGTTGGCACCTTGGCCTGGTCGACGCCGTCGACCAAGACCCGGCCGGCGACGAGGGGCTCGAGGCCCGCCGCGGCACGCAGCAGGGTGGACTTGCCACAACCGGAGGGCCCGAGCACGGCCAGCACCTGACCTGCCGGGAGGTCCAGAGACACGTCCTCAACAGCCAGTACGCCGTCATGGGCCACCGACACCCTGTCCAACCGGAACACGTCAGAACCCTCCCACGCCGGGCACCCGGAGTCGTTCGACCAAGAACATCACCGACGCCGTGACGCCGGCGAGGAGCACCGCACCGGCAACAGCGGTGCCGTAGTGATGGGCCCCGGGTGAGCCCAACAGGTCGAAGATGAGCACCGGCAGCGTCGGTGCGTCGTCGCGCGCCAGGAACGCGGTCGCGCCGAACTCGCCCAGGGACACCGCGAACGCAAACCCAGCTGCTGCCACCAGCGGCTGCCACACCACGGCCAGGTCGATCGTCGCCAAGGTGCGCAGCGGGCCCGCACCGAGCGAAGCTGCCGCCTGTCGTTGCCGGTCGTCGATCCCGGCCAGGACCGGGACCAGGGTGCGGACCACCAGCGGCAGTGCGACCAGCGCCTGCGCGATCGGCACCAACAGTGGCGAATCCCGCAGGTTCACGGGCGGTTCGTCGAGAGCAACCATGAAGCCGAAACCGAGAGTCACCGCCGAAACACCCAACGGGAGCATGAAGAAGCCGTCCAGCAGACCCCGCAGGCGACGCTCGGTGCGCGAGTGCGAACGGCGAGTCACCACCACGGCAACCGTCACACCGAGCAGGACTGCCATCCAGGTCGCGTCGACGGCGGTCCGCAGCGAGTTTCCCAACGCCTCGACCACGGTGGCCGGCAACGTCGGGTCCTCGACACCAAGACGTCGGAAGTTGTCGAAGCTCCAGCCGCCGTCCACGCGCACCGACCGCACCAGCAACGACCCGATCGGCAACACCACAAGGGCTGCGCCCACTGCCGCAGCCACGACCGCCGGCAGGTCGGGCCAACGCACGGCACGTCGTACGGCGGCCACGCGCTGAGCGGCGACCTGTCCGCGACGCGCACGCTGGGCGACTGCAAGCAGACCGATCACGACGACGAACTGCAACAGACACAAGGCTGCGGCCGCCGGCAGGTCGAAGAGCACGGTGGTCAGGAGATAGATCTCGGTCTCGATCGTGGCATGCTTCAGCCCGCCGAGGACCAGCACGAGACCGAACGCCGTGGCACAGAAGAGGAACACCACGCTCGCCGCTGACACGATCGCGCCCCGCAACGCCGGGAAGGTCGCCACTCTGAACGCCTGCCACGGTGTCGCGCCGAGCGCGGCAGCGGCCTCGCTGGCTCGGGGGTCGAGCGATTCCCACGCACCGCCGACGGTGCGTACCACCACCGCCAGGTTGAAGAAGATCATCGCGAGGACGATCGCGAACGGGCTCTCCCCGAGGCCGAGGAACCGAAGCGGACCGGCTTCACCGAGCAGTTGGTCGAAGGCCACGCCGACCACCACCGTCGGCAGCACGAACGGCACGACCAGCAACGTGCGGATCGCCCGCGCGCCGGGAATCCTCAGCCTGTGCAGGGCAAACGCCGTCGGTACGCCGAGCAGCACCGTCCCGAGGGTCGCTGCGGCAGAGACCCAGACGGTGAACCCCAGCACTCGCAACGTGCGCTCACGACCGAGCACTTCGAGCGCTGGCGCGAGCGTCAGCTCACCGTCCGGCCACAGCCCGAGCCCGAGCATCGCCGAGACGGGCAGCACGAAGAAGACGCCCAACACCGCAACCGGCCCGGCCGCCAACGCGACCAGCCCCACCAACCGGTTCCCGGTCGTTGAGGTGCGAGCGCGGCCACGCTCGAGCCTCGAAGGGGACGCCCTCATCGGGTGGTGATGTCGGTCCATTCCGTCAGCCATTCCTGCCGATGCGCGTCGATGTCGTCGGCCGTGACCTCGCGAGGGTCGGTGGGTTGCACGGCAAACTTCGCCCAGTCTGCGGGGAGTTCGACACGTGAGTCGACCGGGAAGACATACATCTGCTCCGGCAGGGAGGCCTGCACCTCGGGACTGAGCAGGAAGTCGACGACCAACTTGGCAGCCGCCGGGTTCTTGGCGTTCTCCAACACCCCGGCGTACTCGACCTGACGGAAGCAGGTGTCGAGCAGGGCCACCGTCGTCGACTCGCCGGTCCGCTCGTCGATCGTGAACGCGGGTGAGGTGTCGTAGGAGACCACGATCGGTCGGTTGCCCTCCCCGCCTCCTGTGAAGTCGCCGTAGTAGGCATCGGTCCAGCCCTGGGAGAGCTTGGCTCCGTTGCCCATCAGTCCTTCCCAGTAGGTCTGCCAGGCGCCCTCGCCGTACTCGGCAATCGTGGCCAACAGGAAGGCGAGACCCGGCGAACTCGTGGTCGCACCCGGGATCGCGGTGAGGTCGCGCCACGCCGGGTCGGCGAGATCGTCGAATGAGGTCGGCTGCGCGCGGTCGTTCTCGGCAAACCACGCGGTGTCGACGTTGACGCAGACCGAGGCCTGGTCCACCGGGGTGAGCCGGTCGGCGGCGCTACCCTCGAGGCGCAACCCGGCAGCGCCCGGGGGCAACGCGGCGGCGTACTCGGCAAACACATCCTCGTCGATCGCACGGCTGGCAAAGGTGTTGTCGATCCCGAATGCCACGTCGGCGAAGGGGTTCTCCTTGTTCAGCACCAACTGCGTCGTGAGTTCGCCGGCGTCGCTCGACGAGCGCACCTTGAGGGTGACGCCAGTGTCCTTCTCGAACTGCTTGACCAACTTCTTCGGCATCGAGAACGACGAATGCGTGGCCAGGACGACGGTGGTGCCAGCCACCGGCGCGTCCTCGGCCATCTGCTCGCGTTCGGTGTCGTCACTGCCGATCAGCGAGCACCCACTGACCAGCAGGCCCACGGCTGTCGCCGCCACGGTGATGCGCGTACGACGGCGCGTCAAATGTGCAGTCATCTTCCGACTCCCTTCGCCGGTGCTAACCGGATCAGGTCGTGAGGGTCTGCGGCGGTTCCGCACTCTCAGCTCTCCCGCGGGAGGGCTCCCCTGTCTTGTGCTTCTGAGACTAGCCCATTGCTCTCGCCGTACGACCGGCGGTCCACGTCGACCACCCAGCTGCGAATCACTGCACCACGATTGACGTCTCGACCCACGAGAACTGACGTTTCGGCGGGTCGGGTCGAAGTCTCGGCAGGTCAGGAGACCAGGCCGCGACCGGTGACGGACATCAGGTCGAGAGCGGTGACGATCCCAGGCTTCGCGGCGACCACGTGAGGGACGCTGTTGACCAGGCGTTGGGCGGTGGTGATCATGCCGGAGTCATTGTGGTCGCCGCCTTCACCGCAGTGGGTGAAGTCGACCAGCATGTTGGGCTGGCCCTTGATCTCCACGCGATAGCAGCCACCGCCGTCGGGCGGCGTCGGCCACTCGGGCACCTGGTCGGCCTGGGTGCGGGTGACGTGCTCGAGCACCACCTTGGGTACACCGTTGACCTTGCCGACCACCTCGAACCGCACGGCGCCCTGGGTGCCAGCCGGGATCTCCAACGACACGGTGCTGGTGTCGACCGGCGCCGGACGCCGGTCGACGGTCTCAGTGAGCGGCTCATCGAGGGTGACGCCCAGGCCGGCGGCGATCTGGCGGACCACCGAACCCCAACCCATGCTGAGCATCCCGGGCTGGAAGAGGAACGGGGTGGTGTCGAGGTCGGAGCCGAACCCGAAGAGATCGCGCATCACCACGGGTTGGTAGTACGTCGAGTAGTCGGCGATCTCGCTCACCCGCACCTCGTCGATGCGTTGCGACAGCGAAGTCATCACCAGCGGCAGCACGTCGTTGGCGAACCCGGGGTCGATGCCGTTGACATGCAAGGAGGCGCCACCCTTCGCACACGCTGCTTCGACCTTGCGCAGCGCGTCCTCCCAGAGCACGCCGTAGGGGTACTGCAGCAGCACAGGTCCGCTGGAGACGACGTTGATGCCGGCAGCCACGAACGCAGTGAGGTCGTCGATCGCCTCGAAGACGCGGTCGTCGGTCATCGCGGTGTGCACGATCGCGTCAGGACGCAATCCGGCCAGGGCATCGCGGTCATTGGTCGCGACCACGCCCAGGTCACGGCCGAGGCCGGCCAGGCGACCGGCGTCCTGACCGACCTTGTCGGGGTTGGAGACCCACAGTCCGACGAGTTCCAACTCGGGGTGACGGTCGAGGCCGGCGATGACGTGCCGACCGACGGTGCCGGTCGACCAGGCGACGACGCGGAGCGGGAGTGGGTTCATGGCCGCCAACCTAGAACAGGTTCTAGATCTTGGGAAGGGATCGCCCGCGAACCCTCACCAAGTACACGCGAACCTGCAGCAACTACCCACGACTACAGGTTCGCGTGGAACAAGCGCAGGTTCGCGTCAGACCGCGAAGGGTGCGCGACCCTCGAGTTGCGGCGGGCAGACGACGCCACCGTCGGCATAGATGGTCGGCATGCACCGGTTGCAGTGCAAGCAGGCGCCACCGGCGACTTCACGCGAGGCGAGTCGGCTGACCAGGCCCGGCTCGTGGACCAGGGCGCGCGCCATCGCGACGTACTGGAAGCCGTCGACCATGGCGGCGTCCATCGTCTCGCGCCGGTTGATGCCGCCGAGCAGCATCAGGTCCATCGACAACCCGGCCCGGAACTTCAGTGCCTTCTCGCGGAAGTAGGCCTCCTCGAACGGATAGCTCTTCAGGAACCCACGCCCGACGGTCTTCATGCCCCACTTCACCGCCCACGGCATGTTGGCGGCGAACTCTCCGACCGGGGCGCCGCCGCGGAAGAGGTACATCGGGTTCATCAGGGAACTGCCACCGCTCAGCTGGAGCGCATCGAGGTGGCCGTCAGCCTCCAGCAGCTGGGCATATTCGAGGCCCTCATCGGTGTCGAGGCCGCCCCGATAACCGTCGGAGAGGCTGGTCTTCGCGGTGACCGCGACCTCACTGCCGACCTCCTCACGCACCGCGCGGGCGATCTGGCGGCCGACCTTGGCGCGGTTGGCGAGACTGCCGCCGTACTCGTCCTTGCGGCGGTTGAGCTGGGGCGCGAGGAAGGACGAGATCAGGTAGTTGTGTGCCATGTGCAGCTCGAGCACGTCGAAGCCGCACTCGACGAGGGTGCGGGCCGCGGCCACGTAGGCCTTGGTCACGCGGGTCAGGTCGGCTTCGGTCGCCGCCCGCACCATCTGCATCGACAGCGGGCTCGGCATGGACGACGCGGCGATCGCGTGGACGCCGTTGGACCGACCGTTGGCCACCGGGCCGGCGTGGCCGACCTGGGCAGCGATCTTGGCGCCCGTGGCGTGTACGGCGTCGGCGAGTTGGGTCAGGCCGCCTCGGGTCTGCTCACCGACGACCAGTTGCTCGGCATGGGTGCGCCCCTCCGGCGCCACTGCGCAGTAGGCAACCGTGGTCAGGCCGACCCCGCCCGCACCCAGCGTGCGGTGCAGGTCGATCAACTCGGGGGTGACCACTCCGTGCGGGGTGCGGCCCTCGAAGGTGGCCGCCTTGACGACCCGGTTGCGCAGGGTCACGGGTCCGAGGTGGGCGGGGGCGAAGACGTCCGGGGTCACAGCCGAACTGTAACGCGTTCCACCCGTCACGAGGGGTTGCCATCACGGCGGTCCGGGCGCACATTGGAGAGGGCGGCACCCTGCCGCCATTGGAGATGATCAGAGATGTCTCACCACACCCTGCAACGCAGCATCGAGGAGACCCACCAGGTGCTCAGCACCCGGCTCGACCGGGCCAAGCACGCCAGTCCGACAACGGAATCGCCGCGCGATCGGTTCCCAGCGATCGACACCTTCCTGGCCAGCACCTCGCGCCATGTCGCTGGCGCCGTCGATGTGTTGGTGCCGGCATCCCGACGCGAGTTGGCGTCCGGCGCGGCCGCCCCAGGCGCCTTCGTGGACAGCGTGCGACGCCTGGAGGCCGCGCTGGCCCAGGTGAAGGCGAAGTTGTACGGCGAGGCGCATGCCATCCACCGCCCGTGGCCCGAGCTCTGGGCAGCTGTCGACGACGCCTACGCGGCCATGTGGCGGCACGAGGAGGCACTGGTCGGACTGCTCGTCGACGGCACCAGCGACGACACCGCCGATGCAATCGCGCGCTCGCTCCACCGTGCCGAGTTGCGGGCGCCCACCCGGCCACATCCTCATGTGCCACACGTGGGCCTTCCCGGGCGAGTGGCCCGCCGCGTGGCGCGCCGCGTCGATCAGTTCTGGGACGCGGCGGAAGGTCGCATGGTGCCTGAACCGGTGCGCCCCAAGGACCGGGACTCACATGGCCGGTTCAGGCAGTACCTCTTGGCTGACCCGCACCTGCCGGAGGATTGAAAGTGTGCTCCTCACCCGTCACGGCACGACGGGTGAGGAGCACCGCAGTCACTGGGCGACAGCGGCTGCGAGCTTCTGGACGAGGGCGGGCATGCCCTGCTCCCACTGGAAGCTGAGAGCGGTCGGGGGCGAGACCGAGGACACGTTGGCGGTGCCGACCATCTGGGCGACCCGACCAGCCGCAATGGCCGGCACCAGCCGAGCCGACTTGTCGTCGAACAACGCCTCGGCACTCTCCTCGCTGTCGTGGTAGCTGACCAGCACGTCGGCGTCGATCGCATCGACCTTCTCGTAGCTCAGGTCGTAGTAGAAGCCACCGTCGCTGGTGTCCAGCTTGCTCACCGACGGCGCGATCTCGAAGCCGAGCTCGGTCAGGATCGCCGCCCGCGGGTCGAGCGCGGTGTAGACCGAGAAGGCGTTCGGGCTGGGCCACACCGCGGCGATCGTCTTGCCGGCGAACTCCGGATGCGCGGCCGCCTCATCGGCGAGGTAGGTGTCGATGTCGTCGAGGATCTCTTCGCCCCGCGCGCTCCGGCCGAGCGCGTCGGCGGTGATCCGGATGGTGTCGTCCCAGGTCGTCGTCCACGGACCGTCGGTGAAGGCAACCACCGGCGCGATGTCATTGAGCTGGTCGTACTGGGCTTCGGTGAGACCCGAGTAGGGGGCCAGGATCAGGTCGGGGTCGGCGGCAATGAACTCGTCGTAGGGCACCTCGGCCCCACCGTTGGGGTCGGAGAGCAGCGCCGGACGCTCGACGCCTGCCTCGTCGTACGCCTCCTCGACCCAGGGCAGCAGCTTGCCCTCGCCGACCGTCCAGACCTGCTCGGCGACAGCCACCGGGAAGACGCCTGACGCGATCGCCGCTTCGGTGGAACCCCAGCCCCAGGTGGCGACCCGGGTCGGTTCCTCGTCGATGACCGCTTTGCCGAACGCGTTCTCGATCGTGATCGGGAAGGAGTCGGTGGGCTCGTTGGTTGTGGCGCCACCCGCCTTGTCGCCCCCGTTGTCGGCGCCACACGCAGCCAATGCCGCCACTGCCGCGACGGCGGCGACGACGGCCGCCACTCGACGGAAACCTCGATGCGTTCGCACTGCTGAGCTCCTCGCTCCAGACTGTTGATTAAGGACAGGCTAACCTAACATCTGCTGGGTGAGTGAGACGTGTCCGCCCCTTGGGCACGATCATCGGGCCGCCCGTGACCGGATCCGCGACCACTTCGGCGTCGAGGTCGAACGCCTCCTTCACCACCGCTGCGGTCAGCACCACGGACGGATCGCCCTCACAGACGATCCGCCCCTGCGACATCACCACGAGGTGATCGGCATAGCGCGCGGCGTGGTTGAGCTCGTGCAACACCATCACCACGGTCGTCCCGGACGCTTCGTTGAGTTCGACCAGCAGGTCGAGGAGCTCCAACTGGTGGCGGACGTCGAGATAGGTCGTGGGCTCGTCGAGGAGCACCGCGTCGGTCTGCTGTGCCAGCACCATGGCGATCCAGATCCGCTGACGTTGGCCACCGGAGAGCTCCTCCAATCGGCGTTCGGCCAGGTCGGCGACCCCGGTCACCGCGAGCGCACGCGCCACGACCGCGTCGTCATCACTGGTGTGTCGTCCGAACCAACCCTGGTGCGGAAACCTGCCGCGAGCGACGAGTTCGGCGACCCGCACTCCGTCGGGCGCGATCGACGACTGCGGGAGCACCCCCACCCGCTTCGCCAGCTCGCGGCGGGACATTGTGTCGATGTCGGACCCGTCGACGGTGATCCGACCGCCGTCGAGCGGGTGCAGGCGCGCCATCCCACGCAGCAAGGTCGACTTGCCGCAGGCGTTGGGCCCGACGATCACGGTGATCTTCCCGGGCGGCACCACCAGGTCCAGGTCGTCGATCACCGGATGGCCCCGATAGCCGAGGCGGGCCCCCTCGACGACGATCTCCGTGCTCATGACGCGACGCTCCTTTCGCTTCGAGCCAGCAGCCACAACAGGTACGGCGCCCCGACCAACCCGGTCACGATGCCGACCGGAGCAGTGACCCCCGGCAGCCCGTACTGACCGAGGACGTCGGCGGCGAGAGTGAGGGCGGCACCGAGCGCACCCGAGGCAGCCAACGCCGGCCCACCGTCGTCGACCAGTCGACGCGCGATCGCGGGCGCGACCAGGGCGACGAAGGCGATCGGACCGGTGACCGCGGTGGCGATCGCGACCAACGCAACCCCGACGAACAGCGCGGTCCCGCGCGACCGTGTCGCTCCGACACCCAGACTGTGCGCGTGGTCGTCGCCGAGCGCCAACGGGCGTTGTTCGCGGCCGATCACCAGACCACCCGCCCCGAAGACCAGTACGCCGATCGCGAGGAGACCGAGCGACTCGCTGCGCACCTCGGCCACACTGCCCACCGTCCACAGCAGAGCGGCGCCTGCCTCGCGTTGGTCCGCAGCGGCCAGACGCCAGGCGATCAACGACGTACAGACATAGGCCATGCCGACGCCGACCAACACGAACCGCACCCCGTGCAGGCCGCCGCGCCACGCAAATGCCCAGATCGCCACGGCGACCACGACCGCGCCGGCGAAAGCACTGCCGGTGACCGCCCAGCCGACCAGGCCGGGTCCGAGGATGGCGGTGATCGCACCAAGCGACGCACCCGCCGAGATGCCGAGGATGTCGGGGCTGGCAAGGCTGTTGCGCAACGTCGATTGGAACAGCGCACCGGCCAACCCGAAGGCGACGCCGGCCAACACCGCGGCGATCGCCCGCGGCAGGCGGAGATCCTGGACGACGAGCACGTCGAGCCGGTCGCCCTGCCCGAGAATGGCGGGCAAAGCTCGCCCGGGCGGCACACCGGCGACGCCCATCCCCAAGGTGGCAACGAGGAGTCCGACGCACAGTGTCACGGCCAGTAGGACGACAACCACGCTGCGGAGCCGTTGCCGATGCCGCAGGTGCGCGATCACCACGGTGCTCACAGGCCCGCCACCTTCCGGCCGCGAGCCACCGCGACCAGCACCGGTGCACCGATCAGCGCAGCGACGATGCCGGCCTCGAGTTCGTCGGAGTTGGAGACCAGTCGACCGATCACGTCGGCGAGCACCAACATCACTGCACCCAGCAGACCTGCGAGCGGCACCATCCACCGATGGTCGGTGCCGACCAGTCGTCTGGCCGCGTGCGGAACCGCGAGGCCGACCAGGGCAATCGGTCCGGCGAGCGACGTGGCCGCACCGGCCAGCAACACGATCGCCGAGCCACACAGGAGTCTCGAGGTCGCCACACTCTGCCCGAGAGCGGCGGCGACGTCCTCGCCGAGAGCCAGCCCGTTGAGGCGATGGGCGATGAGCAAGGACAGCCCCACCCCGACAGCCAAGAAGGGCCAGAGCAGCGCGACCGCCGACAGGTCACGGCCGATCAGCGACCCCGTCGCCCAGAACCGCAAGGAGTTGAAGGCGTCGAGATCCTGGAACAGGACAAGCGTGGTGAGCGGTCCGAGCAGTGCGGTGACGGTGGCACCGGCCAGAGCAAGATGGATCGGCCGACCGTGCCCGATCGCGAAGACGACCACCGCCGCCACCGCGGCGCCGGCGAAGGCGAACCAGATCGCGCCCAACGGCGACGTGATGCCCAGATGGGCAGCCGCAACGACGATACCGAGAGCGGCACCGGCGTTGAGACCCAACAGACCGGGGTCGGCAATCGGGTTGCGGGTGACCCCTTGGCTCAGAGCGCCGGCCAACCCGAGGGCAGCGCCGGCGAGGACACCGATCACCGTGCGAGGGATCCGTTGGTCGCGGACCACGCTGTGGTCGACGTTGCCGGCGACGGGGTCGACCAGTGCTCGCCACACCTCATTGAAGGCGACGTCACGCACGCCCAGTGCCAGACTCAGGACGACGGCGACCACCAGCGCCACCGCGGCAGCGCCGACCGTCCAGACCCTGCGGGAGCGCGCAGCCACCAGCGGCGGACGCGGTGCGGCGACCCGGCCAACCAAGGTGAGCATTACCTAAGAATGACACACCCCGGGATGATCGCTCCGATCGCGTCCTGCGCGCCGGTCCGTGGGATCAGGCAGCGACGCGGAGTTCGGCCGGAGCGTCGATCGCTCGGCCGACGGCCCAGACCTGCGGCTGACCGCACCAGCAGGTGAAGGCGAAACCACTCTGGCCGTCGACCTCGGCAACGCCGGAGATCTGGCTCGGGAAGATCAGCTGACGCTGATCGCAGGCGGTGCAGTGGTGGACAAACATGGCGTTTTCCTGGGGTGGACGGAGGGAAGACTCTGACAGATCCATTGTCGGCCGCTGGGATCAATAGGGGTAGTCTTTCTTTCCTTCCTTATCCATAGGAGATCCCTATGTTGTCGCTGCACCAGCTCCGCTGCTTCCTTGCCACGGTCGAGCACGGCTCCCTCACCGCAGCCGCCGCCGAACTCGGCTATGCCCAACCGAGCATCTCCGAACAGATCAGGGCGCTGGAGAAGACGCTCGACAGCGTCCTCTTCACGCGGGTCGGGCGGGGCGTCGTACCCACTGAGGCGGCTGAGGCGCTCCGCCCCCATGCCGAACGCGCCCTGGCCGCCGCCGCCGACGCCCGAGAGGCCGTGCGGAGCGTTGCCACGATGGAGACCGGCACCATCCGGTTCGGCGTCTTCGGGACGGTCCGCCTGTATGCCGGCGCCGACCTGGTCGCCGACATGCTCGAACGCCACCCCGGGCTGCGGGTGGAACTCGTGGGTCAGAACTCCATCGAGGTGCAGGAGCAACTCCGGCGCGGCCACCTGGAAGCCGCCATGATCGCCGTACCCCAGGTGACGCTGGAAGGCCTGACCGTCATCCCGGTCGCCCGCGACGAGCTCGTCTACATCAGCGCCGACCCCGAGCGCACCCGCCGTCCGGTCAGCATGAAGGCACTCGTCTCCGCTCCGCTGGTGATGGCGGAGACGAGCTATCGCGCCGACGACTCCACCCGATCGGTGTTGCGTCGGATGGTGCACGAAGCCGGACTCGTTCCCCAGACCCGGATCGAGGTGGAGGACGTCGAGACCGCCGTCGAGTTGGTCGGTCGGGGGCTCGCCGATTCGGTCGTGCACAAAGGCGTCGCCGACCAACTGTTGCCACGCCTGGCCCCGCACGCCCACCACGTGTCACTGCGCCCTCGCACCTTCGACACGATGGCGATCGTGCACCGCACCGGAGCACACCTCTCCCCCGCCGCACGCCTGATGATCGAGCTCGCCACGAAGCGCATGCAGTCAGTCGCCGAGCCGATCTGAGTTCGGCCAGAGGCTCCACCCGATCACCCACCAGCGGTGGGTACTGTCAGCCGTGCCACCCAACAACGAATCGGCAGGAGCACCGAAGATGTCGCAAGACCACGCGCACGAAGAGACCGAGGACGTCACCCTGAGCGTCGCCGCCCAGGCGCTGGCCGATGAGTCCGTCACCCACGAGGTGGTGCTGTCGTCCGAGCGCCCCGGCCTCCACCTGGAGCTCGTCGAATTGCCGGACCGTACGCCGGACGCCGACGAGTGGGACCTCGACACCGAGGCCGACCTCGGCCTGAAGATCATGCTCGGCGGCGTCGACCCCGAGATGGCTGTCCAGCTGCTCGAGGTCGCGATCGAGTTCCTCAAAGAGGCAGAGGTCGAAGAGGACTGATCGCCGGCATCCTGTCGACGCCGCCACTGAACCGAGGTGCGACGCAGGCCGGAAATGCAAGTGCCCCGCAGGCGTCTCGGGTCACCTGCGGGGCACTGACAACAGTAGTGCCCCCGACAACGGCAGGCACGCGATCGGACGAAATCGGGCCAACTGGTCCAGACCATCGGGACCTTCCGGGCGTCAGACCACCCGTGGGCAGCCACACGGGACTCCGCCGTACTGGGCATGGACTGCCCGGGCTAGGCTCACCCAGACATCGACACTGCCCCTTGTTGCCGATGTCGGGTCCTCGCCTGCTGCCCACATGGCAGGCGGGGGCCACCACTTCACCCCCTGCACACGCAGGGTCACTGCCTGTGCGATGCCGATCGACGCCTAGGATGTCCGGACCATGGTCGATGTCATCGCAACTCGCTACCCCACGCCCCAGGTCATTCGGGGCCTCGACATCACCGCCAAGGCCGGCCTGCTGTTCCTGCTGGCCACCGCCGTCTTCTTCCCCGAGATCGGGAACATGGAGGACAAGGCAGCCGGGCTGCGCGCGGTCGGCTATCCGCTGCTCTCGTTCACCATCCCGGCGATCTGGTATGCATTCTGGCGCGAGCGAGCGTCGTTCCCCTGGTTGGCCGACCTGCTGGTGACGCTCACCTGCTTCACCGACATCCTGGGCAACCGGATGGACCTCTACGACACCGTCGTGTGGTTCGACGACTGGATGCACTTCATCAACCCGGGCCTGCTGGCGGCGGCCTTCGTGCTTCTCACGATGCACCACACCGCCACGTTCTGGGGTGTGCTCGAACGCTCCCTCGCCCTCGGCGCCACCGGCGCCATCCTGTGGGAGATTGCCGAGTACTACGCCTTCATCGCCACCTCGTCCGAGCGCCGCGGTGCCTACCGCGACACGCTCGGCGACCTCGGCTTCGGCCTGATGGGGGCCACTCTCGCCGCCGTCATCGTGCACACCCTGTGGCGTCAGGGCCACCTGCGCGACGCCGCACCGCAACTCGAGTTGCAGCAGACCCGCCGCGAACGGGCCTGACCCCCGAACTGCAAGCTGCGTACCCCGAACTGCAAGCTGCGTAC